>JAHFCH010000070.1:0-12360 GCA_023249635.1 Fibrobacterota bacterium
TTCCCAAGGACGCTTTGACAGGAACAGCACCGACTTCATTTCCATAGTGCTGGAAGTCGAGATATGGGGGAACAATCGGTAATCGCCCGCATGCAGGCCGTACTCGAAACTGGAGGAGGGCGCGCAGTCCACGCGTCCCGCCTGCAATTCCCGATTCAGGAAACTGGGAACGCCGTCCAGGAAGCGGATGCCTTCCAGCTCGCCCGCACCGGGGCCGCCGGGGAGGGTGCCGTGGAAGAAGGGGGCGCAGACCAGGAAGGGCAACCGACCGACGCGCAAATCACTGGAGTCCATGGGGATAAATTAGCAAAGGGGGAAATGAAAGAGACGGCCTTGGGGACCGTCTCCGTTTTGCACGGCGCTCTTATCTATCCGGAGCGCCCGCATGTCCACGCCAATCAAAGGCGCGGGCGGATGCTTACTTCGCCTTCGCCTTCTTGGCGGTTTCCTTCAGGGCCACGCCGGCCTTGAAGCCAACGGTCTTGGAGGCCTTGATCTTGATCTCGGCGCCGGTGGAGGGATTGCGGCCTTTGCGGGCGGCGCGGGTCTTGACGGTGAAGGTACCGAAGCCGATCAACTGGACCACGGCGTCCTTCTTGATGCCGGTTTCGATGGCGTCCAGCACGGCGTTGACGGCGCGTTCGGCGGAGGCTTTGGTCTCGATGCCGCTCTTCGAATCTTGGAGCACGGCCAGTACCAATTCTTGCTTGTTCATGCGATTCCTTTCGGGTTTTACCTCGAGGCTGTCGGGCCTGCATCCATGCAAGCGAATTCGCGCCTCGGTCCCATTATATACCACCGATCCCCGCAAAAGGAAAGCGGTAATTGATCTTTCGCGAAGACGCGATGGCCCGCATCCCTACGCCCATCGGGGCTGCCGGGCTTCCCGACCCGCAACCCCGGTGGGACGGGGCTTGCAGGTGACGTGGCCTGGAAGCCCCGTCTTTATTGGGCTGTAATGGATCGGCTAACACATTGAGTTCGCTGGAATTAATCGCGGGTCGCGCAGGCCGGCGCGAGTGCGTTATGAAGGGGGTGACACGCAAGTTTCCTATTCGGGAGGATCTCCCGTTGCGATCGGGTAGTGCCACGCAAATCAATGGGTTAACTTGGGATCGCGCAACGCGGATAGCGGAGGCTTAGGCGCGGCCGAGGCGGGTCAGGGCTTCCGTAGCCGAGTCGACGGGGAGATCGCAGACGCGGTCCCGGCATACGTAGATGCGGGTACGCAGAGGGTCGAAGCGGCCTGCCAGCAAAGGCAGGCGGCTCGGGCCGGAGGCTCCGGCGAATACGGCGTCCGGGAGCCAGCGGGTGGCGAGCTGCTTGCGGACCGGCTCGGCGTCGGGTCCGGCGATGACGATTTCATGGAACGGGGCGGCCAGGGACAAGCCCAGCATGGCCCAGTTGGAATAGCCGGAGGCATAGGCGGGCATATCACCGGCGATCTGGCCCAGCATCGCGGCGGCCATCTCGGAAAAGCGGGATTCCCCCAGCAATTCCCCCAAGGCGAACAGGGCCTTGGCCAAAGCGGAGTTGGAGGCCGGAGTGACATTGTCCATCAGCTCGAGCTTGCGGGCCACCAGGGGAGCATCGAGATCGGAAGTGAAAAAGAACAGGCCCGAATCGCCATCGCGGAAATGGGCGATTGCGTATTCCGCCAATTCCCCGGCCGCGGTCAGCCATTTCTCCGCGAAGGTGGCCTGGTACAGATCGATCAGGGCCTCGGCCATTCCCGCGTAGTCCTCGAGAAAGGCGTTGATGGTCCAGCGTCCGGCTTTGTAGGTGCGGTGGAGCCCGCCATCGGGACGGCGGCCGTGGGTCAGGATGAATTCAAGGTTCTTTTCGGCGGCCGCCAGGTAGGTGGCATCGCCCAGCGCGCGATAGGCGGCCAGTAAGCCTTTGCTCATCAAGGCATTCCAGGCCGTAAGCGTTTTGTCGTCCAGGCCGGGACGCACGCGTTTTTCGCGCACGAGCAGAAGCTTGATCAGGCAGGCATCGAGCCGCGAGCGCAAATCGTCTTCCGGCAGTCCCGCCGCGGCGGCGAGTTCGGCGTCGCGTTGCTTGCGCAGGGGTATGTAATTCCCTTCCTCCCAATAACCGGTGGAGTTGATATTGTAGGCGTCGCGGAACAAGGGGAATCCCTCACCCAGCAAGGCTTCGATCTCTTCCTTGCTCCACACATAATATTTGCCTTCCACGCCTTCGCTGTCCGCATCCAAGGCGGAATAGAACGCGCCTTCCGGAGCCGTAAGCTCCCGGGCCACGAAGGCCGCGGTCTCGCGCACCACGCGGGCGTAGAGCGGATCACCGGTGGCCTGGTAGGCTTCGGCGTACAATTCCAGCAGCTGCCCGTTGTCGTAGAGCATCTTCTCGAAATGCGGCACCTTCCATAGGCTATCGGTGGAATAGCGAGCGAACCCGCCCCCGAGATGATCGTAAATCCCGCCGAAGGCCATCTTGTCCAAAGTCAACTTCACCTGGGTCAGGATGGCGGGATCGGATGCGGCGCGCGAGTAACGCAAGAGGAACTGCCAATTATTCGGGAGCGGGAACTTCGGGGCGCGGTTGGCCCCGCCTTCCAAGCGATCGAATCGATCCGCCCAAGGTTCCACCAGGTCCTTAATCGCGGCCATATCCATGGCGGCCGGAATTCCCGCGGGGCCGGACCATTCGCTTTGGCGTACGCCGCGGGTCAATTGTTCCGCGTACTTCTCCACCTTGGCGGGATCGTTGGCGTGCATATCCGCCAGGCTGCGGAGGACATCGCGCCATTGCTCGGGACGATAATACGTGCCCCCGTATACGGGCCGGCCGTCGGGCAACGCGAAGCAATTCAGCGGCCATCCCCCATGCCCGCTTACCAACTGCACCGCGTTCATATAAACCTGATCCACGTCGGGCCGCTCTTCGCGATCCACCTTGATGCATACGAATAGTTTGTTCATCAGTTCCGCGATGGCTTCGTCCTCGAAGGACTCGCGCTCCATGACATGGCACCAATGGCAGGCGGAATAGCCGATGCTGATGAGCAGCATCTTATTCTCCCGCGCGGCCCGTTCCAGCGCCTCGGGGCCCCAGGCATGCCAGTCCACGGGATTGTGGGCGTGCTGGAGCAGGTACGGGGAGGTTTCGTGGATCAGGCGGTTGGTATGGGGCATGGGGAGAATATGGATAAAATCGCGGGGAATGAAAACCGGAAAACGCCAGGTCAGGGATGGCCGCGGGAACGACAGCAGGAATGGATGGTCAGGAGCAGCCGCTGGTCCCGCCGCAATTGCCGCAACGGAAGCAGGAGCCCGCCGGGATCATCATCGATCCGCAATCGGGGCAGAGAGGCGCGTCCAGATCCAGGGGCGGCGAAGCCGCGCGGGAAAGCGGGTCCACGGAGGGAGACTTCTCCAGGGCCAGCAGGGCCTCATCGCCATCTACGACGGCCGCCTGGGCCTGATCGGCGGGCAGGAACTTGAGCGCGAGCCAGCGGAAGACGTAATCCGTGATCGATTTGGCGATGCGGATCTGGGGGTTGTTGGTGAAGCCTGAGGGTTCGTAGCGGCTATGGCTGAACTTGTCGACCAGCACCTTGAGCGGTACGCCGTATTGCAGCGCCAGCGAGACGGCGGTGGCGAAGCTGTCCAACAGGCCCGAGACCACCGAGCCTTCCTTGGACATGACGATGAACAGTTCGCCGGGAGAACCATCCTCGTACTTCCCGACGGTGACATAGGCTTCGTGACCGGCGATGCTGAATTTGTGGGTTATGGCTTCCCGCTCATCCGGCAGGCGGCGGCGCGCGGGGCGGGCTTCGCCGCGTTCACGCATTTCCGCCGAAGTGGAAAGGGGTTGCGTGCGTTTGGAACCATCGCGGTAAATGGCCACGGATTTGAGCCCGAGCTTCCAGGCCTCCGTAAAGATGTCCTGGACCGAAGCCGCGTCGGCGTCGGCGGGTAAATTGACCGTCTTGGAGATGGCGCCGGAAAGGAAGGGTTGCACGGCAGCCATCATGCGCAAATGCCCCATGGGGCGGATGGAACGGACCCCGCCTTCGGGGGCGAAGGCGCAGTCGAAGACGGGGAGATGGGCTTCGCGCAGATGCGGCGCCCCTTCCAAGGAGCCGTGCTTTTCCAGCCAGGCCAGCATCCCGGAAATTTCCTGCTCCGCATAGCCCAGTTTGCTCATGGCCTCGTGCACCGAGCGGTTTGCGATCTTGAACATACCACCGCCCGCCAAACGCTTGAATTTCACCAAGGCGATGTCCGGTTCCACGCCCGTGGTATCGCAATCCATCATAAAGGCGATGGTCCCGGTGGGCGCGAGTACCGTAACTTGTGAATTACGGTAACCATGGGCTTTCCCCAGCGAGAGGGCCTCCTCGCAGGCGCGCTTGGCCGCCACGCCCAGTTCGCGGGGAAGGCCGGCGGGTTCTAGGGCCCGGGCGGCCGCGGCATGCATGGCCATTACCCGCAGCATGGCGGAACGGTTGGGGGAATATCCGGCGAAAGGCCCTTTGGCCGCGGCGATGCGGGCAGACATGGCGTAGGCCCGGCCGTGCATCAAGGCGGTGATGGCCCCCGCATAGTTGCGGCCTTCCTCGCTGTCGTACGGCAGGCCTCGCGCCATGAGCAAGGCTCCCAGGTTGGCATACCCCAGGCCCAGCGGCCGGAAGGCGTGGGAATTGCGTTCGATGGCTTCGGTGGGATAGCCCGCGGCATCGACGAGGATTTCCTGCGCCAGGATGGCGATATCCACCGCGTGCCGGAAGGCATCGATGTCGAATGCGCCCGAAGCCTCTGCGTCGCGGAAGCGCATCAGGTTCAGGGAGGCGAGGTTGCAGGCCGAATCGTCCAGGAACATGTATTCGGAACAGGGATTGCTCGCGTTGATGCGGCCGCTTTCGGGGCAGGTGTGCCAACGATTGATGGTGGAGTCGAATTGCAGCCCGGGATCTCCGCAGGCCCAGGCCGCTTCGGCGATTTCGCGCAGGATGCCTTCGGCCTTGAGCCCGCCGGCAGGGGAGCCGTCCAGGCGCGCCCGTAAAGTCCAGTCCGCGCCTTCCTGGGCCGCGCGCATGAACTCGTCCTTGGCGCGCACCGAGTGGTTGGCGTTCTGGAATTGGATGGTATCGTAGGCGCCCCCGGCCTGGTTGAAGCCACCCGGCCAACCCGCATCCACCAGGGCCCAGGCTTTCTTCTCTTCGGCGGCCTTGCACCGGATGAAGTCCATGAGGTCGGGATGATCCGCATCCAGGATCACCATCTTGGCGGCCCGGCGGGTTTTGCCTCCCGATTTGATCACTCCCGCGAAGCTGTCGAATCCCCGCATGAAGGAAACCGGGCCCGATGCGGTTCCGCCTCCGGAAATCCTTTCCTTGCTGCCTCGCAAGCGGGAGAAATTGGTGCCGGTTCCCGATCCGTACTTGAACAGGCGCCCTTCGGTGCGCACCAGTTCCAGGATGGATTCCATGTCGTCTTCCACCCCGTTGATGAAGCAGGCCGAGCATTGCGGCCGCGCTTCGATGCCTACGTTGAACCAGACCGGGGAATTGAAGGCGAGTTTTTGCCATACCAGCAGGTGGGAAAGTTCGCGCCGGAAGGTTTCGGCGGCTTCCGGGCCGGAAAAATATCCGGCCTGCAATCCCCAGGCGGTAATGGTATCGGCCACGCGGGCGATGAGGGTCTTGAGGGAATCTTCGCGGGCGGAACCGGATCCGTGGAAATATTTTGAGGCCACGATCTGCACCGCCGCCTGGGACCAGGAACGGGGGAATTCCACCTGCCTTTGCTCGAAAATGATGCGGCCGCGTTCGTCCTCGATCACCGCGTCCCGGCGCTCCCATTCCACGGAATCGAAGGGATGGCGATGGTCGGGAGTGAAGCGGGCGGGGATATCCAGCCCGCGCGGGGCGGATACAGGGAGAGATACGGGGACCGATCCGGGGGTGCCGTCGGCTTGGGGATCCGGATGCTGCGAGGCTTCGGGCATAGGTCACCTGTGCGCTACCCCTCAGGGGGGAAAGCGACAGTATGAAGATACCACGTTACCGAGTCGGGGGCAATGCTTTCGACCCCATAACCCCTTGTGGTTGAAGGATTTGGGGGTTTCCGGGCGGCACCGCCCCGGTACCGGGGCGGTCTATTGGACCCGGATGAGTTCCCGGATGCCTGCGCCCGCTTCCGACCCTGCAAGCAGGTATACACCGCGGGGTAGTACTCCGCTGGTGAAGCTCCCCGGGCCCCGCCCTTGCGCGGAGGCCACGCGGACGCCATCGGGTCGGACCAATTCCAGGCGCCAGGCGCCTTGCCACGGTACCTCCAAGGTTACCCTACCGGAATGGGCGGAAGCCCGGGCCCGGCGCGCGAAATCGGCTACGGCACCTGTCGCTACCGCAGGGCCGGTATTGTTCAGGGTATAGTAGCCTACGTTGGTGTAAAGCGGTTGCGCGCCTGTGGCGCTCACTACGTTGCTGGCAGTGATGGCGTACATCCGGTGGGTGGCCGTTCCCGCCAGTTGCAAGCGCGCATGCTTACCATCCGCGCTCAGGGTTGCGGAAGCGACGGCCACGGTGATGTTGTTGTCGTTGGAGCTGGAGTCCTGTCCGTAGGCCTGCACCGGGGTGAATACCGTGGTCTTCACCTGCCAGTTGGCGGCCACCCCCGCGGCCGCCGAAGCGGGCTGGGTGAATTCGACGTCGAAGCCGCCATTCTCCGATCGGATGGCGAGGATTTCGAAAGCCGCCGTCCCGGTAGGGGTCAGCAGATCGAGGCCGCGGCAGGTACCGTTGTAATTCCAATTGCCCGAGCCTCCCAGGCCGCAGGTGCCGCCCCCGATGCCCGTCACGAGCAAAGCGCCCGAGGGGGTGTAATGGAATTGATGGATGCCGTAATTGATGCCGGCCGCGCCCGGGGTCATCATGGCGAATACCGCGCCTTGCCATTCGCCGTTCACCTTCTCGAGGAAATAGCGGAAGGTGCCGCCGTGGAATACGTCCCCGCCGATCATCTGGCCCGCGTAGGGGCCGTCCTTAAGCAGGATGGGCCGGGTGGGCGAATTGCTGAAGCCTCCATAGGGGATCCAGATCGCGGGGGGATATTCCGGATCGGCCGCGCAATTGGTATTGGCCACGTTCGGCGCCGTGATGCCGCAGGCGTTGTTGCCCTCGGTGCGGAATCCGAAAAAGCGTCCGTTGGCGGGTACGCCCTTCACCGGCAGATGGTACAAGGCGTCCGCGGGTTTCCAATGCCCCTGGTTCTCGGGCACGAAGAATTCCCCTTCCGGCCCCACCCCCAACCCGTTGGGATTGCGCAGGCCGCGGGCCATCTGGGTGAAATCGCCTCCGGCCTGCGGCACCTTGATCAAGGCGCCGCGCTGCAAGGGATCCTTGGGATTGTAATCGTAGGCGGTGCCGGTGGTGAACCAGAAAGCGCCGTCCTTGTTGATCAGGTTGAAGGAGAAATGGTGCCATTGATCGTCGTTGTACCATGCGGTGGGCAGCGACCATAACGTGGATTTGGTCCAGGTAGTCCCCGATCCCGTGAACTTGGCGATGCGCGGCTTCTCCATTACGTAGAAGTCGGCTCCAACCACGGAAACGCCTAATGGCTCGCGCAGCCCGGTAGCCACGCGCACGGCGGTGCCGGGCTCCCCCGTCGCCAACTTGGGAATGATCCAGACTTCGCCATTCGATTTCGAAGCCGTGCCCGTAGGCTGCTGGCTGCCGCCCCAGGTGCAGATGACGCCGTCCCCGTTGGGCAATAGCCCGATGCCGCCGATGCCGCCGATATTGTCGAGCTCGGGGGGCAACAGGTGCTTGAGGGCAAAATACGGATGCAGATTCCCCAAGGCGATGACGGGAGCCGCCACTACGGACAGCCCTGCCAACGCCAAAGCGGCCAAACGGGTCTTCATGCGCGCGTCCATGCGGTTCTCCTTGCGTCCCGCGCGCCGCGCGGGAGGCGGTTCACATCGAATAGGAAAGGTTCACGACCCAATACCAATGGTTGGGCCGTATGAGGAAATCGTAGAAGTCCGGCGTGCTGTACACATCCAGCATCTTCATGTGATCGTTGGCGGCCTGCAGATTCACGGCGAAACCCGGATAGACGTTCTTGCGCAGGTTCACGGCCCATTTCCAATCATCCCCATCCACCTTGGGAGGATTGGGAAAGCCTTCCGGAGGCATTTCCACATGGGGCGCGGCCATGCCTTCGCCCAAGGGACCGCGGGTGGAATTGTTGAAGGGGTTGCTGCAATGTTCGACCTCCACGGACAGCAGATCGACCAAGCGGAAAGTCGGCAGGTTGAGGCCGGCCATCAGGATGGTGCGATCCATCATCTTCTCGTAGTAGGTAGGGTAGTCCTTGAGACCCAGAAGGATCGCTTCGCCATAGAGGCGCAGGTCACCGGGCGACAGGGCATCGCCGCCGAACATCCGGCCGAAATCCAGCGCGGCGCGCAGCATGACTTTCTGGCCGACCATGGTATAGTAGCCGGTATCGTTGATGACCGCCCCGGCCGGTAACAAGGCCTGCGATTGCAAATCCGCATACTTCCGCGCCGACATTTTGCTGCCGTCGGACAGGGTATAGAAGGCGTTCACGGGCGATTTGGGCGTGGCCTGCTTGGGATCGGGATTGTAGAAGTTGTCGAACATGAATCCCGCGCCGATGTCCAGGATACCGAGCCGGTACATGGCCACATCGGCCAGGCTCAGGGAGAGCACGGGCGGGCGATCGGTTTGCACCGTCAGCAACACCTCGTTGGAAAAGCCGCCCAGGCGCGTGCCCGCGGAAAGCCCGGAGAGCTGGGCTCCCGCGCTCCCGACCAGATTCAACCCACCCGTGGTCACGATGGTAGGATAGGTCCAGGTACGGTACAGGTATTCCCCCAGGTCCTTGGCATCGGGATTGTACTTGTAAGGGAAGATACCGGCCTTGAGCAATAGGCCATGATCACCCTCGTTCCCGGCCATGAATTCGAATTCGCCGTGGGCATCGCTCAGGGCGAAGGCGGAGCGCTTGCTCATCGAATAGGGATTCGATCCCAGGTTGCGGGGGAACACGAAGAAGTATCCGCCGCCGATGCCCATGAAGGCCTTGGCATGATCGCCGAGACGGGCTTCCTGCAAGGTCCACACCGTGGCATGGTTGATGAGTTCTTTATCGACCTTCTGGCTTTGACCGTAATAGAAGGCTTGTTCGATCTGCCCGGCTTCCCAAGTGGCCTGGAAACGCAGAGGCGCCAATGAAGCTCCATCTTCGGCGCGCCCCGCGGCCGCCATGGCGAGCCAGCCGGTAAGTAAACCGGCGAGCAGGCAGGTGGGCAGGGAGAACACGGCCTGGTGGGTTCGGCGCGGCATCATTGATCCTTCCCGGGCAATGAGGGAACGCGGTCGCCGCGCAGCAGGCGTTCGACATCGGGAATTCCGAGCTCGCGGCCCAGAGCGTCCAGCACCGCGGAAGATCCCGATCTACGGAAAAGCGCGCTTCCGGTCGCCGGGCCCCGGAGTGGGACGGGGACAGCCGGTCCGGAAGCGGCGATGCCCGTGGTGGGCAACAGGCTGGAGTAAGGCAGCGAGGTTTCCGTGGCATTGGCCACCGCCCAGATATTGTTGTACACCACGTCATGGCCGTGGTCCTGCAGATACAGGGAATTACCGGCGAAGCCCGCCTCGGTAATGCCGGTGACCTGGGTCTTGTTCTGCACCAGCACGCCGTTGAGGTACAGGGTCATGGTGGCCGAGTTGGGCGCCGCGCCCGGGGTGTAGTAGCAATCGTAGGTCTGCCAAGTAAGGGGCGGAAGCGCCGCGTTCACCGAGGGCGCCTGGACGCGGTAGATCGATCCCATTTCATTGTTGGCCCCGCTCAGGCCGAAGGAATCGAGCACCTGCATTTCATGCATGCCGCGCAGGTAGATGCCGCTGTTACCGCGATCCTGATCGCGGCAGGTGGGGCAGTAGGGCGAACGCGCTTCGATATGCAGGAACACGGTGGCATGGTTCTGGGTGCAGGTCACGCCGCGGAACAGGTAGCCGCCATAGCGCATCTGGGGCGCGCTCGGGTTGGCCGTCCATTTGGTCAGATCGGCCTGGGTATTGGAGTGGAACCAATAAGCGGCGTTCCATTCCGCCTTGGGCGCCAATCCCTGGGTGGGGCTTTGCCGCACCACGCGCTTGAGGGTAAAGGCTTTGCCCAGATTGGTGGTGCCGGTCATGGTCTTGTCCGTGCCGGTGCCGGCGATGGCCGCCTTGTATCCGTTGGGGGTGGTCAGCGCCGCTGCGGTTCCCGAGCCCGCGATACGGGTCACCTTGTCCCAACCTCCCGAAGCCTGCCCGGGAATCTCCAACAGCCCGCCAGGCAGATACACCACGTTGTACTTGTCTCCCCCCTGCCCAATCACCCAGGCCCCCAGGTTGCCGCCGCCTTCGGCGATGGCGCCGAAGTACTCCCCTTGCACTTCATAGTCGGCGGGAGGCGGACGATCGGGAGGCATGAAATCCTGCGCCCGGCCCAGGCCGGCCAAGGCCAACGAGGCCGCCATTACGATGCTGCAGGAATGGGCGAACGATGCACGGGCCATATATGGGACTCCCAAGGATGCGCCGGATCGGCGTCACGGGAAATCTAGGGCCGCCCCTGGCGCGGACCCGCCGCGGGGGCGCAAATACTTAGGTCAAAAAGGCCGCAGTCATACGGGCCGCCGATGAACCCGGGTCCGCGATTCCGACGGGGAAACACGCGGCATACCCCCTCCAGGAACCCAAACGCCCCCAAGCCCTGGTCTGCGCGGCGACAGAGGAGCCGCGGGAGCGCCATTGCGACAATGCGCGGCCCTGCGGGTTAGGGGTATATTTGTCCAACATCCATGCAAGCCCAGCCCGCCCTGCCCTCCGTATTCGATTACCTGGATTACCGACGCTTCCTGGGCGATTGGCTCACGGCGCGGCGCTTGGGCGATGCGAACTTCTCCCTGCGCGCCTTCGCCCTCAAGGCGGGCCTGCCCCTTTCCAATTCCAGCTTCTTCTCCAAGGTCATCGCGGGCAAACGCAACCTCACCCTCGATCTGCAATTCCGGATGGCCAAGGCCCTCAAGCTGGGGGCCTCCGAGATCAAGTACTTCGGGCTGCTGGTGCAGTTCAACCAGAGCAAGCATCCCGAAGGCAAGCAACACCTCTACTCCGAGCTGGCCAAATACGCCAAATCCAAGGCCCGCATCATCGGCCTGGAAGGCTACGAGTACTACTCCAAATGGCAGAACAGCTCCATCCGGGCCTTTTTCGGGATCGATCAGAAGGAGAACAATCCCGGTATCATTGGGCGTAAGGTCTTTCCCAAGGTTCCGGCCAAGGAAGTCGAAGAGGCCGTGAAGCTGCTTCTCAACCTGGGCATGATCAGCAAGACCGCCAACGGGTACGCGCTACGCGACGCCAACATCGCCACCGAGCGCGAGAACAAGGCATTCGTCGGCAAGTTGCGCATCCAGGAGATGCTGCGGCTGGCCACGGACGTATTCAACCACGTGCCCCCCGCGGACCGGGAATACAGCGCCATGACCGTGTACATCTCCAAGCAGGGCTATGCGGCCTTGCAGGAGAAAATCCGGGCTTTCCGCGAAGAGGTGAAGTCCCTGGTGGGCGCCGACAAGGGCGAGGACCGGATCTATACTTTGGGGATGCAGTTCTTCCCCAACAACCAATTGCCGGAATGGGATTCCGGCTCCCGCAAGGCATGATGCGCTCTTCCCGAATGCCCGCGGTCCGTTCCGCCGTACTTTCCGCATGTATATACGCCGCCCTGCTTACCGCATGCGGCAAGGATCGGGTCGCGGGCGGTTACGACGACGTGGAGAACCCCGCCATCCAGGTATCCTTGGTCGATACCGCCGGCAAACCCTTCGGTGCAGCCGAAGTGCGGGTCTATGCGCGTTGGCAAAACCCCTTCAAGGATTCCATCCCGACGCTCATGCGCGCCGTCGGCGATACCGGTATCAAGCTGCGTGATACCAGCATAGCCGCCGCCCTGGAAGCCGCCAAGGCCAGGGGCACGCCCTCGCCCGGGAAAGACACCCTGGAATTCAACCTGATGGCCACGGCCGCGGGAGGGGAAGCGTACCTGGGAGGTTACTCCCTGATCAAAGGCGCGTACGGCTGGCGTTTCCAACGCCGCGCCGAAGGCTCCACCACCTACCAGGGGGCCAACGGCCTGCTCCCGGCCGTTCCCGTGATGACAGCCCCCATCCTGGCGCAAGCCGGCAACATCGGGGCGCGGGGACTGGAACTGGGTCTCAAGCGGGTTTTCGTCGCCGGTTCTCCCTACCGTTCCGAGATCGCCGTGGATGGTTCCTTCCGGCTGGACCGCATCGCCAAAG
>JAHFCH010000070.1:12370-28551 GCA_023249635.1 Fibrobacterota bacterium
GCCATCGCCGCGGACGATAAGGTCTATTCCGCCCTCGACTCGCTGACCACGGGCGCCGCCTACGCGGGCTCGGAATGGTCCGAAGCGGAAATCATCTGGGTGCAGAAGCCCTGAAGGTTCAGTCCCGCAAATAGCCGAACAGGCGCGGTGGCACCCCGTGGTCCGCGGGGGCGACCTTCACCTTGTACCCGTCCGGCCCGCTCACCAGGCCTTCCCGCGTCCATATCCTGCCCTGCGCCACATAGGCTCCCGTTGCCAGTCGGCCTCCCGAATGGGAGACGGGATACCAGAGCAGCCGCACCCAGGCGGTATCCCCCGGGCTCGCGGCGCGGATGGCATCCCATTCGGCATCGCTGAAAGTCCGATCCACCGTATTCACGAATCCGCCCAGGTGATCATGGAAACCCAGGCGGATACGCGCGACCGGCACCAAGGTCGGGAATACCAACACGGGACCACGGGACTCGGCCATGGCCGCCAAGCCGGCATCCCCTGTCAGCGCCTTGCCGGCGGCATCCACCGGGATCAGGATGCCCCGGCCGTCGGCCGGGATGAAGGCGGCCCCGCGGGCGGGGTTGACGGGGAAACGGAGCCCGCCCACCGTAGCCTCCAGGTTACGGGGGAAAAGCACGGGCAGGAAATGGATGCCCGCGCCATTTCCGTTCCGATCGGACGCCGCATGGGAAAGGGAAACGCTGTCGCCATCGCGGAGGGAACGGGCAAGGGATTCGGGCAAAGGCAGGTAATACCGGTTTTCCCCGGCTACCTCGCCTTGGCCGCCGACCGCGGCCGGATCAGGGAGTCCCGGAGCCCGGAGCCATGTGAGACCGCGGCCCAGGGAATCACCGCCTCCGGCCAAGGCTTCCGCGACCTGTACGTCCAAATAGGCTGGCTGACCCCGCATGTTGCCCCAGCGCAGCCACGCCGCGGAAAGCACCGGTCCGATCCCGTCGCCCAGCTCAACGCTCCGTTCGGAAATTTCATTGTACAGGTCTTGTCGGGCCAAGGCGGGAACCGGCTGGAAGGCCGTAACCCCGAAGCTACCGTAATCCCCGGCCTCCAGGGGGCCGCGCAGCAGCCAGGGCTGGCCGGCTTCCGGCTTCGCCCAGGCGGTCCTGCGTCTTCCCTCGAAAGCGAATTCCACCCGTACCCCGTCGGGCGCGCGCCCGGCCGCGCTGTCCAGGCGCAGCTCCACGCCTTCGGCCCGGCCATCCCCCGTGATGAGGCCCGCCACCGGGCGCGCGGCGCGCACCAAGGTCACGGCGATTCGGCTGATGAGGCTACCGGCCCTGGCTGTAAGGCTGATGCGGGTATCGTTGGGAAAGGCGGCCGGATCCAGATCGAGGCAAGCCTGTCCGCCCACGATGGAAAGCGGTACGCCATTCAGGTCCCAATCCGCGGAGAGGAAGCTCAAATCCGGGGGCTCACGATAGTTGCCGCATTGTTCCTCCCCGGGAACCTGATAGGCGACCCGTGCGCATAGGCGCGATTTCCCCACCAGGATTTCTTGCGCGCCCAGGGCCCGCCCCGCGGTATCCGTAATGCGAAGGCTCTTGGGGGCCAACGGTTTAAGCGTGGCGGCAGCCTGCATCCCGAATACCGCGTTGCCGGGCTGACGGCTACAATAATACACGTCCAGATCCAGGGTCCGCCCCAGCTTTCCCTTCAGGAACGGGAGGGTATCGACGGCGATGGTCTCGGAATGCGCATAGTGGATTCCGCCATGATCGAAAGCCAGCCGGTTGTCGAGGTATACCCACAAATCATCGTCCCCGCGGAATTGCAGGGTCTCCCCGCCTTTGTATTCCATGGCGGCATTGATCTCCATGCAATACGCGTAATCGTTCTCACGCGAGATCCCGCCCGCCGAATAATTTTTCTGCGCGCTTAAACCGTCCACCGCGAAGAAATCGGGCTCATCAATCGTCCACACCGGCCTCGAGGTATCTCCCACGTTACGTAGGAAGAGGTTCCCGCAAGCCGTCTCTTGCGATTCGGAAGGGTCGAACCATTTCTCCAATTGGGAGGAGCAATCATCCACGCCCCCGCGCCGCGGGTACTTCTTGCCCTTGGCCGGATCGAAGATGAGGGTATCCTGTACCAGACCGGGCAGATCGCGATTGACGTCATGGGAACACCCGATAACGCTGGTAGCGGAGAATTCCCCGCCGAAGTCCCCATAATCGTGATCGTAGAGCCGGGCCTTGAGCGCGAGATAATCGGACGCACCTGCGCTCCCGACTGCCCCGACCGTAAATGACGCGAGCAGGAATCCGGCGGCCAATCTCGAACCGCTTATCAGCCAACCTATGTGAATGCCCAAACCGTTCCCCCGCCCCGGTACTCCCCGGCCATTCCTAAGATAGGGGGAGCAAGGGCCGGGTTCTTGGATAATCCCCGCATCCCGTGCCGGAAATCGGCAAACGGGAGCGGAAAAGGCGGTCCGGTTGGGGTTATTTCAGCGCGGCCAGGACGGCATCCACGTGGCCGGCCACTTTCACCTTGGGGAAAACCGAGGCGATGCGACCGTCCCCGTCGATGATGAAAGTGGTGCGCACGATGCCCATGAACTTGCGGCCGTAAAGGGATTTCTCCTGCCATACGCCGTAGGTATCCAGGGCCTTGTGCTCGGGATCGGCGAGCAAAGGAAAGTTCAAGCCCTGCTTGGCCTTGAACTTCTTATGCGATTCCACCGAATCCCCGCTCACGCCCAGCACCACCGCGCCGGATTTGGTAAGCCGGTTCAGGTTGTCGCGGAAGTCGCAGGCTTGCGCGGTGCAACCGCCGGTATTGTCTTTAGGGTAGAAGTACAGCACCACCTGCTTGCCTTTGAAATCGGAAAGGGAAACCGATTTCCCCGCATCGTCCGGGAGCTTGATGGCAGGCGCCTTGTCCCCCACCTTGGGTCCCGCCGACGCAGCGGCCGGAGCCTGCTTAGCGGTTGCGGATTTCTTGGCGGGGGCAGGGGAAGTTTTCTTCGCTGCTTTTACGGGCTTGGCTTTTGCAGCCTTGGCTTTTACGGCGGGCATGGTATCTCCTCGGTGTGGAGGAAATAGAGCCAATCACGGGGAAGCTGGCAAGCGCCGATGCGCGTTGGCCAAGACGGACAAGTGGGCTAGAAGGCCTTGTTGCCCGCCAGGGTGGCCGAGGACGAAGCGTTGGGCGCGGCGGCGAAATGCTTGAACTCGGCCGTGGACATGCGCGCCAGCAGCACGTCGCGGTGATCGCAGAAGGCCGTCCATTCCGATTTCTCCACGCCCTGCTTGGCTTCCATCTTCAGCGAAGCCGGATTGATATAGCGTCCCTGGAACTCCACGCGATAATCCAGATGCACGCCCGTCGCGAGACCGGTCCGTCCCATGTAGGCGATGACGTCGCCCTGTTTCACGCGGTGGCCCGCGCCCATGCCTGCGGCGAAGCCGTTAAGGTGGGCGTAGTAGGTGTTGTATACGCTGTTATGCCGGATCTTAAGGGTCTTCCCGTAGCCGTTCACCCATTTGGTGTATTCCACCACGCCATCACCGGCCGCCAGGATCTTGGTGTTGAGCGGGCCCGCGTAGTCGATGCCCCAGTGCGGCCGGGTAATGCCGAGCACCGGGTGCATGCGCGCCGAGGAGAATCCGGAAGAGACATGGGCGAAATTGAGCGGCGCTTTCATCAGCATCTTCTCCAGACTGCGCCCGTCCTTGCTGAAATAGGAGCCCTGGTACTGGATGCCGAAGAATTCATGCCCGCGATTCACGTACTTGGCCGAGAGCACTTGGCCATAACCGCGGAAGCTGCCGTCTTCGCCGTACTTCTTCTCGACCAGCAAGCTGAAGGCATCGCCGCTGCGGGGGTCCTTGAAGAAATCAACGTCCCAGGCGAAGATCTTGGTGACCTGCTGTATCAAAGCGCCGGTCTCGCCTTGCGAGACGAAAGCATCGTAGAGGTTGCTGCTCAATTGCCCGCTTACGGCGACGGTGTCGGTACGTACGGGGATATCCACCACGGCGTAGCCCAAAGCGACCGGCGCAAGCTCGGAAGCGGGTTCTACCGGAAGCCCGGCCTGCGGGAACGCGCCGGCGGGAACGACGGGTGCCACCGAAGCCGCGGCCACGGCGGCGGCAGTGGGACGGGAGAGCACGTGTTTGCGATCGCTATAACGATCTTCCAAGATGAATCGATCCAGTTCGCGCCCGGCGGATCCGGTGCGGCAGACAACCTGGTACGATTGTCCGGCATACAGCTTGAAACGGAAATTGGACTTGATGGCCGTGAGGAGGAGTGATGCATCGGCCGGGGTAAGCCCCAGGTTATGCGCGATGGAATTGAAGCTCTCCCCCACCTTGATCTTGCTTACCAAGGTGTCATATACGACCGTAGGGACGGAAGGCGGGGGAAGCACCGCGGCCCGACGGGCCCCGCCGAATTGGCAGCCACCGAGGCAAAGCGCGGCGAGCGCGGCTATCGCCAAGAATGCGGGAAGTTTGGGGTGGGACGCGGGGTGCGCAAAGTTGCGCATGGATTGTCTGGGAATCATGGCTACCTCTGGGGCCTCCCCGTCGCCGAGGCCCAAATTTCCTTAAAAGGATGGATTCTTATTATCCGCCCCGGCGGGAATTCCTCCCGGCCAGGCCTTGCGAAATACCGGGGCTGTGCTTCCCGGCCGTATCAATATACTCCATGGCCGCAAAACCCGCCAAACGCTTGTCAGCCCGCCAAATGGCGCATTTGGGAGCCTGGGTCCCGGAAACCGGCAACTGTCGGAAACGTTGACGCTACGAGGGGGGGGTAACCGCGGGATTAACCCGGGGGAGAGTCGGAAATGCCCTGCCTGGTTATCAAAAGGCATGAACGCGTCTCGGCGAAAGCGATCTCGAGATCATACAGGATATGGGTTAGGAAAATTGCGGTCTCGCGGTTGCCGGTAGATGCCGTCTCGGCGGCCGCGGCCAGGTCGCGTATCGACAAGGCTCCGATGTTTTCCGCGAGGCAACGCAAGATGTGGGACGCCAGCGCGACTTTCTTCCAATCCTTGGCCTTGCCTCCGTCCCAGGCTTCCTGGATGCGCATGGGACCATCTTTAAGGAAGAGATCGATCAAGCGAACAAGAAAGGCTCCGGAGCGTTGTTGCTTGATTTTATCGAGGACATCGGCGTCGAGGCAGTTGGCGGCCATGCGGGTCTCCTGCCCCGTTCGCGGGGCCATTCCCATTGTACCGCGGCGGCAGGCTATCCGGCAATACCCGCGGGGGCACTGGGCCGACCGCCTGCGACCGGGGCGCATTTCCGAGCGACCGGTTTGGGATTCATAGATGGTGCAATGGAGGGCCCCCAAGGCCTTATTCTCAGGTCTTGCGGAGGATATTGCGGACGCGGGCCACCAATTCCAATGCCGAAAAGGGCTTAACCAGATAATCGTCCGCGCCCAACTGGAAGCCGCGGGCGATGTCCTTTTCTTTGCCCAATGAAGTGAGCAATAGGATGGGAAGGCTGCTGGTGGCCTGGTTGGCCCTAAGCGCGGACAACAATTGCAACCCATCCTGGCCGGCCAACTTGGCGTCCATGATGCAGAGCGAATAGGCTTCGGTTTTCAAGGCGTCCATCAACAAGGCGCCATCGGCGATGTGCCTGATCCCGAAGCCTTCCCGGCCCAACCGGCCCTTGATGATGGCGGCCACGGTATCGTCGGCCTCGACGAGCATGATATTGCGCGCTTGATGGATGGGCTTATCCTTGGCCGTGAGCACGCAGTTGCGGCCCTGGGCCTTGGCCAGGTACAGGAACCTATCGGCTTCCGCGATGGCTTCTTCCACCGTCCAGGCCGGGGCTATCTCGGTGACGCCAGCGGAGAAGGTAACATGGAAGGTACGGCCCCCCGGGGCTTGGAACTTCTGGGAGGCCAGGGCTTCCAGCGCCTTGCGCACCGCCATGCCCGCGCCTTCCAGGGCCGTGTTCGGGAACAGGGCCACGAATTCCTCGCCGCCCCAGCGGGCCAGCAGATCCGATTTGCGCAGCGCGCCCGTGAGCACGGCGGACGCGCGCCGCAGCACTTCGTCGCCGGCGGCATGGCCGAAAGTGTCGTTGATGTACTTGAAACGATCGAGATCGAGGATGGCCGCCGAAACCGGTTCCCCGCGGCGGCTGGAAAGGGAGATGTTACGCGCATAGGCCTCGCGGAAGGCCGCGCGGTTGGGAAGCCCCGTGAGATGATCCCGGCGCGACTCGCGCAGGTTGCCCTCGGTGCGGTATAGCCACGCCGATACGGCGGCGCAGATGGTCTCCACTTCGAAAGGTTTTTCGTAATAGGCATCCGCGCCCAGGGCGAAGCATTCGGTCTTGGGCTGCGCGCCCAATTTCGCCGAGAGCACGATGACGGGAACGTTGGCGGTGGCCGGCTTTTCCTTGAGGCGGACCAGGAAATTGCGCCCGTCGGTATCCGGCAGTATCAGATCGAGCATGATCAGGGAGACGCGCTTCTCCTCGAGTACCGCCTCGGCCTCTTTGGCGGTCGCGGCCACCAGGATTTCGCGGTTGGACGATTCCAACACCGTCTTCAGCAAATCCGTGATATAGGGATCGTCGTCGATGAGGAGAATGCCGGCCTTGTCCTCCATCTCCGATACGGCGCAGATCTCCTGGATGGTTTCCAGAAGCTTTTCCAAGGCGAGGGGGAAATCGGCAGGAGTGGAATCTTCCAAGGCGGCTGCGGTCTCGGTAATCTCGGGGAACCCGTAGGTTGCGCCGGTGCCGCGCAGGGTGTGGGCGATGCGGCGTACCGACTCGATGGGCTCCTGGCTTCCGTCCAGTTCACGGCGCGCGGCCTTCAAGGCCTCGATGCGCGTCGCGAGTCCGGCCCTATACCATTTTTTCAGGTCTTCCATCTATCCGGCGCGTTCTTTTCCTTTTGGAGCCAAGAGTTCACATGCACCAGCATGTCGTCAAGTTGGCAGAGCAAGGGCAGGACCATGTCCTTAGCGCCTGCGGCGGCGAGGCGGTTGATTCGCCCGGCCATCTCGCCCACTTCGGTGGCGCCCACGTTCCAGGCCGCCGTGCCGATCGATTCCATCGCGCGACCCATGGCGCCAAGATCCCCTGCACGACCGCGATCGCAGGCGTCATCCATGCGCTGCGGGACCTTTTCCAGGAACTGATCGATGACCTTCGCCATCAGGGCTACGCCGCCCACGCGTTCGAGGCGATCCAGTGCTTTGCGATCGATGGGGATTTGCGTCCTCGCCAACATAACCGACTCCGATTCTTGAGCGCGCGTTGCGGCCGAAACCTGTTTGATCTTACCACGCGGCCTTCCCGCTTGGCCAGGGAAACGCCGCGCCCGCGCGGACGATCCGTCCCCGCCGGGGGCACCTGGACGTTACCCCGCTGCGCCCGGCGCGGGTAGGTCCGGGAATGCCTTTCCCTTCCATGCACTACGCACGGCTGCATCCTGGACGCTCCGGAATGCCGGGATGATACCGGAAATATTGGGGTTATGAAAAAAGCCCCCGGCCGCATGGGCCGGGGGCTTTAGGTTTTTTGGGTTTCGCCGGGTCGGGTCTAGCGCGCCAAGGCCCGGCGCTTACGGCCGGCGAGGCAAAGGCCCATCAGGCCCAGGCCGAACAAGGCCATAGCCGAGGGCTCGGGCACGGCTCCGGGGCCTTCCGCGTTGAGGCTGCCCATCCGGACGTTATCGATTCCGGTATTGATCTGGCCGCCCAGCACCGTGGTCCAGCGAACGCCGATGATGGCCTCCGCATCCGAGGTGACGCCCCAGAATCCGATGGTCGTCGGGTCCTGGTTGAGCGTGAAGGAGCCGAGGCTTCCCGAAGCCCCGAAGACCTGGATGGTCGCGGGTCCGTACTTGTTGAGATAGGTATCGAATCCGATGGCCGAGGTCCCGGCAAAGCTCATCAGCCAATCCTCGTCGCCGTTCGCGGTCAGGACGCTGGAAGCGGTCGTCGGGGTGCCGAAGTTGTTGTAGCCCGCGGGAGCGACCCAGACATTGTGGCCGGGCACGCCGGCATAAGGCGTGTAGGTGATGCCGTTATGGGATAGGGACGCCAAAGCCACGCCCTTGGGTCCCGCCAGTTCGAAGTCCTCGACCACGGACGAGGTCGCGGCGCCGCCGAAGCCGGCCAGGTCGGTGTAATAGACCAGGGTGGCGTGGGCCGATCCCGCGGCCACGAGGGCTGCGATGGCGAGGCTACGGATGAGGAAAGATGCGGACATGGATTCCTTTCGGGTTCCGGTTTCTACCGGAAGTATATGCCAACATTACTCAAATGCCGTGCCAAACCCCGGTATCCGCCAAGGCTTACGGATACCATCAAGATCCCTGAAATGGAGGGGATCGAAACCGGCTTCGGAAAACCGGAACTCCGCACCGTCAATTTTTCCGACTTAGGCCGGTATGCTTGACACCCCCTCGGGAGGGAGCGTCGTTTTTTTAATAAGATTAACCCCTCCATGCTGGGCGCCATTTTCGATTGGGACGGGGTGGTCATCGATTCTTCCCGCCACCATGCAGAGAGCTGGAACCGCCTCGCTCGGGAAAACGGCCGCACCCTGCCCGAAGGCCATTTCCTGAAGGGTTTCGGGATGAAGAACGAGGTCATCATCCCCGGAATCCTCGCATGGACCCAAGACGAGACGGAAATCCGCCGGCTCTCCCTGCGCAAGGAAGTGCTCTACCGGGAAATCATCCTCGCTTGGGGTTTGCAACCGCTCCCCGGCGTACGGATTTTCCTGGAGTCCCTGGTCGCGGCGGGAATCCCCAGGATAATCGGTTCCTCCACCCACCGCCTCAATATCACCGCCTCCCTGGAAATGCTGGGACTGGCCGGATTCTTCACCGAGAAATCGCCCTGTGATCTGCTGGTTTCCGCCGAGGACGTCAGCCGGGGGAAACCCGATCCCGAAGTTTTCCTCAAAGCCGCCGCGCGCATCGGCATTCCCCCTTCCCGCTGCGTCGTCTTCGAAGACGCCCCCATGGGCGTGCAGGCCGCCCTGGCCGGGGGTATGAAGGCCGTGGGCGTGGCCGGCACCCATGACCGGGGCATTTTGGAAAAGGCCCATCGCGTGGTCGGCCGCCTGGACGAATTGGATCCCGCCGCGCTGGAGGCGCTTTTTTGAATCCCTCCGATATCGGCCTGCGCCTGACGCGGGAGCAGCGCGAGTACGTACGCAGCGAAGTAATCCGCCGCACGGTCGAGGACCACAAGGAGGTGTGCCGCCGCTCCAAGGATCTGAACCTGGAGATCCTCATCAACGATGCGGTGTACCAGGAGCAAGAGCGATTGCGCTCGGGTAAGCAAAGCGCGGACGACAAACGCCAGGCGCGCTTCTGGGCCCATGTGGCGCGCGAATTCCACCAGGTCGACGAGGCAGGCCGCGAGCGCATTTTGGAGAGCATCGCCGCCATGTACATGGACGAGATCATGGGTTACTTCAACCCGGTGATCCACAAGTTCGCGGCCAAGATCCTGCCGTGGGGCCTCAAGGCCCTGTTGGCCCGCTTCTCCCCCGCCTCCTTTCTCAAGTACCTGGGCACCCGCCTGAACCTGGAGGAAAACCTGGTGCTGACGGGGCCCATCGATCAGATCCGCGAGCTGGCCGGCAAGGCGACCTTGCTCATGACGCCCACTCACGTGAGCAACCTGGACAGCGTCGTCATCGGCCTCGGCCTATACCAGCAGCGCCTTCCGCCCTTCACCTACGGGGCCGGGCTCAACCTGTTCAGCAATCCCGTCACCAGCTTCTTCATGAACAATCTGGGCGCGTACAAGGTGGACCGCCGCAAGAAGAACGGCATCTATAAGATCGCGCTCAAGCATTACGCCACGCTTTCCATGGAGTTGGGGCAGCATAATCTTTTCTTCCCCGGAGGCACCCGCAGCCGCAGCGGCGAGGTCGAGCAGAAGATCAAGCTTGGCCTGCTCGGTTGCGGCGTGAACGTGTACGTCCACAATCTCAAGGCGGGGAAACCGGACCCGGACATCTTCGTGGTCCCGTGTACCTTATCCAGCGCCCTGGTGCTGGAAGCGCGCTCGCTCATCGAAGACCATCTCAAGGAAACCGGCAAGAGCCGGTACATCCGCGTGCGAAGCGAGTATAGCCGCCCCATGCGGGTGCTGAATTTCTGGCGGGACCTGCAAAGCATGGATTCGCGCATCCATATGCGCTTGGGCGAGCCACTCGATCTCTTCGGCAACCGCGTGGACAAGGACGGCGTGAGCCGGGATGCCCACGGCCGGCCCGTGGATCGCCGCAAGTACGTGGAATTGGACGGGGTACCCGCACCAGACAACCAGCGCGACCAGGAGTATACCCGCGAGTTGGGGCGCAGCATCCTCGCCGCGTTCCGGCGCGACAATATGGCCATGAGCACCCATGCGGTGGCCTTCGCCGCCTTCCATGCCATGCGCCGTCGGCATCCGCAATACGACCTGTACCGCGCCTTGCGGACGGCCGGTCCGGAGCATGCCGTGCCCCGGGCCGAATTGTTGGCCGATCTTTCCCGGCTGCTGGAGCGGCTGCGGGAGCTGGAAAACAGCGGTTCCCTGCTGCTCGCCCCCGATCTCAAGACGGCCGCGGCCGGGGAAGTGCTCGCCAAGGCCCTGGAGCATTTCCGCTCCTTTCACGACGGCGAGGCCTTGCGCGAGGGTCCGGAAGGCATCCACTCGCGCAACATGAAGCTGCTTTACTACTATCGCAACCGGCTGGCCCATTACGGGCTGGAGACTGAACAGGGCTGAGGACCATGGCGGATATGACGGAAACCGTAGGCATCGTAGGCGGAGGCAGCTTCGGGAGCGCCCTGGCCGATATGATCGGCACCAAGGGGCACCCCGTGCTGCATTGGTACCGGACCGCCGAAGGCGCCGAGCGCTTCAACGCCACCCGCGAGAACGCCAAGTACCTTCCGGGACTTACCCTCAGCAGTAACATTACGGCTACCCCGGACATGGATCGCGTGGCGCGCGCCTCCCGGCTCATCATCGTTTCGGTGCCGAGCATGCATTTCCGCGAAGTGGCCCGCAAACTCGGCGACTCGGTGGACGGCAGCCAAATCCTGGTCTCCACCACCAAGGGCATTGAGGCCCATTCCTTCAAGCTTATGACGGAGATCCTGCGCGAAGAGACCTGCTGCCTTAAGATCGGGGCCTTGAGCGGTCCCAATCTGGCCAAGGAGATCGCCGCCAAAAAGCCCAGCGGCACGGTGATCGCCAGCCGCTACGACGAGGTGATCCGCAAGGTGCAGGACGTGGTTTCCGGTCCTTACTTTAGGGTCTACAGCAATACCGACGTGTACGGGGTCGAACTGGGAGGCGTGCTCAAGAACGCCTACGCCATCGCCACCGGCCTGGTTGCCTCCCTCAAGATGGGCGACAATACCATGGGGATGCTCATCACCCGGGCCCTTGCCGAGATGAGCCGCTTCGCCGACAAGATGGGCTCGAACCCGCTCACCTTCCTGGGCCTGGCCGGTGTAGGCGATCTCATCACCACCTGTACGTCCCCGCTCTCCCGTAATTACCGCGTCGGTCTGATGATAGGCCAGGGGAAGACCTTGGAGCAGGCCGTGGCGGAGATCGGCGAAGTGGCTGAGGGCATCAATACCATCCGCATCGTCAAGGAAAAGGCCGCGCAACTGGGTGTGCGCATGCATATCCTGGAAGGCCTTCACTCCCTGCTGTTCGAAGGCAAGGATCTTCCCACCGTTCTCAAACAATTGATGAACGTTCCCCAGATGGAAGACGTCGAATTCGCCTATCGCGCCGAGAAAGGCGCTCCGGGAGACCGCACCCCTTCCGGCCCGGCCTGAACCCCTACCCGAGGAATACTATGGCACCCCGCTCCCTGCTGATCCTGAGCGTCTCGGCCGGAGCCGGCCACGTACGCGCGGCCGAAGCCCTGCGGGCCCGCGCCGCCGAGGCCTACCCCGACGTGCAAGCCACCCATATCGATCTGATGGAATGGGTGCCATCGGTATTCCGCAAAGTCTACGCGGAATCGTTCCTCTACGTGGTGGAGAAGTACCCGGAGATCTGGGGTTACCTGTACGGCCATAGCGACAAGCCGCCCCGCGAATATTCCAAGACCGAAGGCCTTCGCAAGGCCCTGGAGCGGCTCAACACGGTACGCTTCATGAAGCTGCTGAAGGACCTGAATCCCGATCAGGTCATCTGCACGCATTTCCTGCCGGCGCAATTGCTCTCGCGCAAGATCCGCAAAGGGGTTTTCAAATTGCCCGTATGGGTCCAGGTCACCGACTTCGACGTCCATCGTTTATGGATCCACGAGCATATGAACGGCTACTTCGCGGCCTCCGCCGAAGTAGCCTACCGCATGGCGTCCAAAGGCATCGATCCCGGTACCATCCAGGTTACGGGTATCCCCATCATGCCGGCCTTTTCCGCGCCCCTGGACAAGGCCAAATGCGCCCGCGGGCTGGGATTGGATCCCGCCCGACCCGTGCTCGCCCTCATGGCGGGCGGGGCCGGGGTAGGCGCAGGTACCGGCGGTGGCGGCCTGGAGGCCACGGCGGCCCGTCTCCTGTCCATGCCCGGCGATTTCCAACTGGTGGCCCTGGCGGGGCGCAACGAAAAATTGCTGGCCGAACTCAAGCGCCTTGCCGAAGCCCATCCCGGCCGCTTCTATCCCATGGGTTTCACGCGCACCATCGAGCGCTTGATGAAGGCCGCCGACGTCGCCATCACCAAGCCCGGCGGGCTTACCGCTTCGGAATGCCTGGCCATGGGATTACCCATGATCCTGGTCAACCCCATTCCCGGCCAGGAAGAACGCAACGCCGATTATCTGCTGGAGAACGGCGTGGCCCTGAAGGCCTACGACGGTCCCGGACTGGAGTTCCGCGTACGCGAACTGATGTCCAATCCCACCCGCATCGCGACGCTACGGGCCAATGCCCTGGCCATCGCCAAACCGGATGCAGCCGCCATGGTGCTGGCGCGCGTGCTCGGCGCGCCTATGGGAAATCCGGCTGTCGGCGCGCGCGTCCAACCGCAGGAAAAGCCCTGGCGTCCCGCGCAGTCCAAGGCCGCGGAGAACGCGTGAAAATCCGTCTCATGCTCGGGCTATGCGGTGCCCTGGGGCTGTCGGCCTGGTGGGTCACCTGCGCCGCGGGACCCGCGGATCGCCCTTCCGCCGGAAACCTCGGGGCGACAGCTTCGGGAGCGGCCTCCCTGGATACCGCAGCTTCCGCCACCCGCGATTCCCTGGGCGGCAAATTCCTCGACTGCCATGTGCATACCGCCGGCCTGGGCGTTTCCGGCAGCGGATGTTTCGTGGCCCCCGCCTTGAAGGGGAGCTACAAGTTCCCGCTCTACCTCAAGGCCTTCGGGGTCAAGGAAAAGGAGTTGCGGGAACAAGGCGACGGGGTCGTTCTTGATCGCATCTCTGCCCTGCTCTCCCGCTCCGGAACCATGGGGGCCGCCGTGATTCTGGCGCTGGACGGCGTCGCCGATTCCGCCGGCGGGTTGGATACCGCGCGCACCCAGCTATATCTCCCCAACACCTTCATCGCTAACGAAACGCGCAAGCACGCCAACCTCCGCTTCGGCGCCAGCATCAATCCCCGGCGCGCCTACGCCCTGACGGAACTGGATAGGGTCAAGGCGGAAGGGGCCTTGCTCGTGAAATGGATCCCATCCATCATGGATATCGATCCCTCCGACAGCGCCATCATCCCCTTCTACCGCAAGCTCAAGGAGCTGGGGCTCCCCTTGCTCACCCATACCGGCACCGAGCATTCCTTTCTGGAAGCCAAGGATTCCCTATGCGATCCTTTCCGCCTGGAATTGCCGTTGAGCCTGGGCGTCACCGTCATCGCGGCGCATGTGGGTACGCCCGGGAAAAGCCATGGACAGGACAACATGGAACGCGCCCTGATCATGATGGGCCGCCACGCCAATCTCTACGCGGACATTTCCTCGCTCACCCAGATCAATAAGCTGGGCTACCTCAAGCGGGTATTGGAGGCGAAGGAATCCCGCGGCCGTCTCATCTACGGGTCGGATTTCCCCCTGATCGAAACCGCCTTGGTTTCGCCTTATTACCAGACCGGGCGCGCCCGTTTCGCCAAGCTGCGTTCGGCGGCGAAGATCGAAAATACCTGGGATAGGGACGTGGCCCTCAAGCGGGCCATGGGCGTGCCGGAAGACGTGTTCCGGCGCTCGGCGGAGCTGTTGCTGAAATAAGCCGGCTAGTTGCTGACTTTGCGCTCGATCCAATTCTCGTTGGCGGCGCGATCGGGATCACGACCGTATAACCCCACCAGTTCGGCGCGATCAAGGATATGGCCCTTCATGGCCTTGTCCAGTTGCGGTTTGGTCGCCCGCGATGCCAATGGCAGTTTGACGTCGATGGCATAGAGCTTGAACTGGTAGCGATGCACGCCCCAACGCGGGCAGGGCCCGGCCCAAGCGGGCAATTCGTAATCGGTGTCCCCTTCCACCGATCCATCCGGCACGCTGTTCTCGCTGATGACACGGGTGGCCGCATTCATGTTCCACACGGTCCAATGCACCCAATCGCCCACCAGGGCATCGGGATCTTCCATGATCAGTACCAGGGTTTGCGCTTTGGGGGATACGCCCTTGATATGCAGCGGCGGACTGATGTTCTCGCCATCGCAGGTGTATTTGTCGGGAATGTATCCGTTCTCCAGAAAAGCGGGACTGTACATTTGCAGCCCCCAGGACTTTCCGAAGATGGGGTCATGGGAACGGTCCCCGTAGGCCCATAAGGAGGGGGATGCAACTGCTAGGCAAAGGCAAAAGGCGGACGGCTTCATGTCCCCTCCCGGTCTTGTGATGTCCGGAGCGCGTATTTTTAGAATACCGCATTTTCTGGAAAGACAGCAAGGACGATGAGAAGGGAAATAGCGGAAAGTGCGGAATGGTAGGTTCCGCAGCCCTTTTAGGGACATATTTGGGGAGGATTTATGCCTGCGGAAGAGCCTGGAGACCCCTTGGCTGTAGGGCTCCGGGGTGGGGACCGGGAGACTGGCCTACCCGGCTAACGTGGTGTTATCACCAGGTGTACCGGATGGTATAGGTGATCACTTTCTCCTTATCCGGCGCAATCTTGATCGGAAACCTTAACGTGCTTTGATCGACTTTTTCCGACGGAGTGTTGGTCTTCACTATGGTCCACTCGTTCCAACGCCACGGATGCTCGTAGACCATTACCTCGGCGGTTTCCTTCTTGTGGTTGCGCACCTTGATTTCGATGGTTTCCTCGGCCCCGCGATTGAAGGCCAGGTTCTTGTATTCGGACTGGGCCCTTTGCCCCACCAGATCGAAGGCATTGCCCAGGTACACGCGTACCTCTTCGTCCTTGGGGGTATGGTCGAGCATATCCTCTCCGACGAATTGCTCCTTGCCGTCGTCGTCCTTCTTATACACGCGTAGTTTGCCTTTGGGAAGCGGCATGCCCAGACCGGACTTCTCGTCATTGCGGAAGGTCACGTACACGCCTACCTTGGTGTTCCCCTGTTGCCCGAAGTTGGCCTGGTCGCGGTAGCCGGCATTGTTGACCCAATAACGCCAGCCCTGATCCATGCCGTCGTAGATCAGCAATTTGCGCGCGGTCGCGTTCACGGCCGAGACCAATTCGATCTGCTTGGTTTCGCTGTTCCCCAGATCGGTGCGGCGCTGCAAGGTATACAGCTTGTACTCGAACAATTCCTTTTGCTGGAATTGCGGCGCGGCGGCTTCTTCCTTCATCATGGCACGGGTCGCATAGACGTTCTCCATCTCGGGCTGCACGCGGTTTACGTCTCCCGCCACCAGCTTGAGGCCGGCGTTCTTGAAGGCCGTGCCGGAATTGTTCACCAAAGTGACCCAGCCGGTGAGATCGAGTTTATCATCGTTCTGCGACAAGAGGGCCACGTAATCGCAGGACCAGGAAATGGCGCCCGCCAGATAGGAGATCTCGGTGCGCTGCTCGCCGTCGCGGTCCGAGGACAGCAGCCATTCCAATTGCGGTTTCAGGATGAGCCCCTCGGGCAGGCTGGGCAAGGACATGCGTCCCGCCGGGTTCAATTCAATGCGGCCGCCGATCTCGGCCACCATGCCGGGATTACCGTCGCCCGCGCCGGCGCCGTATCGCTCGGGATTGGCGCCCACCGAAAGGATACGCCCCTGCACGGTGAATTCCTTTTTCTTTTCCGGATCG
>JAHFCH010000002.1 GCA_023249635.1 Fibrobacterota bacterium
GTGACGATGTCATAAGCGAAGAAACCCGCGCAGGTAAGCAGCAGAACCGCTCCGCTGGTGAGGAGCATGATGGCCATCAATCGCTGGCGCAGCCGCATCCGCTTAACCTACTTCGCGCCCGGCGAGGAGGTGTCTGCGAGGCGGAGCAGCTTGGAACTGACCGCCAAATGCGCCGCTTGTACGGCTTCCAGGTTGATCTTGAGCCGAACCTTCCCGCTTTCGGTGGCGAAACAGACCATGCCGCCCCGCTGGTTGAAATCGACCGACTCGCCCACGGTAAGGATGTTCCGCCCTTTGAGCGAAGCCAGGATGCCGTCAAGGCGCGATTCTTCCCCGGAGCTGACGAAGAGCACATGGCACGCTTTGATGTCCTCGGTGCGCTTAAAGCGCTTGATCACGACTGGCCGATCGTGGACCGATTCCCCCTTGACCACCTCGTCCAGGAAGGATTCGAACGGATCGCCCCCGAGGATGCCCACCACCAGGGGTTCCTTAGGGGCGCCAAGGGCGCTATCGGGCCAGTCCACGAATTGGGCGAAGTTGAAGAGGAACACCGCTTTTACGCGGTGCTCGCGGTCGGGTCCCGCATCCGCGAAGGCCAATGCGGGAGCCAACAACAAGAGCAGGACCAGGATCTTTCCTGCCGAAGTGCGTGGTCGCATCCGCCTCCAATTCCCGGGCCGCATCAAAACCTGCCCGTGACCCTGGCCGCGAAGGATCGCGGTACTTGTTGCCGGTTGGCGGTTGCCGGACCGAATTCGGCGTGCCGCATTTCCGCCAGATCGAAACCGGACAGCGTGACTTCCAGGTGTTGCCACGCCCAGACTACGGAGAGATCGACCGTGGCGTAGTAGGGCACGACGGGGGTGGGCAATTCGGAAACATAGCGGGCGACGGCGTTAAGCTGGAAACCGTAGGGCAGATCCATCATGGATTGCAGGCCGTATTGGGCCTCAGGATCGTTGCCTTGGGAGCCGGGACTGGAAATATCAGAATGGCCGGATTGGACGCGGAATTCCTCCTTCAACGCCGTGGCGCCGGCGCGCACTTGCCACCAGGAAAGCGTTTGCCAGCCCAGGGAGAGCTCCACGCCCCTGACCTCGCCCTCTTCGCCATTCATGAACTCGAAATGGCCCGGGGACGTGACCTCGACGCTGCGTAGGTCATCGTATACGTTATAGAATGCGGATACAGAGGCGGTAAGATTGGCCATGGGTTGGACGCGCCAACCCGCTTCGTAGGCGGTAAGGATTTCGGAGGCGAAGTCCGGCCCCCCGTCCAGGCTCTGGGTGCCCCCCGTGGGGGTAGGTACGGTGAAATAAAAATCGGCATCGATGCGGCTGGGCGACCGCACCGCGCGTGATACGGCCGCCCACAGCGTATTCGATTTCCCGGGCGTCCAGGCCAGGCGACCCGAGGGCATGATCTCGAAACCGGTATAGTCGTTGTGCTCAAGCTTGGAGCCCAAGGTAAGCCGCAGTCGCTCGGGCCAGAGCAGGATCTGATCCTGCGCGAAAAGGTTGAACAATTGCAAGTCTTGGTACGGGGGCTTGAAGCTAAGGACCGCACTGTTGCCCACCTGGTCCTGGGAAAGACGGTAACCCGCGCCCCAGGTGATCGAACTGCGGGCGGTCAGGGGAAAGCGATGGCTGAAATCGAAATCGAAGGTACGCAAATCCTCCTTGAAGGTCCTGGGGATGAGCCGGGCAGTACGGTCGGCGAACCCCTGCACGACCACCTCCGAGGCCTCGGACAAGGAGCGTGTCCAACGGGCCAGCACGTATTGGCCATCAATCGCGATGGTACCCGGCGCCACCTGGTCCAGATCCCCACCGTAGGCGCTGCCCGTGACCGTAAGCCGATCGGTGGCGCGCGTCAGCCAATCCATGCGGAATCCGCCGTGGTCGAATCCCCAGCCGTTATCGGCTCGCTTACCGCCGGACAGCTCCATCCCATCCTGATCAACGTGGCGCGCCCACACGTCGTAATACACATTGGCCGAGGGCCGGCCCCCGTACCGGACCGAGACCAGGTCTTTCATAAAGGTGCCAGCCGCCACCGAGGCATAGGCGCCCTGGGAATTCTCCGCCGACTTGGTCACGATATTGATGACGCCGTTTACGGCGTTCGAGCCCCAAAGTGTTCCCCCGGGCCCGCTGATGACTTCCACGCGATCGATCTCGTTGATGGGGAGGTGCTGGGCGTCCCAGAAAACGCCGGCGTAGAGCGGCGTGTAGAGAGTGCGCCCATCGATCATCACCAGCAACTTATTGGAAAGGGACGCATTCTGCCCGCGCGCGCTCACCGCCCATTGGCGGCCATCGATGCGGGCCACCTGCAGGTTCGAGGCCAAGCGCAGGACATCGGCCAGGTTGATTGCGCCCGATCGGCGGATATCGTCCGAAGAAATGACCTGGACCGAGGAGGGGGATTGGGCCAGGTTCTCGGATTGCCGCGAGACCAGGCTGACCTTTACATCCATCAACTCTTCCAGGCTCATCTTCTTGAGCTCGGAAGGCGTGGGAAGGGTGTCGGGATCCTGGGCATGCAAAGCGGCGACGGCCAGGAACGCGGCACCCGCCGCCCCAGTCCGAAGCAACCGCCAGGAAAGGAAACCTGTCATCAATCCAACCCCGCCCTTTCGGGAAGCTTACCCCTAACTAACGTTATTTCTCCTCCAGGACAAGCATGACCCTTATCAGGTAGAAACCCCGGGGAACCGTACGCCCCAAATTATCCAAGCCGTTCCAGTGCAATGTGTGCGTACCCGGGGAAACCCCTCCCGAAGACGCTTCGGCGATGCGGGTACCCTCCAGGGTGAATAAGGTAAGGACGGCTTCCCCGGCGGCGGGGAAATCCATGCTCCGGTTCCAAGGCGCGCCGTCCCACAGCATGGCAAAGCCGCTCAGGCTGATGCGTCCGTCGGCCGCTCCCTCCATCCCACCCCGGGAAAGCCCGGTAGCGGCGTCGGCCGCGAAGCAGTAGAAATAGCCGGCGCCGCCGGTCGATACCAGGTTGGCCTGACTGCATCCGCTCGACGCATGCGCTTCATTCCAAGACGTACTATCAATGTTACCCGCTACCCCGTGGCGATCATGGTGCCCGAGCATGGCCTTGCCCGTGGTCTCGCTGCTCCAATTGGAACAAGTCATGTCCGCCGCGGCATCATAAGCGGTGCCGTCGGCATGGGTGCCCGTCAGCATATCGTGCTGGTTCACGGCGTCCCCGCGCCCGGGTACGGCATTACCCGTCTCGGTCAGGGAATTCTCCTTGCTCAGCTTGTTGTTCTTACTGTGGAGATCCGCGATGTTCGCCGCCACCTGCAACCCTTTGGCGTTGAACCAGGGGCCGGCCCCGATGCGATCCTTGGCGTTGACGGCGGCGGCGCCGTTCACGGCCTGCCGGCTCAGGTACGCGCGCCATTCGCGCTTACCCGCGCCCACGGCTTCCGCGAGCTTTTGGCAATGGGCGTCGGCCCCCGCCAGTCCGCCCAGGTTGGCGCCTTTTCCCATGCCTACGCTGGTAATGAAGAAGCTCAGGGCCGGATTGGACTGGACCTGGGTCCAGGCGCGGTCCGCGCAGGCCAGGGAAAACAATGCGGCCAAGACGGGCGCTGATTTCATGCCTTCATCCTTTTTTTCTGCGCCGAAGTACTTCTGCGCCGCAAACTTCCCCGGCAGGAAAAATAACCTCCCCGCCGGAGGGGAGACGCCTCTATATTAGGGGCGCATGGGTGGTGGGCTCCCAGGGGCTTCCATGCGTATTGCGTTTTCATTTCCGGTTTCCTTTTCTGTTTCGCTTTCTGGTTCCATATCGGTCCCGGTCTCGGCCTGGGCTTTCCTCGTGGCCTGCTCGCCCGCATGGTCCCAGGACTACGGCTACGCGCAGGCGGACGTTCCCGTCTCCATCGCGGACAAAGGCGCCAAGGTGACGCCGGTCATGCTCAAGCATCCCGTCACCGGGGCCGCCTTGGGGCTATGCGACGGCTTGGCCGTGGACGCGGCGGGAAACGTTTTCTTTTCGGAACCCGCGTCCCACAGTATCTACCAGGTTACCCCCGAGGGTAAGGCCTCGGTATTCTACTCCGGCCACGGCGATGCGCCCAACGGCCTGGACTTCGATCCGCAGGGCCGTCTGGTGGCGGGGGTGCAGGGGGCGCTGCTACGCTTCTCACCCGACGGCAGCCACGATACCCTGGCCAAGAGCCCGGATTTCAAAACCATCGCCGATCTGGCCATCGGCTCCGATGGCTCCCTCTACGCGACCAATCTGTATGCGGGACATACCCTCTTTCGCGTCTCCGCCGACGGGAAAACCATCCAGGCCAATGCCTCCGTGGCCAACCCCGATGGCGTTAAATGGCTGGAGTCGAAGAAGATCCTGTACGTATCCGATCGCGACGCGCATACCACCTGGCAATTCGACGTGGGCGAAGGCGGGGCCCTTAACAACAAACGGCCCTACGTGCCCGATATCCCCGGGGCCGGAGGCATCGCCATCGACGAGAAGGGGGACGTGTTCCTGGCCGGGTTTGAGCAAGGGGCCGTGCACGTGTATTCCCCGGGAATCAAGGATCCATTTTTGGGCCATATCCTGGTCAAGGGCAGCCCCACTCCCAAAGGGAATAACGCCAACCAGGCCTTCGGAGGCCCTGACGGCAAGACCCTCTATATTACCGGGAACGGGGGGCTCCTGCAAATCCGCCTCAATGTCCGCGGCCTGGCGCGAACGGTCTCCGTATTTCCGCCGCTACCGCCCGCCAACCGCGCGGGCGCCGCCCCCCGGCTCCGGGTCGCTGGCGGCCAAGTGGTTTTCCAAGGTATCATGGGGCTGGATTCCCCTCGTAATGCGTCTGGCCGGGCCTTTCCGACCCAGGCCTTACGGGCGCGCTAACGCCGGAACGTCGCCGGGATCCAGGAGAGCGATGCCTTGATCCCTTACCGTCTCTGGGTCCTATTGGCCTACACGCGCATTCCCGGGAACGCGCTGTCCTTCGGAATCCGCAAAGCCCTGCGCTGGTCGCGGGGGCAACCCGTCCTGGAGAATGAACCCAAGGAAAACCTGTTCGCCTACCTGATCGATTCCCCCGTCGAAGCGCCGGCGGACGCGCGCTTGCTGCCGACGGTGGAAGGTATGGCCACAGCGCGCGCCGTGGCCGCAGCCGAAGCCCGTGAAGCGGAGTTGCGGGCGGGCTATCATCTGGAACCGCTGCACGCGCGCTCCACGGCGGCCCGGTACCGTAAGAATCTGTATCTGATCGACATCCTGGAGCAGGCTGCGGCGGGCTTGGACCTGCCGCCCCGGAGCGGCGCAACCCTGAAAGCGCTCGACGTGGGATCCCAGGATTGGCATTACGCCTTCGGGCTGGAGCGTTGGCTGCGTTACGGGAACGGCGGCCCGCGCGCTGCGGAAAAACGGGAGCCGGAAGCCCGGCAGGCGGAACTATGCGGGGTGGAGGTGGACGGGTACGGCATCTACCCCGACCTGCGCTCGCGCAAGGATTACGCGCTCGCCTACGCGGACCAGACAGGTAACCCCAAAGTTACCTACGAGGTGCTCGACTTCCGTCGCTGGAAAGGCGCCCCCGTCGATATCCTCACCTGGTTCTACCCTTTCGTGACGCGACACCATTTGTTGTTATGGGGCCTGCCCGTAGGGCTTTACGATCCCGCCGGATTGCTGGTGCGTGCGGCCGCGGCAATCAAACCGGGCGGGTGGATGCTGGTCTTCGCGCATACGCTCAAGGAACACCTGGCCTTCCGCGCCCTGGCGGAAGCGCAAGGCGGGTTCGACCTGGAGAAGGAAGGCAATCCGCGCAACCTCCTGGTCGATTTCCACGCCGATGTGGAAGACCGGCGCTACTCGGTGTGGCGCCGCCGGGGCTAGGCCGAACTTACCCGTTTTCCTCGGGGGTACCCGTAGCCAAATGGTCTTCGCATCAGCGCCCCTGTTCGGAATGGTTCTTTCCCGCGTGCCCTTGAATGAACGGTTCACCTACCTCCCAGCCGCGGCATCGCCTATCCGGATCCTCATTAAGGGGACGCGATTTCGGGTCGTTCCCGAAAGGTTGTTACTTTCATTCCATGGAACCCGAAGAAGGAGATGAAGCCGATAGAAATCAGGTCGTCAATCAGGCTGTGATCGACATGCTGACCGGTAGCCGAATCCTCTTCCGTCAATTTTTGCGTCGCCATGTATCCGATGAAGCCTTGGCCGATGACCTGCTTCAGCAGGCAACCCTCAACGCGCTTCGGCATGAACGGGATTGGGAAGCCAAGGACAGCATCGTAGCTTGGTTCTATCGCATCCTCCGCAACGTTCTGATCGACCATTACCGCTTCCGGTCCTCGGAGGGACGAAAATCGGAGGCGATCGCCTTTTCCCTTTCGGATCGGGATTCCGATCCTGAAACCGAGATTGCCCGGTTATGCGGCTGTTTCCGCGATCTCCTTCCCTCGCTGAAAACCGAGTACGCGGACCTGATCCGTCGCATCGATTTGGATGGGGAGAGCCAGGGCCAAGTCGCTCAAGAACTCGGCATTACCGCAAACACGCTTTCCGTCCGCCTGCACCGCGCCCGACAATCCTTGCGTAAAAACCTGGAACGGACCTGCGGCCTTTGCACGAAACATGGGTGCCTGGACTGCACTTGCGGTCTTGCTTAGTCCTCGCTAAAGTTGAGCCAGAATGGCGGAATAATGCCATTCTGGCGATTTGTCCCCAGCCATTCCCTTCGAATCCGGTTTTTTAACGATTCCTCCCGTTGGTGTAAGGTTTGCGTCGGACTCCCGTCTGTAAGGATATCGATGCGGCGTTTTGCCGTGAAACCTTATTTCGATCTGGAGGGCTCCTTGAAGACCCATCGGCACCAAGACGTTAAAGAGGCGGATGCGCACGCCCATTGCGGCAACTGCGCCACCCCGCGAATCGGAATGCACCAGACCTTAGGGGCGGTCGAGCACGGGAACCAATGGACATGCCCTATGCATCCGGAAATAGTCAAGGAATCACCCGGATCGTGTCCGAAATGCGGCATGTCGCTCGAACCCAGGCATCTGGCGATGGGAGAGGAAAAAGCAAATCCCGAGCTCGCGGATATGCAGCGCCGTTTCGTGGGTAGCGCCCTCATGACCGTACCTCTGGCGGCTCTGGCGATGGCGCACATGCTCCCTTCGATGCGCGTTGATTCGATCCTTAGCCCGGCTTGGCAGCGTGGCCTCGAGTCGGTCTTCGCCATTCCCGTTGTGTTATGGGGCGGCTTTCCCTTCTTCCAGAGGTTCTGGGCATCGCTTATCCACCGTAGCCTCAACATGTTCACCTTGATCGGACTGGGAATCGGGGTCGCCTTCCTGTATAGCTTGGCCGCTACTTTGGCCCCCGGCATCTTCCCCGCCTCCTTTCGTGATGGGCATGGCCAAGTGGGCGTTTACTTCGAGGCCGCCGCAGTGATCGTGACCCTGGTTCTGCTCGGCCAGGTGCTCGAACTCAACTCGCGGAGCCGAACCGGCGCGGCCATCAAAGCCCTCTTGGGATTGACTCCCAAAACCGCGCGCCGCGTGCGCGGGGACGCCGCCGATGAGGAGATCCCCCTCGCCGACGTGCGGGTGGGCGACCTTCTCCGCATCCGTCCCGGAGAAAAGGTACCCGTGGATGGAAAGGTGGTTGACGGGTCGAGCGCAATCGATGAATCGATGGTGACCGGCGAGCCCATGCCGGTGGAGAAGAATTCCGGAGATGCCGTGATCGGTGCCACGCTGAATGGCCGCGGCTCCCTTATCATGAAAGCCGAAAAGGTGGGCTCCGAAACCATGTTGGCCCAAATCGTACGGATGGTCTCGGAAGCCCAACGCAGTCGCGCGCCCATCCAGAAACTGGCGGACCGGGTTTCCGGTTATTTCGTTCCAGGAGTCGTGGGCGCCGCGATCCTCACCTTCGCGGCCTGGGCGATTTGGGGCCCGCAGCCTCAATTCGTATATGCGCTGATAAACGCCGTCTCCGTTCTCATCATAGCTTGCCCGTGCGCGTTGGGTTTGGCGACGCCCATGTCCATCATGGTCGCGACCGGGAAAGGAGCGGCCTCCGGCGTGCTCTTCAAGAACGCGGAAGCCATCGAGGTATTGAGGCAAGTCGAGGTTCTGGTCCTGGATAAGACCGGAACCCTGACTGAGGGCAAGCCGCAAGTGACCGCCATGGAAGCCTTACCGGGATGGAAGGAAACCGATGTGTTACGGTGGGCCGCGGCGCTGGAGCGCAGCAGCGAGCATCCCCTTGCCGAGGCCGTGATCCGATATGCGGAACGTCCAGGAATCTCCATCCCCAAGGTGGAAGAGTTCCGATCGTTAACGGGGAAAGGCGTGCGCGGCCAGGTGGAAGGCCATGCCGTGGCCTTGGGGAATCTCGCGCTGTTGCGGGAACTGGGAGTCGATGTAAGCGGCCTTGGAACGCGGACCGACGCGAGACGGACGGACGGTGAGACCGTCCTGTACATGACCGTTGACGGAGCGGCCGCGGCCTTGTTGGCGATTGCCGATCCGATTAAGCCTTCGGCGCGGGCGGCTATCGCCGAATTGAAGCGGGTGGGCCTGCGGCTGGTGATGCTGACGGGGGACGATAAGGTTACTGCCGGAGCCGTCGCGCGCAAGCTGGGCCTGGATGAGGTGATTGCCGATGCCCTTCCGGAAGGGAAGGCCGCAGCGATCAAAAGGATCCAGGCTCAGGGCAAAAGGGTTGCGATGGCAGGGGACGGCATCAACGATGCGCCCGCCTTGGCCCAGGCTGAGGTCGGCATCGCCATGGGAACCGGGACCGACGTGGCCATGCAGAGCGCGGGGGTAACCCTGGTGAAAGGCGACTTGTCCGGCATCGTGCGGGCCCGGAAATTAAGCCAGGCCACCGTGGCCAACATCCGTCAAAATCTCTTCTTCGCCTTCATTTATAATGCTTTAGGCGTTCCTCTGGCGGCCGGGGTGCTATACCCGTTTTTCGGCATCCTTCTGAGCCCCATGGTTGCTGCCGCGGCGATGAGTTTCAGCTCGGTTTCCGTAATCGCCAACTCCTTGAGGCTCAAAGGCGTTAGGCTTTAAGTTGTCCCGCGGAAATTTAGGATGTAGTTTTCATGCGTAAGGAACAGAAAATGAGGGTTTCGATTTCCGCTCTCAAAACCGGCCGCCTCCTCCCTGGCGCTGCGCTCCTCCTTTCGATCCTGTTCCTGACCGGACAGACCTTGAACTGCTGCCGGGTGAATGAAGCCTTTGGCCACAGCCTGAGAGCACTCTTCCATGGCGCAACCGGGTACCAAGGCGAAGCGATCGCTGCGCATGAAGGAATCGGGGAAGATGCCCACCCGCATTGCCATGGACACCCGTCCGATGAATCAGGTATCCATTCCGTCCCTCAGGATTTGGCTGGGGAATCCCATTGGGTGCAAGACGGATCATGCCTATCGGAAAAGTCCATCGCGGGAAAGCCCATGCTGGCGAATGAATTTTCGGGATTGCAACTTGAGATACCGGTCTTCGCCCGGATTTGCGAAACCCGGATGCCGCTGCCTGTTTGCTTCCAACGGCCGCGGCCCCAAAACAAGAGCAGCCCTCCGCTCTACTTAACAACCCTCCAAATCCTCGTCTGAAATACTCTCAGGAAGCCTTGGCGGCTTCCTGCTCAAATGGACCTGTGCCGGTTCTGACCGGCGCCTCCGGGTCCAACTTGCCCCTCCTTTTGTTTTCCTGGTCTCGATTGAAGGAGTGCATTGCAATGCATGTGAATTGGAGAAAAATGGCTGTCCTCGCCCTCCTGGGCGTTTCCGCTGCGCGGTCGCAAGGCTTGGGGCTGGATAGCCTCATTGGCATGGCTCTGGCGCGCAGTCCGGACGTATCGGCGGGACGGCAACGGATTGAAACCGCCGCCCAGGAAATCGCCGCGCCATACCCATCCAATCCCTCGTTGGACGTGGATGCGTTCCATAACCTGGGAGCGCCGTCTAAGCCCAAGGCCTCCGCCAAGCTCTCACAGGAACTCCATTTCGGCGCCCGCAATCGCGCCCATGCCGTGGCGGAATCCAGGGTCGGGGAAGAACGGGAACGGCAGCGGGGGAGGGAGTTGGATCTCATCTCGGAAATCCGAAGCGATTACTTCGCTTGGCAAATCCTGAACCGGAAAGCGATCCTGCAATCGGAAACGGCGAAGCGGTGGGAAGGCCTAACTCGCTTGGCTACCGCCAAGGTGACGGAAGGCCGGGTCTCCCAGGTGGACGAAGCACAAGCGAAATTGAATCTCGCGAAAGCCAAGCAGCGTGAGCTGGAATTGCGGACGGACAAGGCGCGCCTGGGAATACGTCTGGGTTACCTTGCCGGGGCGTATCCGCTCCCGGATTCCCTGCGCCCGGATCTGCCGGATTCCCTGCCGGGCCTGGCTTCCCAGGACTCGCTTACGGCATGGGCGCTACAAGCCAATCCCGATCTAAAAACGCTACGGTCGGAACTGGCGACGGGGCAGTCGCGCATCGCCTGGGAACAGGGCCAGCGGCTTCCGGTGGTCAGCATCTCGGCGGGTTACGAACGGGAGAGCGACGGGGCCAATCTGATTGGGGCGGGAGTGGAAATTCCCCTCGCCTTGTTCAATCGCAACCAGACCGGCATCGCCAGGGCGCGATCCGAACGCAGGGAGACCGAGCTTCGCCAAGTGGCTGCCGAGCTCGCATTGCGCGCGGAGATCTCCGATGCCGTAGAACAATTGGAGGGCCTGGCGGAGCGCTATCGGAATTACCAAGCGGAGATCCGCGACTTGAGCCGGAAGCAACTCGCGTTGTCCGAGAAAGGCTTTCGGGAGGGATTGCTCGGCCTCTTCGATTTGTCGCGCGTCCAGGAGGAAGCCCTGGCCCAGGAGTCGGAAGCATTGGAACTGCTGGATGCCTATTACCGGATTTGGAATCGCCTGGGAAGGGCGGTAGGAGGAAAAACATGGGAACGCTGAAGTCGCGGATTGTCTTGGGGCTGGCTCTGGCCGGCCTCGGTATCGGGATGGGTCAGGCTCATGAGGGCCATGACCATGGCGAGGCGCCGCCGGAACAGACCGCGCAGGGCGGACCAATCGTCCTTTCCGACGAGGCCAAGAAGAATCTGGACATCCAAACCGCTGAAGCCAGCGTGCAGGCCATCGAGAAGACGATCAAGGCCTCCGGCATCATCGAAGCCATCCCCGGATCGAGGGAAAACGTCGCCAGCAAGATTGCGGGGCGAGTCGTCGAGTTGAGTTCCTCTTTGGGGCAGGTGCGGAGAAAAGGGGATCCCCTGCTGATCCTGGAAGCGCGGCAATTGTCCGAGTCGCCTATTCGGGTATCCGTGGCCGCTCCGCGTACGGGTAAGGTGGTCAAGCTGAACGTCATCAAGGGGGACGCCGTGGAAGCGGGCACCCCGCTGCTGGAACTCGCGGATTATTCCGAGGTGTATGCGGTTGCGCGCGTGTTCGAATCGCAGATCGGTAAAATCAGTAAAGGCATGGGGGCACGCGTGTACTCACCCGTACTGAAAAACAAGGAGATGGCCAGCAAGGTCGATGTGATCGGATCCGAAGTCAATCCCCGGACCCGCACGGTAGACGTGTGGTTGCGCGTCAAGAATCCCGGTGAGCTGCTCAAGATCAATATGAACGTGAACGTATTCTTCCTTGCGGACAAGGAGGACGAAAGCATCGTCGTGCCCCGTTCGGCTCTGGTGGGGAGCGGCGGCGAACGGATCGTATTCATCGAGGAAGGGAACAAGTACCTGCGCACGCCCGTGGTAACCGGGATCGAGAACGACAAGTGGGTCGAGATCGTGGAAGGATTGGCCGCGGGCGATGTAGTGGTGACACAGGGGAATTACCAGTTGCAATTCGCGAAGCCCAAGCCGAGGGCGGGTGCCAAGAATCCGGCGAAGGCGAAATGAGCGAAGCATGTTGAACGCGATTATCCATTTCTCATTGCGGAATCGCCTCCTGGTGGTAGCCGTCGCCGCCCTGCTCATGGTATACGGGGCATTCGTCCTGCGGAAGCTGCCCGTGGACGTATTCCCGGATCTGAATCGTCCTACGGTAACCATAATGACGGAAGCCCCAGGCCTTTCGCCCGATGAGGTCGAGGCCCTGGTGGTGTATCCCATCGAAACCGCCATGAACGGCGCTACGGGCGTGGATCGCGTGCGCTCCGTCTCCTCACCCGGGCTCGGATTGGTTTTCGTCGAGTTCGATTGGAAGACGGACATCTACATCGATCGGCAGATCATCGCCGAAAAGCTGCAAGGCATCCGGGAAGGATTGCCGCCCGCGGTCAATCCCGTCCTCGGCCCTATCAGTTCCATCATGGGCGAGATCATGCTCATCAGTGTGAGCGGGGATTCCGGATCGCCGATGGATTTGCGCACGCTTGCCGATTGGACGATAAAACCGCGTCTCTTGAGCATTCCCGGCGTCTCCCAGGTGATCGCCATCGGGGGGGACGTGAAGCAATATCACATCTCGGTTTCCCCCGATAAGCTCCGCCAGACCGGGGTCACCTTGCATCAGGTCGAAGAAGCGGTCCAGCGCTCGAACGCAAACTCCTCCGGCGGGTACCTGGTCCAGGATTATACCGAAGCTGTTGTGCGAAATCTGGGCCGCATCCAATCCCTGGACGATTTGAAGAACACGGTGGTCGCTTTCAAGGACGGCCAATCCATCACCCTCGACCAAGTCTCCGAGATACGCTTCGGCAGCCCGCAAAAACGGGGATCCGCAGGGGCCAATGCCCGCCCTGCGGTCATCCTCAGCGTTAAGAAGCAACCCGGCGCGAGCACGCAGGAACTGACCGGTAAAATAGATGCCGCTATCCTTGAGATGAAAAAGAGTATCCCCAAGGATGTCGAAATCAATGCCAAACTCTTCCGTCAGGCTTCCTTCATTGGCACAGCCATCAAGAACGTAGAGGACGCTCTGCGCGACGGCAGCCTTCTGGTGGTCGTAGTCCTTTTCCTGTTCCTCCTCAATTTCCGGACCACCTTCATCACCCTCACGGCCATCCCGCTGTCCCTTCTGATCACGGCCTTGGTCTTCAAGTTCTACGGGATTTCCATCAATACCATGACCCTGGGCGGCTTGGCGGTCGCTATCGGCGAATTGGTTGATGATGCCATCGTGGATGTGGAAAACGTATTCCGGAGGCTCAAGGAAAACCGGCTTCGCCCGCATCCGGAACCGGTTCTCGAGGTCATCTTTAAGGCGTCTTCGGAAGTACGGAACTCCATCGTGTTCGCCACCTTGATTGTCGTGCTGGTCTTCGTACCCTTGTTTTCCCTGGGCGGGATCGAGGGCCGCATCTTCGCGCCGCTCGGCATATCCTACATCGTATCCATCCTGGCTTCCCTGGTTGTATCCCTGACCGTAACTCCCGCTTTGTGTGCTTATCTGCTTCCCAAAGCGGATTTCCTCAAGAAAGAAAACGATGGCGCGCTGGTTCTGTTCCTGAAACGCTGGAACCGGAAGATGGTTTTGGAACCGACGCTGAAACACCCCTGGCTGGCCTTATCCACGGCACTGTTGTTACTTGCCATGGCGCTCTCGTCCTTCCCTTTCCTGGGCAAGGAATTCCTACCGCCCTTCAACGAAGGCACGGCCACCATCAATTTGCTGTCCCCCCCGGGGACTTCCTTGCAAGAATCCGATCGCATCGGCGTTATCGCGGAAAAGCTCATCCGCCAGGTTCCTGAAGTTGTTTCCACGGGTCGCCGTACCGGTCGCGCGGAGGAGGACGACCATGCCGAAGGTGTCCACTCCTCGGAGATCGATGTGGATCTCAAACGCAGCAGGCGCAAGCGGGAAGCCATTCTAGGGGACATCCGCGGCCGCTTGGATCAGATCCCCGGTATCGCAGTCAATATCGGCCAACCCATATCACATCGCATCGACCACCTATTATCCGGGATCCGGGCACAAGTCGCCATCAAGCTATTCGGGGACGACCTGGGCGTGCTCCGCGAGAAGGCAGAGGCGATCGAAAAGGAGCTAAAGGAGGTACCTGGCGTAGTGGACCTTTCGGTTGAAAAGCAGGTCCTGGTACCCCAGGTCGCGGTACAGCTGAACCGGGACGAACTGAAGCGTTACGGCCTTCAGGCAGGCGAGGTGACAGGTCTGATCCAGACCGCACTGGGCGGGGAAAAGGTTTCCGAGATCCTGGAAGGACAGCAACGCTTCGCGCTGGTGGTGCTCCTGGAGGAACAGGCGCGCGCCAATCTCGACAGGCTCGGGGAATTGCTGGTGGACCTCCCCAATGGCGAGCAGATTCCCCTCAGCATGGTAGCTACGGTTGAGCCTGCGTTGGGTCCGAACCAAATCCTGAGGGAGAACGTGCGCCGCCGCATAGTGGTGCAGTTGAACACGAGCGGCCGGGATCTGGGATCCGTGGTGGCGGATGTCCAGTCGCGGATCACCTCCAAGGTCAAACTACCGGAAGGGTATTTCATCGAGTACGGGGGACAATTCGAAAGCCAGCGGAAGGCTACGCGCTTGATTGGCTTGTTGAGCCTATTCTCACTGCTGGGAATGTTCCTCGCCCTATTCATGCATTTCCGTTCTACGGCTTTGGTCGGCATGATCCTCCTCAACATCCCCTTTTCGATGATTGGTGCCGTGCTTGCGGTGTGGCTTACGACACGGACTTTTTCCATCGGTTCACTCGTCGGTTTCGTAACGCTTTGCGGTATATCGGCGCGTAACGGCATTATGATGGTGTCCCATTACCTGCATCTCCTCCGGGAAGAAGGAGAAACCTGGAGCCGAAATATGGTGCTGCGCGGCGCGCTGGAACGGCTGGTGCCGGTATTGATGACCGCTTTGACCGCGGCGCTGGCCTTGATCCCCCTGATCCTTTCGCCCGGTGAGCCCGGCAAGGAGATCCTGTATCCCGTGGCCGTCGTCATTTTCGGCGGACTCATCAGTTCCACCCTCATGAATATCGCGCTGATGCCCACGTTGTTTTGGAACTTCGGCCGTAAGCCCGTCGCCAGGCTTTTGGAAAAGCCCGCCGGATGAAGATCGCTTTTTGTCGTCCGGTTCCGTTTTCGTAAATGTTCACTTAAGGAGAAAAACATGTTTAAATCGAACTTACCCCTGGTATCCGCCCTGTTTGCGGGAGCATTGTTTGCGACGGGCTCTGTCACGAGGGCAAATGAGGACCACCACGCCAAATCCGAAAGTCAAACAGGTAGCGTAGCGGCAAACCTCGACCCGGTCCGTGCGGTAATGGACAGCCTGGACAAGGATTTCGCGGCCGACCGCCTCGGGAATGCCCATGCCTTGGCCGAGGCCTTGAATGATGCGGTCAAGGATCTGGACAAGGATCCTTCCCTGGATGCCGCCAAGAAAAAGCGCGTACAGGGTTATGTAAAGAACATCGCGCATTTCGCGGACGAGATGCATGATGCCGCCGATGCGAAAAACGCTCCAGTGGCGCTCAAATGGGAGAAGAAATTGAAGACGCAGGTGGACTTGCTGGTCAAGCAATTCGGAAAAGCGAAGACGAGGACGCAACCGGCTGCGCCCGACACGGCGAGTGAAACCAAGTAAGGACAGGAGAATCCGATGAAGTCTGCCCGATACTTCCCGGCCCTGGCATTTTCGGGGATGGCGATTCTTAGCGCATGCAACCGGGACTCGGGCACCAGCCCGCCCGTCGAGGGTGTATTCCAATCCAAGTACCGACCCGTAAAGCGGGAATACTGGGTGACGACCCAAGTCATCCCGAAATGGGATATGGTGCCCTTGGGCAAAGCGATGATGACAACGGACTCCATTGATCCGGCGCGGCGGTATCTGTACCGGGCCATGCGTTACGTGCGGACCGATTCGGTCTGGAAGGTCCTTCCTGTGCCTTCGTGGCAGCAACTTTCCGGACCCATCATCCGCGCGACCGTTGGGGATTCGGTCATCGTGCATTTCCGGAATGACCCCGGGTCCGGTATGCCGTTAAGCATGCATCCCCATAATCTCCTTTACGACGAAGCGAATGAAGGCGTGTGGCGGGCGGATCGACCGGAAGGGTGGCCCGAGTCGGGAACCGCGGGCGGCGCCGTCAAACCCGGTGGGGAATTCACCTATCGGTGGAAGGCCGAAGCGCGCTCCGTCGGCGTTGGGCCATATCATAGCCATTCGTTTCATCCCGCCCAGGAAGTGGCGGCCGGGCTCATCGGTACAATTGTCGTGGATGAGCCGCCCGATCACCCCGACTATGTCCGGTTTGATACCACCATCGCCCTAGTCTTCAAGACCTATCTCGCTATGGTGGCAGCTAAGGATTCTTCGCTGAAGGACTCAATAAAGGACACTTGCATCCCTCCTCTGATCCCATGGAACGGAGGCTGCCACCCCAAAGATCATGTACCCATGGACCAATGGCCTGAAAACCGGGTTGATAGTCTGGCGCATGGCGGCGGCCCGGAAGTGAATTCCATCAATGGGACCGCATTCGCAAATCTTGAAGGACTCGCTTTCAAGAAAGGGCAGAGAGTGCGGTTCGTGGTCTTCGCCATGAACGATGAAGGCACCCAGAACCATACCGTCCATTTCCACGGCGAAATGCTTCGCGAGATGTCGCGCCGTAATCTCTATAAGGATGTCTTCGACCTGCCTTCCGCCGAAGCGGTCGATCTCATGATGGACGCCGAAAACGCGGGAAAGTGGATGCTCCATTGCCATGTCGAGCATCATGCTTCGGAAATGATGGCGATGTATGAAATAACGGACGCAAAGGCCGCACCCGCAGCGGCGAACCCCGACCGTGTGACAAAGAAATGAACCCTGGAAAGGAAACGACGATGCGATACGCGATTTCGGCCCTTATGCTTACGGGATTGCTCATGGGTGCCTGCAACAAGAAAGAAGAAGCCAAAACGAAAGTTCCGGAACCTGCAAAGGCGGAAGCGGCTCCATCCAAGCCGGAATTCGCCACCCCGGATTCCTTCAAGGTAGGGCTCGGGAAAGTCTATGGCGGATATTTGCAAATCGGGACAGCCTTGGCCCACGATGATTTCCAGAAGGCCAAGGACGCGTTCCAGTCTATGCACGCCGTGCTGCATATCCTTCCCATCGAAGGCATGGATATGGCAGCCAGCGCGAATTGGGATTCGCTCGATGGAAGGCTCATGAAGGTATTGCACCCGATGTCGGCTTCCCCGGACATTTCGACGATGCGCACTCACTTTGCCGACTTCACGCCCTTGATGTTGGAAGCCATCGAAAACTTCGGTCTTGTGGGGCCCGATCCCGTTTACCTCTACCATTGTCCCATGGCGCGGAACAACGAGGGCGCGGACTGGTTGCAGGGCGATAAGAAGCTCCTGAATCCTTTCTATGGCGGGACAATGCCGAAATGCGGCAACCTCGTGGAAGCGGTCAAGCTTTAGTGGGTTTCCGGAGGCAGGAAACGAATCTTAGGGTGGATTCGCTTTTCCTGATCGGGGGTACTCTGAGTGAATAGCCTGTTGCCATCGGCACTCGGGACGAATGAATCTTCATGACGCCCGGGGGCCATTTTTCAATGGTTGCCCACAAGTCATTTGGGGCATGTTAGAACACGACCGGGGTTTCCGGGAGGCGGGAAAGAAAAAGCCCCGCAGGGGCGGGGCTCCGGAAGAAACGTTGCGGGAAAACCTTACCAGACCACCGCGCCGGTGATGCCGAAGGCCATGCCGCTCTTCACGTAATAGATGATGGGGATATCGATCTTGACCGGGCCCAGGCCCAGGCCGATGCCCGTCATGGCGCGCATGCGCAGGAACGAGGGACCATTGCTACTGCTTCCGTCGACGACCACGGTAGCCGGTGTGAAGGTGACCTTAGTGGTATCCGATCCTATGGTCGCCTTGGACGTACCCTTCAGCACGATTTTGGCATTGCCGAAATTGATGTCCGCGCCCAGGCCGGCGTTCACGTTAAGCAAGCCCCATAGGATACCGACCGCGGTATTCACTTCCAGAGGTATGGTATAAGTCGAAATATCCAGGCCCATGTCGAACTTGGGCGTGAGCTTGATTTCCGCATCCGGCTTGGCGGCGGTATAGCCCATCTGGTCGAGCAGGGTTTTCTTATCCGCCGAGTCCTGCGCAGTCGTCGCGCCGGAGAGCACGGCTTCGCGGAAATGCGCGTTCTCGGTGATGGCCTTGGGCTTCACCTCCATATTCAACTTGTCCATCTGCATGTAGAATCCGGTTCCCACCGAGATACCGCGCCACTTGACCAACCCGATAAAGCTCTTGGGCTCAAGCACCTTGAAGGCCGCGCCTACGCCGAGAACCTTGAAATCGAGATCGAAATCGCCCACGCTCTGCTTCAGGCCGCCGTATTTGGCGTTGAGGTAGAGGCCGGGCATCAGGAACTTGGCGTTGATGCCCACGTTCAGGTAGGTGAACCCCGCGCCGACGCCGGCATAGAGATCGCCCTTCTCCGTGATATCGTCTCCGATCGTCTTGTACGCTTTGGGATCCAGGCTCGGTGCCTGAACGCCCAGCATGAAGCCGGTGGAGATCGCGAAGAGATCGTAATTCTGGAATCCTTGGAGGGTGGCCGAGTTACTTGAGTACAGGTTGGCATTGGCCATGCCCTGCGCCAAGTCCTTCTGTTCCTTGAAGCCTTCGAGGTTCTTGTTCGCGTCCGAAATGGTCTTGTCGAAGGCGGTACCCACTTCGCCGTTCATCTTGGCTTCGAAATCGGCCTTCATCTGGGCGGTGAAAAGCGGTCCGAGTTGGCTGGTATTGAACTGGACGGTGGGCTTGGTGCCTTTGATGCTTAGAGCATGGCCGGAAACGCAGGCGGCCGCAAGCGCGAGGACCGAAAGCCCATATACGCGTATTTTCATCATTCTCCCTTTGGTTGGGTGATCCCGGTTGCGATCATATTATGCCTTTGCTACTCGGGGCAAGGGATTTGTCCCCGAGTACGGCACCCACCGTCCCATGCAAGTTACCCTGGGGATTCTCCCTCCGTCCTGGTCTTTTCCTTGCGGATCATCATCCAGTTTTCCGGTACCGGCAAAGGTCCGAAACCGACCTTGGCGTAAACCGGCTGGGAATCGCGCGTGGCCAGCAGCCAGAGGTAAACCTCGGAGAATTCCGGATGCTCCATGACAAAACGTACCATGGCCCCGGCTATGCCCCGAAGGCGGTGGCTTTCCTCTACGTAGACATCCATGAAATAGCCGAAGCGCGTCTTGTCGCTGGCCACCCGCAGGTAACCTACCTGGGTTCCGGCATGGTAGCAGCCTACGTTGATGGCGGAATTGCGGGCGCCTTTCAGGATTTCCCCGATTCCGATGCCGGGGGACCAATAGGTGGCCGTCAGCCAGGTCTGCATCCTTGCGAACTCGAGTCGTCCGTAGTCCTCATCGATTTCATACCCGTCCCCATACTCGCTTCGCATAGCCGTCCCGTCGTCAATAGTTGCGACACCGGCTAAATAATACTTTCGAGCGCGAGCGGCTAACGCGCCAATAGCCAGGTGCCGGGATTGCGGCGCAGTCGTGTCGCTCCCGAACGGCTTTCCGGAAGGGCCAACACGCGGCCGCGCGCGTCCACGATGTAGGCCGCGCCCGTAAGCGCCGCCAACGGGTCCGCATGCTGCGCCTTGGGGACGATATGGATCCCGATGACGCCGATCTTCTGCCCGGTGGAATCGTAGGCGTTGTCGGCCGGGATCTGGAAGCTGCTATTCACCGGTTGGATGTAGATGTTGCGGAAGTTCACGGCGAAGTCGCCCGGGGCATGCAATTGCAGCCCGATGTAGCCTTTGGTCGTCACTTTGAAGGTGGCATAGGTGAAGCAGGATTTGCCGTTGAGAAGATGCGTTCCCTTGGGCCCGTCCGCGATGATCTCCATCTTCTTCCAGGCGGTTGCGGTGGTGGCCTCTTTACAGCCTCCCGTGAATCCCAACTCGGTTCCGCGCTCATGGTAGAACGCTCCCGTGCCTCCGTCGGAAATCTCGTATTGGTAACCCATGGCCGCGTACCCTGTCTTATTCACGATGGTGCTGCGCCACATGATGCCGCTATTCCGGTAGCCGCCGCTGCCGGGCATGCGGCCTTCCAGTTTGAGATGGAAGTCGCTGTACGCCGAGTCGGTGAAGAGGAAGGTATTCTCCCCATTCATCGCCGTGCCTGCGGCGGGATGGGTTCCCACGATGCCGGCCGTATCCGTGACCTTCCAGTAGTTGTCAGTGATGCGTCCCTGCCAGCCTTCGAAATCCTTGGTGTCGAACAGGCGCATCCATACGTTGGAGCCTTGCGCGCCGGCGCCCGAGGCCAGGGCGATGCATGCGGCGATGAAGATGCGTTTGGCGGTGGATCGGTTTTTTGAGTTCATGGAAGCCCCCGTATAGAGGTTTTGGGTTCCCGCGCCGCGCTCCCCGGGATCCGGGGGTAACGCAGCGGTTGCGGTCCGGTCCTTAAGGTATCCCGCCCGGTTTTCCGTGCCCGACATGTCGCCATAGCGGCGGGGAAATTTTTCACATCTGTGAACCGCCTTCGGCCGTTCCGCTCCCGTTTTTGACCCGGTTTTTACCGTTGCCGCACCACGCGATGGCCCGCGCGCGCATAGATTGCCATGCATGGGACCTCGGTGGGGCGGGGAGTTTGGGATGTTCAAGCTTTCGCATTCGGCGGCCCGGACCGCCTTCGCAGCGCTCCTGGTCTTGCTGGCCGCGTACCTGCCGGCGCATTCCTCCGGTTTCCGCCACCCGGGGATTTTCAACAGCGAAGCCGAACTCCAAGTCATCCGCGCGAAAGCGGGAGGAACCGCCCCGCATGCCATGAAGCAGGGATTGGATCGGCTCCGTTCCTGGTACGGCGCCAATCTCAACTACGCCAACAAACCCGAAGCCACCGTACAGGTGGTCGCCAGCGCGACGGGGACCTCGGAGCAGAATTTCCGCGACGCCGGCCACGCGGCCTACGCGCAAGCCTTGGAATGGGTGGCGACCGATGACATACGCTACCGCGAGAAGGCGCTGGCCATCATCAACGGCTGGGCCGCGGGCTTCAAAGGCATGTCCCACGAATCCAATGATCAGGAAGATTTGGAAGCAGCCTGGGCCCTGCCTACCTGGGCGGCGGCGGGGGAAATCCTGCGCCATCACGGCACCGGGCCTTCGGCATGGGCCCCGGCGGAGATCGCGAAATTCGAAGCCATGCTTAACGTATTGACGGGCTACGCGACCATCACCATCGCGCCCCAGAAAAGGACCAATAATTGGGGTACATCTTCGGCCCTGGCCCTGATGGCCGTGGGCGTGTTCGAGGACGACAGCGCCAAGTTCAAGCTCGGGATGGATTTCCTCAACACGCTCCTGCCGTTCACGGTCGAGAAGACCGGGCTATTGATGGAGACCTGCCGCGATTGCAACCATGCGGAATACAATCTGCTGGGGATGATGGCCGCCGCCGAGATCGCCTGGAAGCAGGGCATCGATTTCTACGGGAAGACCCTCGACGGGCAGACCACGCCGCGCCTGCTGATGGGCATGGAGTTCCAGGCCTCGGCCCTGTTGGGCAAGCCGCTTAACGTGGGGCAGTCCTGCGGCGCGCAAAGTTGCGGGGGCGAAGACAAGCACGCCAACGGATGGGAGATGGGATATAACCATTACCACAACCGCATGCAGCTCGGCGCTCCTGCCACGCTTTCCTTCGTGACCACCCAGAACCGGCCCGACGCGCTTTCGGAAGATCATTTCACGGGATGGACCACGCTAACCCACGGCGACCTGGGCGACGTAAGGGATCCCATCGGCATCGCGCGACCGCGCCCTTTGGCGTCCGAACCCGGTGAGCGTTGGGAAATCTTTTCCATGAATGGCCGCCGCGTGGGAATCCGCAGCGTATCCCGCCCCGATGCGACCACGGCCGAAGGACTGGGCTTCGCGCGCGCGCCTTACCTGTTGCGCGCGACCGCTATGGGCGGCTCGGGGCGCATGGCTCCGTTACCCAATCCACTATCCGCGCGCTGAACCGCGCGCGAGGATCTCCTCGCGACTGAGGAATTCCAGCTTGGGATAAAGCCCCGTGGTCCGCTCCGACGTCGCCAGCTTCTCCTTCATCGCATCCAGCTTACGCAACTCCGCCTGGAGTGACACGATTTCCCGTTCCACCCCGACCGCGGTCAGTCCGCGGATATCGATGGACTTCTTCTCATTGCGCCGGTACCAGGTCTTATCCCCCGCATCCAGGCCGGGCACGCTATCCACCAGGCCCCAGACGGGGCGGCCCGTGGTCCTCCCGTGGTTTTCCACCGCCCAGCGCAACTCCACCAGGTTCATCAGGCGATCCCCCGTCTTCTCGATACGCTCCTGCACCGCTGCGCTGCGTTTCCGCACCGCCTGGTTATGCTCACGGATGGCGGCGCGCTCCTTATGCAGATCTTCACGCTCCCGCTTGACATCGAATCCCGGATGGCCTTCCAGGGAGGCGGGATATTTTTCGAAGAACTCCACGTTGCGCTGATGTTGGAACCACTCCGGCGACGCGAGATCCTGCACGTCGCGCAATTCCCGTTCGTCCTTGAGCAGGCCGTGGATATACTCCAGCGTTTGCTGTCCGGGAGGATGGAAGGACGCCTCCGCATTGGAGAACGCCGGACGGCGCGGCGGTTCGCCGGCATGCGGAAGCACGGGGTCTGGAAGCGGAGAAGTGATGGAAGGCTGGGCGCGCGTCGAGCGAAGGGGATCGCGCGCATCGGAAGCACGAGGTAAAGACATGGGAGGATAATACCAAAGCCCGCCTGCGTCCCAACGCGGTGTTTCCGGATTTCACCCGGAATGGTTACGCCCGCTTGGCATGCGGCTCGGCTTATTGCTATCTCAACCTTTCCCCATCCTTTTCCACCATCCCATTCCGGAGGATACATGGCCGCCGATCCGATACCCGCCGAAGCCATCGCCGTAATCGATCGCATCTCCAAGTCCCCTCCGGGATACCGGCGTGGCCATGCCCGCGGTCTGGGCGTACGCGGAACCTTCCGCGCCTCTTCGGAAGCGAAGACGCTTACGACGGCGGAGCATTTCCAGGGCGGCGCAATCCCATGCGTGGCGCGCTTCTCCAACGCCTCCGCGAATCCCTGCGCTCCGGATCGGTTATCGCCCAAGGAAGGCCGCACCCAGGGCCTGGCGGTAAAATTCGCATTGCCCTCGGGAAAGGCCGCCACCTGGGCAGCCATCAACATTCCGGTATTCCCGGCGCGCACGCCGGCCGAATTCATGGCGCTCACCGAAGCCCAGGCCCCCAAGGCGGGCGGCAAACCCAGCATGGCAAAATTACTGTGGCACGTAATCAGGCACCTGCATATCCTCGTGAGCGTGAAACATATCAAGGCGCTCAAACCGGCGCGCACCTACGGCATGGAAACTTTTTTCGGGATCCATACCTATTACCTGATCGATGCCGCCGGCAATCGCAAAGCCTTCCGTTACCGTTGGGCGCCCAGGCTTTCCGGGTCCGCGCTTTCCCCGGAAGAAGCCGCGGCGCAACCGGAACAATACCTGATGAACGAGTTGCGCGCACGCTTGGGCCAGGGGCCCTTGAGCTGGGATTTGATCGCGCAATTCGCCGAACCCGGCGACTCCCTGGATGATCCCTCCGTGCTCTGGCCCGTCGGCCGGCGGGAAACCATTCTCGGCAGCCTGAGCCTGGACCGGGTGCACGAGGATCAGGAGGCCATCGAGGGCATGGTATTCGATCCCACCGGCGTCGTGGCCGGGCTCGGCCTGTCCGAAGACCCCATCCTGAAATTCCGTTCGCGCGTCTACAGTGAATCCTACTCCCGCCGCACCTCCGAGACCCGCACCGCTCCGGCCCCCGCCGATATGGGTCAATAAAGACGCGGCAATCGGCCTAGCGCGCCATTCACCCCCCGCGACCGTCGCGCTTCCGTAGCGTCGGCGTTACACGACAAAGCCCCGGTCCCGAACGCTCTCTTATTGAGAGCAGAATCTGATCCGGGCTCCCCGCGCCCCTACCTGCTCTCCTGGTACATTTCTGATCACTCGAAACAATTCGCACCGGATTTCCGTCTCTTCATGACGTGCAGAATTTCCAGGTGCGGATTAACGCTCGGGGATATTTTAAGAACGGCAGTTTACCCGTTTGAGCGCCAGGGACCACGAGGGGTGGAACCGAGCCTCGCCGACTGCAGCGAAGCCGAAGACAAAGTGCCGGTTGGCCTTTGCCCGTGTCCACTCCTTATGCCCGGCGCGAACGCGTATGCGGTTGGTGCATGGTATTGGGGTTCGGTCATGGGGTGGGGCACCGGCCGCTTGGCCGGCTAGACCGGTATGGAATATATCGGAGGGGTAGCAAATGTACGCATGGAAACCTGGAATCATCAACCATACCACCGCCCTCCTGGGTATTGCCTTTTCGGCCATATTCGCCGTAACGGTCGGAGCACCGGGAGGGGCCTATGCGCAAACTGCCCCCGCCGAGCTCAACCTCAAGGGCAAGGTGCGCGACTTCGTCGAGGATAACGCCACCGTTACCCCCATTCATCCGCATTTCTACGGCAACAAGCCGCACCAGGCGAATTGCAGCGCCCAGGCTTCCGCCGTCAACATCATCCAACCCGACATCGATACCACCAATGCGGTGGGCGATACCTCGGTATTCAAGGGCGACAATCGCGGTCCCAAGTTGATCGTTCCCCTCGACCCCAAGGTCGCGCAATGCTTCGAACCGGTGGATCGCTTCCCCGATTGGTACAACGACAAGGCCGCCGACGTCAATCGCGCCTTCCTCATCGACATCAAGTTCACGCGCAACCCGGCCACCGGGGTATACGAGTATTTCGACGACAACTTCTTCCCCATCGACAACGGCAAGACCTTCCGCAACCTGGGCCCCAATGGCACCTTCGGGCATTTGCTCCCCGCGCCCAATAACATCCACAATTACGGCTTTACCATGGAGTTCCATGCCCGCTTCACCTATTACAAGGGCAAGGGGCAGGTATTCACCTTCCGCGGCGACGACGACGTATGGGTATTCGTGAACGGCAAGCGCGCCATCGACCTGGGCGGCATGCATCCCGCCCAGGATGCCAACTTCAATCTGGATGACATCGCCGTCGCCACCGGCCTCAAGGATAGCCTGGTATACCCGCTCGACTTTTTCTTCGCCGAACGGCATACCACCACTTCCAAGCTGCGCATCACCACCACCCTGGAACTGGAACCCCTCGCCTCCAAGCCCGTCATCGCCCTCGGCCGGTATTTCGAAGGCCAGACGACCGTCAGCATAACCCATTCCGCCGCGGACGCCATCATCTATTACACCACCGACGGATCGGTGCCCACCACCTCGTCGCTCAAGTACACCGGCCCCATCACCGTTTCGGCTACCACCGTCATCAAGGCTATCGCGGTAAGGCCCGGCTACCGCAACAGCGATCCCGACTCCCAGACCTTCACCCGCATGGAAACCGTAGCCACCCCCAAGGCCAATCCCACCGGCCGCATCTTCACCGATCCGTTATCCATCGTCCTCAGCGACGCCACTCCCGGCGCCATCATCCATTTCACCCTGGACGGCTCCGTCCCCGATTCCACCAGCCCGGTGTATACCGGTCCAATCGCGGTTACGGGCACGATCAAGATCCAGGCCAAGGCCTACCTCGCCAATTGGGTTGCCAGCGCCGTGATGACGGAAGTCTATACCGACGCCAGCACCCTGCCTCCCCCCGTAGCCGATCCCGGCCATGGCGGATTCGTGGGAACCCTCACCGTGAAACTCTCCGTGCCCGGGCATGCCGATGCGCAGATCCGATACACCGTCGACGGCAGCGAGCCCACCGCATCCAGCCCCTTGTACAAGGATGCCTTGGTCTTCACCGCGACCACGGTGCTCAAGGCCCGCGCCTTCCAACAGGACTGGCATCCCAGCCTGACGATGAGCGAAGACTACGAGCGGCTGGCCGCGACGGTCAAGGCCGTGTACGTCGACTTCAATGGCGACGGCAGCATCGACGGCGCCGTCATCCATCTCGACATTCCCGCGGACAAGGTCCCCTCTTCGGTGCGGCTGCTCGATCCTTTCACCAAGGCCCCTCTCGTGGTCGCCTCCAGCCAGATCGAGAAAAGCGCCGATGGCATGACGCTCACCGTGCGCTTCCCCGAGAAACCTTTCACCGCCGGTACCGCCTTCCCGCCTTCTCTGCTGGGGTCCTTCCCCAACGTGGCCGGCTTCGCCATGGGCGAGTTCTCCGTGGCCGACTCGGTAGGCCCCGTGCCCGTCAAGGCGGTATCCAACAACAAGAAAACCCCCGAGGATCGCGCCAGCGTGGAGATCACCTTCAGCGAACCCATCAACCTGTCGGAACTCCGCATCGCTTCGGCTTGGCCTTTCGACATCATCCGCAACGGCGGTCCCCAGGGCAAACCGGTATTGGTGGAAAGCATCGAACCCGTGTCCGGAAAGCCCAATACCTACCTGTTCACCTTCGTAGTGGAATCCCCGGCGTATCCGGTATTCATCGACAGCCTGGTGCTGGCCGCCAAGCCCGGGATCCATGACGAAGGCGGCACCGCCGGCATCCCCGGCGGCAAGCGCATTCCGGTTGAAGGCGTGCCCCAGAAACTCATCAACAATTTCCATATCACCCTGACCAACCCCATCGTTCCCGATCAGGAGGGCGGAGAGACCACCTTACCCCCGGACGTGCGCGCGAAACCCTTCGCGATCGTGGGCGTCACCTTGATAAGTTCCAACCAGTTGATTTGCCTCGATTGCCGTTCGGGGACGGAAAACATCTTCCTGGGCAACCGCAAACTGCCGGAGTGGATCATCACCTCGAAGTATGCCTTCCATTACACTTTCACCATCTATGATCACCTGGGCAACTACGTATCCAAGACCGACGGACAGGTGACGGAAGCCATGATGGCCAAACTGGCGCAGGACAAGGACGGGTTCCGCAGCCTGCGCTTCCGTTGGACGCCGGTTTCGCATAGCGGCGGGGCCGTGGCGACCGGGGCGTATATCCTCAAGGGCTACGTGATCAACCACAAGGATGAGGCGCAGAAGGGGAGCCAGGGCGAAGACCAGACCCTGGACGGGGCCCAGCGCGCCGTGTTCGCGACTTTCGGGTACCTACGCCAGCATTGAACCGCGGCCGGCGCATCGGGCCCGGATAGCCGGGCCCGCCGTCAAGCCTACTCCGGCTCTTTCACGATATCCACCACCACGGTCCCGGACCAGCGGTCGTGCAAGGGAATGCCGCCGCCGTTGGCGCCGAAGATGGACAGCCATTCGAAGGGCAGATGGCGCAGCAGGGTCCGTCCCGCGATTTGGCCCAGGCTGGGGATGCCGCCGTCGAAGCCGACCACCTTGGTTCCCGTCAGCAGCTTGCCCGGCGAGCGCATGGTTAGCCCCTCGCAGATCACGTAGTACAGGAAGAATACCGCGATGTTGGTGAAGAAGGCCAAAGCCTGCCCTTGTTCCCAGCGCGCCAGGAAATTCGGGGCGGTGATTTTTATGCCTTGCATCACCACGTACAGGAACAGGTAATAGCCGAAAGCATCAACCATAACGTTGACGATGCGTTTGGCTTTGCCTGCGGGCCTTAAGGGTTCGTCGGAGAGGATCGCTTCTTCCATGCCCAAAACATACACGAATTCCTACAATTGGCGGGATGCCTCGCCTGGCCCCTTTGCGCACGTGCGGGATTCCGCTGTTGCTGCTGCTCACTTGGGCCGCCGGGGCCTGGGCCGATGGCCGCATCTCCGGCCGCGTAATCAGCGGGCTAACCGGTAAACCCCTGCCCGGGGCCACGGTGGAAACCCGGCCGGGCGACCGCGTCGCGCGCTGCGATTCCGCCGGCCGCTTCGTACTCGATTCCCTGCCCCCCGGCGCCTATGATCTTTCGGTCCACCATCCCGAGCACCTGTCCGGGCTCATCCACAACGTAATCCTGGTGGGCGACCGCGCCGAAGACCGCGAAATCGAACTGCTGCCCATGGCCGTCGACCTCGCCGCCAAGCGCGTCGTGGCCGCTCCCGTCCGCAAGATCTACGATATGCCCAACTCCACCCGCTCCCTGGACGCGGAGGAGATCCGCCGCACGCCCGGCGCCCTCATGGACGTTCAGCGCGTAGTCCAGAAGTTCCCCGGGGTGCAGGCCCGCGGGGATAACGTGAACGAGGTGATCGCGCGAGGCGGGTTCCCCGGCGAAAACCAATTCATCCTCGACGACATCGAAATCCCCAATCCCAACTACTTCGGCAATCAAGGCACCGGCGGCGGCGTCATCTCCGTCGTCAATCCCCTGCTGGTCAAGAAGCTCACCTTCAATTCCGGCGCGCCCCCGGCCCGGTACGGCGGCAAAGCCTCATCGGTGTTGGACATTTCCCTGCGGGACGGCAACCCCGACATGATCCTGGGCGGACTCGATCTCGGCTTCGCCGGCGCGGGCTTCCTGGCCGACGGCCCCTTATGGCCGGGAGCCACCTTCCTGGGATCCTTCCGCAAGAGCTACCTCGACGTAGTCGCCGAGTTCGAACCCTCCACCGCCATCCCTTCCTTCTGGGGCGGACAGGCCAAGGTGAGCCAGCAGCTCGGCAGCGGCAAACTTTCCGCCGACGGCCTGTTCGGCCGCAGTTCCATCCGCATCGAGGATGCCGAGGATTCCTTCGGCGCCGACGGGGACGTGATCGAAGCGGGCGGGGACATCTACGCCACCGGCCTCACCTGGCGGGGCTATGCCGGGGACAAGTGGGAATTCTCCGCCACCGCTTCGGGCACGGGCAACGTGATCGAACGCAAGCAGGGCTTCGCGGCGGAAAGCGGATTCCGGGCCGAGCGGACCACGGAAGAGTACGACAACGGACTGAAGGGCGAAGCCGACTACTTCGCGGAGAACAAAAGCAAATGGAGCCTGGGCGGAGAGGCCCATGCGCTGCAATTCCGGGATGGCAACCGGGCGGCTCCGGATACCCTGAAAGGATACGCGGGGGCTGCCGATAGCGTAGGGGCGCCCGCCCTGGACGGCTCCGGGAACCCCGTAACCCGCTGGATACCCCCCGGATCGTCCGAGGATTCCTGGCGCGGGGCGATGTACGCTTCGGTAAATTTCGCCCTGTCCCCGCGACTGTTCCTGGCCTTGGGGCTGCGCGGGGAAGGCTTCGGGTACAGCGAGGATTTCTCCCTGCAGCCCCGCGCCTCGTTACGCTACACCCTAGCCGACGATTTCGAAATCGCCGCCGGGGCCGGCCTGCAAAGCCAAGCCCAGAACTTCACCGACTATCTGGCCCGCACGGAAAACTCCAGCCTCCCCTCCAAGCACGCCGAGGTCTTCTCCCTGGAGTCCCAGAACTATCTGCGTTCCCTCTCCCTGCAACTGGACGTAAGCGCCTACGTCAAAGCCTACCAGAACCTGATCCTGGATTCATCCCTCTCCGCGGCCCGTCCCTTCGCCTTCCAAGGGTCGGCGGCCCGCCTGGAAGACGGAACCGCCCTAAGCCGGGGGCTCGAGCTGTATCTGGAACGCAAGCTGGCCCGCCATTGGTTCTTCAGCTTGGCTTACGCGTATTCGATCTCGGAAACCTCTTTCCCCGAGATCAACGGCGGCAGCGATTATCCTTCCGATTTCGATTATACCCAGCTGGCCAACTTCACGGGAGGCGCCGTATACGATCTGCTGCCCTTGCCCTGGTACCGTTCGCTGCGGGAAAAAACCTGGTTCAAGGCTTTCTGCTGGTTAGTCCCCTTGGGCGATCGCATGGAAGGATCCCTGCGCTTTCGCTACGCCACGGGGCGGCCGCTCACGCCGGAAAGCTACGACGCTTCATTCCGGCGTTGGCGCCTGGAAACGGCGGATATCAATTCGGGCCGCTTCCCGGATTATTATTCGCTCGATCTGCGCTTCGAACGCCGCATCGGCTACGGCTGGCTGCGTATGATGTATTACTTCGATTTCCAGAACGTCACCGCCCGCAGCAACGTCTTCACCTACATGTACAACGACCGCACCGGCAAGCGGGTGACGGTGGGGCAATTGCCCTTCTTCCCCATGGGTGGATTCATCATCGGGTTCTAGAAAGACGCTGGAAAAAAGAGGCCCTGGAAAAAACGCCTCTAAAAAAGCAGGCGGGCCAAGGCATAGGCGCCCCAGCCCAAAAGTCCCGCCACGGCCACCACGGCGAGGATGAATAGCGTGGCGAAGGCCCAATCGGCCTTGCGCGCGCGACCGGGATCGTCAAGATGGGCGCGCAGCAAATCCACATTGCGCAGGTTGGCCTTCCAGGCAATATCGAAGATGTCCCCCGCCAAGGGCACGATGCCCAGCACCGAATCCACCAGCACGTTGAAGCCCATGCGCATCAGGGTAACCCGCGGGATACCCAGGCGCGCGGCTTGGATCAGGATGAAGGAGGAAAGCAGGGTACCGGCGATGTCACCCACGCCCGGGATCAATCCCAGCACGGCGTCCAGGCCGATGCGCAAGCGCGTACCGGGGATGGCAATGCTGCTGTCGAGCAGCCAGGCCAGTGCCTCCAGGGTTTTCGCGGTTCCCGATCCCGCCCGCGCGGCGCGCGCCTCCCGCTCATCCCAACGACCCACTTCCACGCGTCCCGAAGCCATGCGATTAAGGTAGGAAGCCGGGTCCAAAGCGGCATGCGCGCGTAACCACTTCGCATTCGTAACCAAGGTCTGCTCCCGGTAAAGTCCGCGTAATCGGGCGTAACCACGTAACCGTGATGCGCAATCCGGCGTTTAACGGGGGCACGGAATGATTCGCGCGGGATAAATTTTCTTTCGCCGATACTGACCGGGAGTAACCCGGCGGACCGGGCCGGTGGCCATGGTTACGGCGATGGAGAAGAAAATGCAAGTACCCGGACTTTCCACCCTCACCCGTAAAATCACTCCCGGCCCCGTCGCCGCCGAAGCGGCGACCACTTCGGCCGCCACCGCCGCCACCCGTCAGGCCACACCGGCCATGGCCGCCGAGCGCGCCGCCGCCGGCAAAGCGGCCCCCGCCGGACTGGAAGGCGCCCATGCCTTCGCCGATACCTCCGCCGCGCGCGCCGGCGCCGATAAGTCCGGGACCCGTATCTCCGACTCGGGCCTCAATCTGGGCAACCCTTCCACGGTAAACCACCACAACTCCCTCAACCTCATGTCCGTGTGCAAGGACGCCTACGGCATCGAAAAGGATGCGACCCTGGTCAAGCCTACCCACACCGAATACCAACGCAGCGTAGGCCATACCCAATTCATGGTCCGGGAGTACGCGGACCACTCGGTCATCACGTACGGCGGTTCGAAGGAATGGCAGGATTGGGGCCATGACGCCAACGTCGTCAAGACCCCGTATAAGGACATGGGCTGGGTCCACAAGGGCTTCTCCAGCGCCTACGACGAATTGCTGCCTGAGCAGAACAAGGTGCTGAACAAGAACAAGCCCGTGGTCGTGACCGGCCATAGCCTGGGCGGCGCGACAGCCACGGTAGCAGCCGCGGATCTCAAGAAGCGCGGCTACGACGTGCACAGCCTCACCACCTTCGGCTGCCCCATGGTGGGCGGCGATAGTTTCAGCGCCGCTTTCAACAAGGCCAATATCCCGGCCTTCCGTTACGTGAACGCCTGGGATGTGGTGCCGCGTGTTCCCAAGGGAGACTTCCAGCACGTGGGGCAGTCCTTCTTCCTCAGCACCCGCGGGGAGATGCTACCCAAGCAGCAATCGGGCTGGGAACTGGCGACGAAGCCGTGGGAATTGGCCAACCAGCGCGTGAACTCGCACCATATGGACAACTATATGGCCAACCTGCAGAAGTACCTCTCGTAAAAGCGGAGCCGCCGCAAGGCGGTGCTGCTGCCCCGGGGTTTGGGGGAAGCCCCGGGGTTTTCCGTTTCCCGAAAGCGTATTCCCGGGGTGAACGGAATTTTCCTCCTCGTCCTGCCCGCAATCCCTGCCCGGCGTAGATTTAACTCTGCGCAATAAGGGGATGATATGCATAGAGCAGACCGTGTCTCGGCCTTGGTCGCAATCTGCGCGACTCTGGCTTCCGCCCAGTTCAACCGGTACTCCTGGTCGCTCATGAACGGGATCGAATCCGGTCCCATCACCAGTATCGCAGCCGGAGGGGGCGCTCTTATCGCAGCGACCCAACGCCACAACCTTTTCCGTTCGCTCGATAGCGGACGCAGTTGGCGTCCCTTCCCGGTTGGATCGGGGCTTTTGGCCGAAATACATTACGCCCCACGCGGTAATGCCTTCTATGCCATCCTCGACAGCGGCCTCTACTCGACGTCCCCGCGGGGGGACGCGTGGAAAAAAATCCGGGCTCTCGATCCAGGATATCCGGCCCTCAACGGAAACCTTTTCTCCGCCGACGGTAAGGCGCTCATCCTACGGGCATCCGGCATAGGTCTCTTCGACATGAGCCTGGACAGCGGCAAAACCTGGAAGGCCGCCAACGGTTCTACCCTCGGCATCAACCCCTTGGCGGTTGTGGCGGATGGGTCCTGCTTCTACGAATCCGATATGGATTCCCCGGTGATGATCAGTTGCGATCAGGGGAAAACCTGGAGGAAATGCGCCGGGGATACGCTGACGAATTACGGATACAGCCTGGTGCAAGGTTCCGGTTCCGTGATCATTGCCGCGGGCAGGGGCCTGTTCCAGACCCCGGATCAAGGCAAAACCCTCAAACCCTGGGGTGGAGTCATGAACAGGCAGGACCGCGTATGGAAGTTGGTCGCCGCGGAAGACTCCTATTTCGCCTGGGCATACGATCCTAACGGCTTCAACCGCTCCACGGACGCTGGTGCGACCTGGAAACTGCTTCCGTTCAAGAATGCCTACTACCCGCTGGAATCTCCCGTCGGCATCGCGCAAATCGGAAACACGCTCTTCGCCGCCGCGGCGAAAGGGGTGCAGGTAAGCCGTGATGGCGGGCTATCCTGGTCGGTGTTGGAATTCGGCCTGATGCACAGCCCGGTGATGGCCTTGGGGGCCCACGGTCCCCTGTTCCTGGCCTTGACGGCCCAAGGGGTTTTCGTGTCAGCCGATTCCGGCGGAACCTGGGAAAATCCTATTCCCTCGGACGACAAGCGCCGCTGGATCGCGTTGGCGGGAGCGGGGACCTTGTTCGCGGCGGGTTCCACCCAGGGTAATGTACTAGTTACCCGTGACATGGGTGTTACCTGGTCCGGGGAGATGGCCCTTCCCTCGGCCGCCCCCGTGCTCTCGCTGGCCGCGCTCGGCGGCGGCTTGTTTGCGGCGCAGCCGGGCGGATTGCGCTTTTCCCCGGATTCGGGCCGCACCTGGACAACCTTGGCGCTACCCGGGGGCGAGCCCCCCAGGCGCATCGCCGCGGGGCGCGGAACCTTGCTTATCGCCACCGATACCCGCATCCTGGAGCGCTCTCCCTCGGGAACCTACACCGAGCTGGGAGGGGGTTCGGCGCCGCTCCCCAGCCTGGGTCTTTGGTCCATCGACGGGCGGCATTTCGCCGCCGGGGAGGATGGGGTATTGCGGCGTTGGGACGCGGCCGCGGGGTGGGCGCCAAGACCGGAAGTGAATGGCCACATATTTGGCGTAGCCGGAAGCGGCAAAACCGTTTTGGCCGTAACTTCGGTAGCCAAATACGTTTCCGTCGATGGCGGCTCCACCTGGACGTCACTCCCCGATGGAACGCTGGGCGAAGAGATCAGGGCGTTGGCCATGGATGGCCGCACCCTGTACGGCGGTGACGGGAGGGGTGGATTCTGGAAATACGCGATGGAATTCCCGGAACCGCCGGTGGGAATGGCGCGGGCTGGAAGGACCCGATCCGATCGGAACCTTTCGCCCGCGAAGACGCGGGCATGGAAGGGTCGTGACGCCGCCGGCCGCCGCCGGGGCGCGTTACCTCCCTCCGGCCCCACTCCCTGAGATCAGGACCCTACTTTGATCAGGAGCATCACGACCAGCACGATGCCGAAGATCGCCAAGAGGGGAAATGCGATCTTTGTGAAAGCCTGCCGCATCCAGCCCGGCTCGCCTTTTGCGATGGGAGTCACCAGGTAGGGTAAGGCGCCCGTAAACGCGAAGAACACTATCAGCGATCCCATGAACGAATATCGCATGAAGGCATGCGTCGGGAAGCGCGCGAGGGTAAGCACGCTGAGCAGCAGGATTACGTAGGCCCCGTAGACCTTGCGGTTGCGGCCTCCCGTCGGTGTTCCGGGCGCGTTCATACCGTTACGCTTTCGCAGCGCGCCAGAAAGGCCGGATCGATATCGGCATCGATGCCGGCCCCTTCCCCGGTTTCCAGATCAAAGCCACGGTAGCGCGCTCCACCCACCACGGGATCTTCCAATTGCCCCAGCAAGCACGTATCCAGATCATAGAAGGCGAAGTTGGCATGCGACATGGCCAAGTGTACCTTGGCGGTGAGCGCCAACCGGCTCTCCAACATCCCGCCCAACATGCATTTCACGTCGCGCTTACCGGCCTCTTCGGCAATGGCCAGCGCTTCCAGGATGCCCCCTGACTTGGCCAGCTTCACGTTGATGTAATCGACGGCGCCGGCTTCGATGAGGCGGATGGCGTCATGCCTGTTGAACACGCTTTCGTCCGCCATGATCGGCACCGGCGAGATGCGGCGCAGCTCCGGCAGGCGGATATCGTAGTCGTGGTGGATGGGCTGCTCGCAGAACTGGATCGCGAAGGGCGCGATGCCGCGCAAGGCCGCCGCCGCATCGTCGAAGGACCAGCCCTGGTTGGCATCCGCGCGCAGGACAACCTCGGGACCGGCGGCGTCGCGGATGCGCCGAACGCGTTCGATATCCTCAGCTACGGTTTTTCCCAGCTTGATTTTCAGGGTGCGGGCGCCTTTGGCCACGGCGACCCGCGCCGCCGCCGCCATCTTTTCCGGCGTGCCTATCCCCAAAGTCATGTCGGTGACGATGGGCCTGCGCGTCCCCCCCAGGAACCGGTACAACGGCAGTCCCGCCGCCTTGGCGCCCAGATCATGCAAGGCCATGTCGAAAGCGCTTTTGATGGTGGTATTGAAGGCGATGTGGGCATGGAGATCGGCCATGCGTCCGGGGATGTCGGCGGAATCCTTGCCTTTGACGAGGCGCGCCAGATCCTGGGCGACGGCAAAGCAGGTGGCCTGGGTCTCCCCTACCAGCATGGGGAAGGCCGAACATTCCCCCATCCCCACCGTCCCATCCTCGCTATGCATGCGGAGGAAGGTGTTCTGGGCCACCGTGGAAACCTCGGTAGCGATGACGAAGGGCTCCATAGGGAGCGCCAGCTTGAAGATCTCGGTATGCGATATCCTGGCCACTTCCCCAAATGTATTAGTTTTCCAGGCATGACGGCTGCATTGGGCAACCACCCCTTCACGCTTTCCAAGCAAGAAACGCGCGCCCTGGGCGATGCCTTCCGCAAGGCAGGCTTCAGCGAAGACGGCGTCAATGCCGTGCTCGGCCTAAAGACCATGGCCGCCATAAAGGACCTTTCCGGCGAAGTGGCTTTGGGCCGCACGGCCGAACCCAATGCCCTAAACGCGCTTATCCGCCTGTTCATCATCGGGGCCCCGGTGGGCCGCGCCTTGGCCGAACCGGCCTTGGGCGGAATCCCGTCGGCGCGGTGGATCGCGGGCGGCGTGCTGAAGGAAGCCGAAGGCAAGCTGTATGCGGCCTTCAAGGTGACGCCCCTCAAGGGCTTGCTGGTGGCTTTCGACCGTTCCTGGGCCGGTCAAGGCGTGGAAGCGGCCGATCACGTGATGGGTCCCAGCGACAGCGCGCGATTGCTCTCGACCTTATTGCTGCCCCCGGAAAACGGGAAAGTGCTGGACGTGGGGACCGGATGCGGATACCTGGCCTTCCTGGCCGCCCGCGAAGCTTCCCGCGTGGTCGCCTCCGATCTCAATCCGCGCGCCGCCGCCTTCGTGGATTTCAATTCGGCGCTCAACGGTATCGATAACGTGGAAGCCCGGACCGGCTCGGTCTTCGAACCCGTCAAGGGCGAGCGCTTCGATCTCATCATCTCCAATCCCCCTTTCGTGATCTCCCCGGAAGATCGACTCACATACGCCAATGGCGGGATGAAGGCGGATGGGTTCTGCCGGAGCATGGCGGGCGAGGCGGCCGCCTATCTCGAAGAGGGCGGACATTTCCAGATGCTGTGCAATTGGATCGAGACCGGCGACCAGGACTGGACCGCGCGCCTTTCGGCCTGGTTCGCGGTTTCGGGTTGCGATGCCTGGGCCCTGCGCTCTTCCACCACCGATCCGCGCACCTACGCGGAGAACTGGCTGGACCTGGGGCACCACGATAAGGAAAACCGCGGCGAACGCATGCGCGCCTGGCTGGACTATTACCGCGAGGAAAACATCGCCTCCATCGGCAGCGGTACCGTGACCCTGCGCAAACGCGCCGGGAACGATCATTGGTTCCGCGGATTCGACGGACCCGCGCGCCTGGCCGGTCCGGCCGGCGCCGCCATCCGCGAACGCATGCGCGCCCTGGATTTCCTCGCCCGCCGCGCCCCGGACGATGCGGCCCTGTTGGCTTCGGTTTTACGGGTCTCCCCCGCCGCGCGCCTGACCCAGGAATGCGTCCCTTCCGCAGCTGGCTGGGCCTTGGAACAGGCCCAGGTCCGCCTGGTCGAAGGACTCGCCTACAAAGAGGAAATCGACAACTGGTTCGCCGAATTGCTCATCGCGTGCGACGGCGCGCGCACTTTGTCCCAGGCGGTCGCCAAGGCCGCCGCCGCCCTGGGCCACTCCGAAGCGGACATCCCGCCCGAGACCACGGAAATCGTCCGGCAATTGGTCGATGAAGGTTTCCTGATCCCGCTCGCCGCGGCCCGCTGACGTTTCCCGAAAACCCTTCCCCGATCCAGGATATCCCCCATGGAAACCCCCGCTTCCGGCGCTTCCGTCCCGTTCACCGCCTACCAAAAAGGCATGCTTACGCTGTTGTGCAGCGCCATCTGCGTGGTCGTGCTCGACTTCTCCATCGTGAACGTGGCCCTGCCTTCCATCCAGACCGCCCTCGGATTCAGCGCCTCGGGAGTGCAATGGTTGTTCACGGGCTACGGCCTGGTTTTCGGCGGATTCCAATTGCTAGGCGGCCGCCTTTCCGATCTCTACGGACGACGCAAGATGTTCCTGACCGGCATGGCCCTGTTCATGCTGGCCTCATTCCTGGGCGGCCTCTCCATAAACCCCGCCATGCTGGTGGGCATGCGTTGCCTGCAAGGCCTGGGAGCGGCCTTGCTGGCGCCCGCCGCCCTGGCCTTGTTGATGGGTGTGTTCGAAGAAGGCCCCGCGCGCAATCGCGCCTTCGGCGTTTGGGGCACGGTGGCGGCGGCAGGCTATTCCATCGGCGTGGTGCTGGGCGGCATCCTCACAGCCTGGATGGGCTGGCGCTGGATCCTGTTCGTGAACGTGCCGCTCGGCGCGGTGATCCTGGTGGCGGCCTGGCGCAAACTGCCCGAGCCGCCCGCCGCGGCCAAACCCAAGCTGGACATCCTGGGTAGCGTGCTGGTTACCGTAGGCCTGATGGCGCTGGTCTACGCCTTGGCGCAGGCTCCCGCCCTGGGCTGGTCCTCGTGGGCCACCTGGCGCATGATGGGCGGGTCCATCATCCTGCTCGTCGCATTCGTGGTCGTGGAGGCCCGTACCGCCGAGCCGCTGATGCCGCTGCGTATCTTCCGGCTACCGGGCATCGCGGCCGCGAACATGCTCTTCACCTTCATGAGCGCGGCCATGGTCGCCATGAATCTGGTCCTCACCCTGCATCTGCAGCAAGTGCTGCATTTCTCCCCGTTCTTCACGGGCATGGCCCTGCTGCCCCATGGGCTTTCGGCGACCTACGCCGGTCCCTGGGGTGGCCGCCTGGCAACCCGCTTCGGTCCCAAGCGCGTATTGGTGTCGGGAATCTCGGTCGGCTTATGCGGCCTGTTGGCCCTGGGCGTATTCCTCTCCACGGACAATACCTTCTGGTACCATATCCTTCCCGCCACCGTCCTGCTTTCCTTCGGGATGATGCCGGCCTTCGTGACCTTGACGGTGCTGGCCACTTCCGGCGCCAAGCCGGAGGATCACGGATTGGTCTCCGGCATCGTGAATACCACGGGGCAATTGGGCGGGGCGTTGGGATTGGCGGTGTTGGTGGCCGTGGCCGCGGGCGCGACCGCGGGCGCCCTGGCACGCGGCGCAAGCGAGCCGGAAGCCCTGATCGCGGGCTACCGTCTGGCTTTGGAGACGGGCGCCGGTTTCGTGGCGGTGTCGTTGCTGATCGGGATATTCGGCCTGCGCCACCGCGCCTGAGCGCGGGCTTTCCGGGCCGATAGCCCTCAGGCTTTCACGAATTCGATCTTCATCTTGAGAGCCCCGAGGATTTTACGCAGGGTGTTGACCTCGGGGTTACCCCCTTTGGAAAGGACCTTGTACAGGCTCTCCCGGTTCAGGCCGGCGGCCTTGGCGATTTTGGCGACCCCGCCGTAGGCCAGAACCACGTCCCGCAGGGCGACCAGGAAGGTGCCCTCGAATTCGTCATTGAAGCAATCCGTAAGGTATCCCAGCGACCTATCAAGGTCCTTCTTTAGGGCGGGGTAGAGGTAATTTTTGTAGGGCACGGCGGCGGGATATTCTTTTTTGGTAATCCGCCCAGTATTCCTTGGCTTTTTGGATATCCTTTTCCTGGCTCCTTTTGATCCCCGCGACGAGGATGATGATGAGCGCTTTGCCTTCCTTACCGCAATAGACTCTGTATCCTGGGCCATATTCAATCCTAAGTTCTAGTAGGGATTCGAAATACTTGCAATCCCCAAGATTTCCCTTTTCCAAGCGCGCAAGCCGAAGATTAATTACCCGAAAGACCGGCGAATCCCTAATAGATTCCAACCAAGCCAGAAATGGGGACTTTCCCGATTCGGTCAGATAGTAAAGGACTTCGAAACCCGATGGTTCAGTCATAATGTAGCCCATAGGCTACAAGAAGTCAACCCGCCAATATCCATGCCCCAAAATCAAATCCATTCGCGCTCCACCATCCGTGCCCGCACGCACCCCCTCGCCGTGTCGCCGCCCGCCTTGCTACCTTTCCCCTTTCACGCTTCGCCGAGGAATCCCCATGAAACCCTGGATCCTATTCGCCCTGCTCTCCGCCGTCTTCGCGGCCGCCACCGCCATCCTCGCCAAGATCGGCATCAAGGGCGTGGACCCGGATCTGGCCACCGCCGTGCGCACTTCCGTGATCCTCGTCATCGCTTGGGGAATCGCCTTGGCCCGCGGCCAGGCGTCCAGGGTAACGTCCCTGTCACGGCATACCCTCTTGTTCCTGGCGCTTTCCGGAGTGGCAACGGGGCTTTCGTGGATCTGCTATTTCCGGGCCTTGCAGGCGGGTAAGGTGACGCAAGTGGCCCCCATCGACAAGGCCAGCCTGGCCATCACCATCCTGCTGTCGGTAATCTTCCTCGGGGAGGCGCTTACCCTAAAGACCGCCATGGGGGCCGGCTTGATTCTGGCGGGCACCTTTGTGCTGATGCGTTAGTCCGCGAAAAACCGCCGTCTGGGGGCTGGGGCGCTTTCCGCCCCGATTGGGACCGGGCTCGGCGGCCTGGAGCAGCGGCTCGGCAGTAGCATAGCCATGGTAGCAGGAGGTTCCCATGGCCCCAAATCCATCCCCGTCGCCGTCGCCGATCCGTTCCCTTATCGCCGTGATCTCGCTCGCCGGCCTTATCCCGGCACGCGCCGAGGTTCCGCCCTTTTTCAAGGTGGATACCCTCGCCGTCGGCATCGGCCGCCCCACCTGCCTTGTGCACCTTCCCGACGGCCGCATCCTCGTGAACGAACTGGGCGGAAAGATCAAATTGATCAAGGATAAGAAGGGCGAGGCCATTTTCAGCCTCCCGGTCTCCGGCGCTCCCGAGCAAGGCTTGCTCAAGATGATCATGCATCCCGACTTCGCCCATAACGGATGGCTCTACCTGTATTACTCCACCCCGGACAATGATCACCACAATATCGACAGGGTCACGCTGGGCGCCGACAATACCGTCTCCGGCCAGATCAACCTCGCCAAGCTTCCCAAGATCACCAATGTTGGGTTGCATAACGGATCCGCCATGGCTTTCGGAAAGGACGGCAACCTTTACGTGGGCCGCGGCGAGGACGTGACCGCGACCTGGGCGCCGCTGTGGAACACCCAGCGGGGCAAGATCCTCCGCTTCACCGCAGATGGCAAACCCGCGCCGGGCAATCCGCATTACGATGTCGCGGGCGCGAGCGACGAGGAGAAAAGCATCTGGGCCCGCGGGTTCCGCAATCCCTGGAGCTTGACCTACGATCCGGCCAGCGGTCGCCTTTTCGAAGGCGACGTAGGCAACCTGCACGAAGAAATCAATGATGTCACCGCCCCCGATGCGGCCAAGGATTATTGGTACGGGTACGGCCCCGATTATCCCCCGGGCGACGGGGCCAATCCCACCAAGGACGGGAAAACCATCGACCCCCTGTACTACTACAATACCGGATCCATCGGCTGCGCCGTCCTCGGCGAATTGCCGCTTACCTCGCCGGCTACGCGCTGGCCGGAAAAGTACAAGAACCGCATCTACTTCTCCGACTATTGCAACTTCTGGATCCGCTCCGTGCCCATGAAACCGGCGGGGGCGGGAGTGGACGTCAACGTCGACTCGAGCGGAATGGATATCTTCGCCAAGGCCGGCTTCCCCAACCCGCTGGGGCTATCGCAGGGCATCGACGGGAACATGTATCTCGTGGGTTACGGTAACGGGCAGGTCTATAGGATTTCGTACACGGGGACCGACGTCGCCGTACGTCCGGCCTCCCGGTCCGGAAACGCGAAACCCATCTCCGGTGTCAAAGCCGGCCGGAGCGCGGATCTGCTCCTGCCGATAAGCGGAGTCGGCCACGTGGGGGTGGGGGGCGCGCGCTTCATTGTGCGGGGAATGGACGGACGGGTTTTGTTCCGGAGCGCGGCCGAATGGAAAGGCCGGGACGGATTTTCGCAATGGGCCGAAGTGCGTGGCTTCCGAAGGGACGCTCCCGGAGCCGTGCTCTATCGCCTGGAATGGGACGAAGCGGGCGTGGCCCGGAGCGCCGAGGGTTTACTGGCCATTCTGCCCTGACCCGGAACGAGTTGGCAATGTCTGGCTCAGGGATCCGTTCTGCAACCATCGGCCCGGAACCATCGGGTCGCAACCGATCCGCTGGCGTGAGCGAACACCATCGCGCCCCCGGCCCGCAAGGATATGGGCCCGCGGTGGGACAGGGAATTCCACGGCAGCGTCGCATGCACTCCCGTAACCCCTTCCCGATCCGACCATAGCTTTATGGTGGCGGTGGTGGGCGCCTCCCCTGGCTTGGGGAAATAGCTCACGGACAGGGGCTGCAGGGCGAATCCCGTATAGTGCACGCGTTTGGTATTGCGCGCCATGTCGCACGGGATCTCGGAAGTGGTACCCAGCCAAGCGGCGGAGCCGACGGCATCGATGCGGAACAAGAGCATGGCATCGGAGGTTTCGCCGCCCAACTTGATCGAGGTCGCCGCGATAGCGATCAGGAAGTGCCCGTCCTCCGTTTCCAGGCCCCCGGAAAACATGAAGCTGGCGGCGTCGCTATGGGCCTTGGCTTCCGCGAGAAGATCGGCGGTCCAGGCGGTCTTCCCCCGGGCATCGGTGCGCAATGCGAAGAGCGTCGGCTTGGCGCCCCGGCTGCCACCCCAGCTGTTGATGCAGCTGATCATGCCGCCTTCGCGGGTGGCGATAAAGGTTCCGCGCAGGTACTGCGCCGCATCAGTATAGAGCGTATCGGTACCCAGGCTATCCCCGGTCACGGCATCCACCGTCAAGATGCGGAAAACGCTTTGGGTCGTTCCCGTCTGACCCACATGCCATATCCGGATAGGGCCCGCAGGGACCCGATTGGCCGAGAAGTGATAGTTGAAGGATTCAGAGTTGTATCTGCGGTTCCACCTGATGCCGTTCGCGGTATCATGGCGTTCCAAGGCCATGCCCGATCCTATCGCGGTAGACCACCCGCCGGCGGTGAATCCCGATCCATCTCCTTCTGCCACCCGATGCGGGTATTGGTCCTGGCTGTTTTCGATGGATGCGAAATCGCAAGCCGGGTTCGGCGTCACGGCCAAGGCGAGGGTTAATAAGCAGAGAAAGGAAACCGGACGTTCGCGGCACGACATTGGGACCTCCGTGGGAGGGGTGATTCGGGAACCTGGGACGTTTCCTAGGTTAAGCCGAGCGCGATCTTTCGGATTCCACAATGCCGGATAAGTCGGGGTCAAGACGACTCGGGGAGTCTACGCGCTTTCCGGGACCCGGAAGACCGGGAAAAAATGGGGTGATCGATGGGATTTGAACCCACGACCAGTGGAACCACAATCCACTGCTCTACCAACTGAGCTACGACCACCTCGGGTCGCGGTAATTTAGAAACGACGGCAGCTTATGCCAAGCCCGGCGCAGGCGCCACGAGCCTCAGAATAGGGGTTTCAGGCGGATTGAGCGGAGCCGGAAAGGGCGCGGGGCGCGGGAACATCCACACGGATGAATCCGGGTACGCCTGCGATATAGGTCCGGGTATGACCCTCGACCGGAGTCGAGGCCTTGCGCGGCGGCGGCGGCAACAGCTTTACAGTGAACTGATTGTCGCCGAACTTCCGGTTTTCGCGATACATGAATACCGAGAGCCCCAGTAGGAAGAGGGCGAATCCGATGAAGAAGACCGTGGCCGCGTAGGTGAGCACATTCCGATTATAGCACCCGGTTTTTCCGTCTGTCCATGCGCGGGAACGCACTCTCCGTCCCATCCGGTACGGCCTGGTCTAAAAAGTCGCAACCGCGGGAACCGGAATATTGTTGAGATTTGGGGGCTTTTTTGGAAAAGTGGAGTGTATCTTTTCCCCTATTCCGGCCGATGGGGATCGAGCCGGATCCGCGTGAAACCGGAGGGGGAAATGAGGGGAATGGTGCCTCGACTTCAAGGGTTACGTCCCGCCAAGCTCGCCGTCTGGGCTGCTGCTGTGGCCATCGGCGCTTGGATGCTTGCCGGCTGCAATCTCTTCGCGCCCCTGGCCGCCGATTCCGACAAGGATCTCACCTACCGCGGGCTGCTCCTTAAGGGCAACCAGGCCATCAATGACGGCGATTACGTCTCCGCCGAAGCCTATTTCCTGCGCGCCCGCGATCTCAACTACCGCGGTTCGGAAGCCTACCTCTACGCTTCCAAGGCCCTGGTCAGCCGCTTCCACATCGACTACAGCACCCTGAACGCGGAGTTCAACTCCCGCCGCAACAAGGACGGCAACGGCAAGAAGGGCATTCCTTTCATCGATTCGAATACCAGCATCGAGAAAATCGACAGCACCTATTATCCCGTGGCCCAGTCGGTGGAAAACCTGGAGCATATCCTCCGCCACCGTAACGACACCGTACTCATCCCGGGCGGCTGGAAGCTGCTCCCGGACGGGGACACGGCGGGCGATGGCAAGGTTTCCGAAGGCGTGGCCCGCCTCGACCTGGGGCTTTTGCAGACCATCAAAGGCATGCTGGGTCCGTTGGACCTGGATGGGAACAACCACGTGAACCGGAAATGCGGTGAGCGCATCTGCCCGGATCTGAACAACACCGCCTGCACCACGTCCGCCGCTTACCTGGCCAAGTGCAAAGATGGCCCTGCCAGCGAGCTGATCGGCTTCGAGCACTTCAAGGCCCTCACCAAGAGCATCGACATCAACAGCCTGGACACCAAAGATGTCCGCGCCCGCCAGGTCTCGAGCAATCCCAACGAGATCAACGATTTCCTCGACAAGATGCAGGGTCCCATCGCCGCCTCCAGCTTCAACCTGGACTCGGTGACCGGCGCCATGAACCAGCACAACGAGGCCAAGCTGAGCGGACAGCTCGACGAAATCGTGACCAACATTTCGGACCTGAGCAACTTCCTCTCCTACATGCGCTACGACGATCGCCTGGATAACGATTTCGACGATCAGGACAGCTCGGGCAAGGGCCAGCGCATGGTGTGGCATGACTACAACAAGGACGGCGCCATCCTGTTCAACTACGATGATACCGTCACCTTCTCGGGCTATACCGGCAAGCCCGAGAACGCCCAGTGCCAGAATATCGGCCATCCCCTGCATCGTTACCTGCACCCGGAGCTGTACGTGAAGTTCACGGACAGCGCCTGGACCCGGCGCGCCGTGGCCAAGGACGCCTCCAAGAACAGCCGCCAGTCCATCATGATCAAGCATTGCGATACCGTTGCTGTGGGATTGATCGTCGACGGGCTGGTGACGGAAGCCCTCAAGCTCAAGCTCCTGACCCAGACCTGCTCGACCTATACCTCCATCCTTAAGTCCACGGTACGGCCGCCCGCGCGCAGCGATTGGGTTTCGGGAACCTTCGGCATCGACGAAGAGGAATTCGACGATCGCGACAACGATTACGACGGCATCAAGGACGAGGATTCCCGCAACGCCCACGGCATGGACGACGATGACGACGCCATTCTCCGCGTGTCCATGATCGGCGTCGCCGGCGAACCCGCCCCCATGGTCTGGCACGAGGCTCCCGGCCACGTGAATCAATGCCCCGACATCGACACCCTCAAGGCCATGCTGCCGCCTCCCTTCCAGCGCCAATTCTGCGTGGGCTCCCTGGAGCATCGCATCTACCTGGCCCAGCATGGCGGCGTCGATTCCCTCAAGGTCTACTACTCCAAGTTCATCGGGGAAGGCGCCTACAAGAACTGCCTGGAGGATTTCGACAAGCTGCCCGATGCCTATAAGACCGCGGTGGGACTCCGTCTCAATACCGACGCGGCCGTGCAGGACGCCTGCCAGTACAAGCATATCTGGAAATCCGGCGTGCATCCCCCCAACTCGGAATGGACTTCGGGCGTGTTCGGCGTGGACGAGGAAATCCAGGACGGCGTCGATAACGATGGCGATGGCTGGATCGACGAGGATATCAAATGAAGCCGCCCCTCCTTTCTCTTTCGGCGACGCTTTGCCTGGCTTCCATGCTCATCGGCCGCGGCGCCTACGGCGAAGCCGGTCCCCAATTCCGCGATACCCATTCGCAGGCCCTGGGCCGTACCGGCGTGGCCTCATCCCACGGCGGCACCGCCCTGTTCCTGAACCCGGCCGCCTTGGCGCGGGAAACCGGCGGCAGCATGGGCCTGTCCCTGGATCTAGGCGTCAACTCGGTCCTAATCGACTACGCGGACTGGGCCAAGAACAATTATAAGTACCTGGACAATATGGACTCCCTGCTCCAGCGCATCCAGCCGGTGGACAACAAGTGGGCGCCCTTCTCCCAATCGATGCTGTTGTACGGCAACTGGGAAGGCGTAGGGTTCTCGGTACTCTCCGATACCCGCTACGATCTGACTTTGGGCAAGGCGGTGGTCACCCCGGTGCCCGGCGTAGGCGCGCTTTCCGATCTCGTTATCACCGCCGGCCGCGGATTCAATGCCGAGGACGGTTACCGGTTCGGCTTCGCGCTCAAGTACATGTACCGCCTACGTTACGAGGATCGCCTGGTGGGCACCACCGATGACGATTTCTACAAGGTCAAGCAGGCGTGGGAGAAATCCGGCAACAGCATCAGCGACAAGCTGGCAAAGCTGAGCGTGGCAGGCGACATCGCCGAGACCAAGCAGGGTATCGGCTTGAATCTGGGCGCCGAGAAGGACATCGATTCCAGCTGGAGCGCCGGCCTATCCTTACTCGACTTCCCCACCATCCTCGATCAACGCTTCACCCGTCCGGAGATCAACCTTGGACTGTCCTATCATCCCCGCATCGATTGGGTCCCGGACCTGGACGATCGGCTGTTGGTAAATCTCGATTGGCAACGCTTCCTCATTCCCGGTACTCCGTGGTTCAAGCAGTTGAAGGCCGGCGTGGCCTTCGAGGGCTGGATGAACAATCGTCCGGTGAGCTATATCGGCGTGGGCCTGAACGACGGGTATCCCACCTTCGGGGTGCGCGTCGGCTATATCGTCTACCTCAGCTACGTATACGTGGCCGAGGAGATCGGTACCTATCCGGGGCAGGAGAAGCTCAGCTTCCACAAGCTCATCTTGCAGGCGGAGTTTTAAGCCGCCGCTTTCGACCGCCGCTCCGTGGCCGGCTTGCTGCAAACCCGATGGATCCCGATTCAGCCCTTGCGGGCCAGCTTGTCCAAGATCAGCGAATGCACCATGCGGTTGGAGGCCACGATCCCGTTCTTGAGTACGGGATCGGGATTGCGGTAGTCCAGGCGTTTGCCCTGCAAATCGGTCAGCCATCCCCCCGCCTCTTCCAGGATCAATTGCGGCGCCGCCATATCCCATAGGCACATGGGATTCTGGGGCGGCGATACGAAGGCGGTATAGGCGCCCCGCGACACCTCGTTGATCTTGAGCGAACCATTCATGCGGTGGAAGGGCGGATTGCCCAGGTTGCGCAACAGATCGGTAAGCCCGGGGGATTGCCGCCCATGGGAAGTGATGAGGTTGAGTTTGATTTCGGCGTTCACGCGCGCTTCCATCACCTGCCCCAGATCGGGCTCGTTGGCGACAAAGGCGCGATATGCCCCATCCCCTTTGGCCGCGAAATAAATCTCGCCCAGCTCGGGTTTGTAGGTCATGCCCGCCACCGGCTCTCCGCGGATGGCCAGCGCCAGAATCACGCCGTAATGCTGACCCTTGCGGATGTAGCTGGAGGTGGAATCGAGGGGATCGAGGATCCAGCAACGCTCGGCCTCGTGCCACGGGGCGGCCGCGGGATTGAGATGGTAGGTCTCTTCATTCAGGATGGCGTCCCCCGGGAACGCGAGGTTGATCTCGCCGTCCAGGTAGGCCGCGCACTGGTGATCGATTTGCGTGACGATGGAATTGTCGGCCTTGTAGGAGACTTCGGTTCCGGTCTCGCGGCCGGTGAGCAGGATTTTGCCCGCCTCCTGGATCACCCGATACATGAACTCGAGTTCCTGCGCATGCCGCAACGCGGCGAAGACGTGCTGCATGTGGGCTAAAGATAGCAAGGATGGGGCCCCGGACCCGGAGCCATCGCAGGCGGGGAAATCGCGGGTTGGGAAATCAGGGGCTGGGAAGGACGGGCACCATGGCCGGCCGGATACGCAGGCGGCCCAGGAAATCGAATCGGGTCTTCGCGGGCCGCGTCGACATGGTCGCGGCGGCAGGCGCCGCGATGGCCGTGGACGGCGAAAGGTAGCCGCGTTCCGTCATCCACGTGGCGCAGATGCCGGGCCAAGTCGCGATTTCGGGCAGATCCGGGGCCCCGGCGACGCCGTTCGCCAAACCGAATCCGTGCGGCCCATGGCTATAGAATTTGGTCTGCGCAGCCACGCCGTGACTGGCGAGGGAATCGCGGTAGATGAGCGAGTTGTCCACGAGTACCCCGGGGTCATCGCTGGCATGGACCAAAAACGCGGCCGGGGTCTTGGCCGTGACCTGCTTTTCGTTCGAGAGATAGAAGAGATCTTCGGGGATAGGGCTCGTCCCCAGCAGGTTGGCGCGCGAGCCGCCGTGGGCATAGGGACCTTCCATGGTAATGACGGGATAACCGAGCACCTGGAAATAGGGTTTGCATCCCTGGCGATCGATGGTATCCGGCGCGGCCGCGTCCCCGTCGTCATAATGGGTGGCGACCGTAGAGGCGAGATGGCCGCCCGCGGAAAAACCTACGATGCCGATGCGGGCCGGATCGATCTTGAAACGCTTGGCGTTGGCCTTCACGTAGCGCATGGCGCGCTTGGCGTCGTTCATCTCGATGGGATGGCGATAAGGCGAAACGCGGTACTTGAGCACGAAAGCCGCCACGCCCAAAGTGTTCAGCCACTTGGCCACCTGGTAGCCTTCCTTATCGATGGCGAGATGATCATAACCGCCGCCCGGGCAGATGATCACGGAAGTGCCCATCGCCTTTTTCTCGTCGGCGGGGAAAATCGTCAGGGATGGCTTGGATTCGGCGGTGGTGTCCTTGGCGCCGGGCGCGCCTTTGGGCCATAAAAGTTCCACGGCTTCGGAGGCGCGCGGGGTTTCCGTTTCCAGCGCGACGGCGCAAAGCAAGGCGACCAGGATGGCCTGCGGAAATGCTTTCACTTGTGGGTCCCTCTCCGGCCTAAAGATATACCGGAAGGCTTGCGCGCGTGAGGCGGTTCTTGCCCTGAAAACGGGGTAGGCCGGGTTTTTGAGGAAGGCTTTACCGCGCGCCAAGCCGCGGGGACCATGCCCCGCCAGCGGTCAGGGTTCGCCGCGGGGACGGGGCAAGCGTCCCATCGCGTCGGAGAATCGGGTTCCCCGCGATCCGGGCCGGATGTAAAGCATTCCATGGCCCGAGTGGCCCGCGATGGCAGGGGAGCCCGCCGACGCCGCGACGGCGTTTAGCGAAACCGTCTGCTTCAGAAAGCCTTGGGCGGCCAGCCATTTGGCGGCCAGTCCCGGCCAGGTGTTCAACACCGAATCGGTGGGCGCGCCGCCCTTGCCGTCCGCCATGCCGAAGCCATGCCCGCCATGATCGTAAATCTTGAATTCCGTCGCCACCCCGCGCCGGACCAGGGAATCGTGGTAGGCCTGGGAATTCTTGATGGGCACCGCGCCGTCGTCGGTGGCATGGAACAAGAAGGCCGGGGGTGTCTTGGAGGTTACCTGCTTCTCGTTGGAAAGCGAATCGACCAGCATCTGGCTGGGATTGGTGCCCAGCAGGTTGTCCCGCGATCCCATATGGGTAAAGGATTTATCCATGGTGATGACGGGATAACCCAGGATGGAAAAAGCGGGACGGCAGCCTTGACGATCGATGCTGTCCTTGGCGGCAGGGTTACCGTCGTCGTAATGCGTGGAGACCGTGGCGGCCTCGTGCCCGCCGGCCGAGAATCCCAGCACGCCTACGCGCTTGGGATCGATGCCGTACTTGGCCGCGTTATGGCGCACCCAGCGGATGGCCCGCTGCCCGTCGCCCATCTCGATGGGATGGCGGTAGCCCGCCGATCCCAAGCGGTACTTTACCACGAAGGTGGAAATCCCCTGGGTGTTGAACCAAAGGGCCGGTTGCTTGCCTTCATGATCCATGGCGAGACCCGAATAACCGCCGCCGGGGAAGATCACCAGGGCCGCGCCGTTCACTTTGGACGGGGCAGGATAAGGCGTGATGGTGGGTTTATCCGTGGCGGCGGTCCCGGTCGCACCGGGCGCGCCATTGGGCCAGAGCAGGATCTCCTGCGCGAAGCCGGAATGCACGGATATCATGATGGCGAAGATCGCCGGAACAGCCGCGGACGGCAAGCGGAAATTGGACATGTGACCCCCCACGAGCCAAATAATAAGCCGCCGACTTGGGATTGCGGACCGTTTCCTTAACGTTTACCCGAAAATCCGTGGTTTTTGGGGTTTTTGGTGTTCGGGGCCGGAACGACCGCGGGTTTTTACGCTGACAGCATCATATTTTTCACATCAGTCCTACTTTGGCGGGTCCGCGCCCCCAGGGAGGATAATGATACGGGATCAGATGCAGTTCAAGAACAACAGCAGAGGCTTAACCCTCTTGGAGGTTTCGGTAGTCGTGGCCGTGGTCGGTATCCTGGCCATGCTCGGCGTAAATCCCATGAAAAATTACCTGCGCGGCATCGATTTCCGGAATTCCTGCGAGAACATCAAGCGCCTGATCCAGACCGGGCAATCCCGCGCCATGGCCAACCCGAACATCCACATAGGCATTTATTTCGATCGCGGCTCGACCCCGAACAAAGCCTTCTTGTTCCAGGACAAGAAGAATCCCACCGACTACAGCTACGACGGAGTTGCCGATCCGGGATACCTGCAGCCGGAAGTCCTCAAGAAGGGCATTACCTTCCAACCCATACCCGGACAGCCCGATGAGATCATCTTCCGCGGCGACGGTTCGGCCTGGCAAAGCATGAGGATTTGCCTCACCGATGGTAACCGCAAAGACACCCTGGACGTATTGGCCAGCACCGGGCGCGTAAGGTTGGGACGTTGAAGGCGGCGCGCGGGGTTACGGGTAATCCGCAGACCGGACTCACCCTCATGGAGATCCTCATCGCCCTGGTGGTCATCGGCCTGGGGATAGGCGTCTTCCTCAAGATGGAAGGCAGTTCCGGGAACAGCATGACCGGCAACAGCAAGATGATGCGCGCAGGACAGTTGGTCGAGAAGAACATCGAATCGGTGCGCATCGGCATCGCGCGGGATACCCTCCTGAACTGGCCCCCCAGGGATACGGGGTTCACCGAGGGCGGGCTCAAGCTTACGCGCAAGGTCTCGGCCGCGTTCTCCCCCAAGGACGGATCCGCCCTTCCCAACGTACGCAAGGTCGACATGATCGTCACCTGGGGCGCTTTTAAACTCGATTCCCTGGACGTTACCACCTATGTCACGCGCCGCTTCTGAGAAAGGCTTCTCGCTGATCGAAGTGGTGGTGGCCCTGGCCGCCTCCGGGATCCTCACCGTGGGCCTGGTGCGTTTCTTCCGCGACTTCAACCGCTCCTACAACATGCAAGAGCAGGTAGGCGACAGGGACATGAATGCGCATTATTCCGTGAAACGGATTTCGGAAGCCTTTATGGGAGTGGGTTCCAACCTGCCTTCCGAAGGTTGGACCATGATCTCGCTTCCCGAAGGCAATCCCGGCGCGCGCCTGCTGCTCTCGGTGAACCCGCGCGGCGGGGTGCAATACCTGGCCGCCCCCCTGGCCTCGGCCGTGGAAGTGCCCATCGACGATCCTAAAGCCTTCGCCAAGGCAACCGCCGTGCTGGCCGACCCGCAACCCGTTGGGATTCCCACCACCAAGGTCGCCATCGACCTGGGATACAACTCCGACGGATACGTGAAAGGCGTCAAGGAAGGCCCCCCCGCCATGCTGCGCCTGGCCTCCCCTGTGACCCTGGAGATCGGCGACGCCCTATACGCGTACGATGAACAGGATTTCCGTCTGCAGGACGGCAATCTTCTCCTGGACGGCAACGTCTTGGCCGAGAATATCCAGGATTTGAAATTCACCATGCTGACGGCGAACCAGAGCGTGACCAATCAATGGTCCGCCATGCGTTCCGCCAAGATCCAGGTCACGGCGCGCACGCGCACGGCCGATCCCGGTTATGTCCTGAACGGGGGTTACCGCAGCCTTGACCTGTCCATGGACGTGCTGTTGAGGAACCGCTTATGAACGATTCCTCCGCCGCGCCCATCCCGGTCTCCGCTCCCGCCCCGCGTGAAGGCGGCTTCATCCTGGTGTTCACCATCCTCATGCTGCTGGGCATTTCGGCCCTGGCGGTGGGCATGGTCTACAACGCCCATCATGGCCGCGTGGCCGCGCTCAACTACAAGAATCGCATCCGCGCCTTCTACGCCTCGGACGGCATGCGCGCCCTGTTGGCGCAAGAGGTTCTGGACGGCAATGCCAAACGCTACATCGACGTCTCGATGGCGGGGCAGATCGACGGCGAAGTGTGGGAAGGGGCCGGCGGCAGCATGGCTGCGCTCAAGGGCGCCATGTCCCACGGTCCCGATCACGTGGACAAATCGCCTTACCTGGGATCGAATTGGAAGAACAAGACCGACTACGGCGTACGCTGGCGCGGCTACGTGATCCCGCCCGCCACGGGTGCCTACACCTTTTTCGTCCGCGCCGATGATCAGGGCGAATTCTACCTCAGCACCGACGATATGCCGGCCAACCTTTCGGCTTCGCCCATCGCCTCGGTGGCCTCCTGGGCCTTCTCCTGGCCCAAATGGGGTTCCGGCGTATCCAAGCCGGTTTCCTTGAAGATCGGTAAGCGGTACTACTTCGAATTCCTGCATGCGCAGGGCATCGGCGGCGGGTTCGGGCAGGTGGGCTGGAGCGGCCCCAATTACATGACCGAGCGTCCCATCCCGGGCAAGCGCTTGGCCTCGTACGGTTCGAAGGCGGAGAAATGGGACACCACCAAGGTGGGCAAAGGCCGCGTTAAATACGCCCTGGCCGAAGCGGGACCCTTGGTCTATACCCTTAACACCGAAGCCATCATGGGCGGCAAAGGCGACACCACTTTCCGATCGCCGCTGAACCAGACCCTGAGCATGCGCGGCGATAATCCCGCGCCGCCCGAGAGCCTGTGGCAGCGCGTCATCTTCTATGATTTCCATTCCAACGGGAGCAATCCCGAATTCGACAAGGGCGCCTGCTGCTTCTGGGATGGAACGGTGACCACCGATATGGTCAAGCGCAAGGGACTGCGATACGAGACAGCCAACGCGGCCTATTTCGGGCTCGATTCCATCGGCAAGCCTGAACGCGGAAGCAACATCCGCTACAATTGCGGCATCGACAAATGGTTCACGGGATGGAAGCCGGGCTGGGAAGTCTGGTACAACTACGCGGGCGGGTCGGCCGATTGCACGGAAACGCCCACCCCAGGCAGCGATAGCGCTTTCAAGAACGTGGTCATCAAAGACTCCCTGCTTTTCGTGCGGCGCGACGATCTGGGCGCCAACGCCTACCAGTTCAAGCACTTCGGCGTGGCCGACGATCCCGCCTTCATGCCCCTGGACAACCGCGGGCTGGGTAACGAAGGCGTTACGGATCTGGGGGGCGTGCCGAGGAATTACTCCTTCTGCATGGAGATCCACACCAAGTTCGAGCACACTTCCGGCATGAACTTCGAGTTCAACGGCGACGACGACGTCTGGCTGTACATCAATGATTCGCTGGTGATGGACCTGGGCTTCGTGCACGTTTCCACCTACGCGACAGTGAGCCTGGACGACCTGCCGCTCACCTTCGGGGAAACCTATCCGCTGGATTTCTTCTATTGCGAACGTCAGCGCTTCGGATCAAGCATCGACCTGATCACGAACCTGCCGGTGCTGCTCAAGGCCGGTAAGCCGTCATCGAGCTGGAAGCGCGATTACGGGAATACCGAATAGGCCGGATCGCTCCCGCGACCGGACCTTTACCGAAAGCTCAGGGCGGGATGAAACCCTGTACGCGCAACCACTTCGCGCATTGCCCCGGCCAAGCCGCCAACTGCGCCTGACCGGGCTCACCGGACTTCTCCTGGGCCAAACCGAAGGCATGGCCCCCCTGATTGAATGCCAGAAACTCCACGCTTACCCCGGCTTTCCTGAGCGCGTCCGCGTAGGCGCGGCTGTTCGCGAAGGCGACGACGGGATCGCCTTCGGCATGCACCACAAAGGCCGCCGGCGCTCCCGGCCCGACGCGTTTTTCTGCCGAAAGTGATTCGGGCAAGGCTGGGGAAGGGTCGCGGCCCAACAGGTTGTTGCGGGAAGCGCGATGCGTGTAGGGCGCCGCCATGGAGATGACGGGATAAACCAGCATCTGGAGATCGGGAACGCCCGCAAAGCGATCGACGCTGTCCCCCGTATTCGGGCGCGGATCCGGCAACACCGACGCCAAGGCGGTGAGATGGCCGCCGGCGGAAAAACCGAGCATACCTACCCGGGCCGGATCGATGCGGAGGCGGCGGGCATGGGCGCGTACCCAACGCAAGGAGCGGCGCGCGTCCCCCAGTTCCACGGGATGGTGATAGCGGGGGCCCAGGCGATACCGGAGCACGAAGGCCGTGACCCCCAGCCCATTAAGCCAACGCGCGGGTTCGACGCCTTCCTTCTGCACCGCGAGGATTCCGTAGGCGCCGCCCGGGCATACGATGACGGCGGGCGCGATGGAATCGCCGGGACGCGGTTTGGCGGGGAAGCAAAGCAGGGAAGGGCGATCGGATTCCGCACTGCCTACGGCGCCGGGAGCGCCCTGCGGCCATAGACGTTCAATGCGCGCGCCCGTGGCCGTATCGATTTCGACCCAGGGTGCGGAGGCGGTGCGATGGACCAGGGGACCGGGCTTGCCGGCGGCGGATATCGCGCAGGCGCAGATCAGGACCGCGCCGACGCTCGCGAACGACCGGGGCACGATTACGCGGGCTAGTGCGAGAATTTCCAGGCCAGGAACAAAATGCCCCCGACCACGGCGACCAGGAGCAATACCTTCACGGCAACCGGAATGCCCGACTTGGTCTCTTCATTCAGCCATTCGGGTGGGGCCTGCTGAGCGTCCCCGGACCGGCCTTCGCCGCCCGGGGCGGGTTCGCCTTCGGCGACGGCGCTGGGCGACGCGGGCGCATCGGATCCGCCGTAGCCCGCATGTTCATGGGCATAGGCCGAGGTGGCCGATCCGGCCGCGCGCATTTCCGCCAACAAGGCGGATTCTTCCAAGTCATCCATGCCGCGCTTTTGGCCTTCGGCCAGGATCAATTTCACCGCCACGTCGGGCCCGTTGGCGCGGCTCGCGGACAGCATCTGGCGCAGCTTCGCGTCGGAGACGTTGGCCAGCTTCGCTTCGAATTCGTTGAGTTTCATCGGCGCCCTTTCACGAGGCCCGGCATGGACTTCCCTCCACGCCGCAAGCCTTCCGATCCCGAGGGGAACCGGTTACGCGCTATAGTGTAGCAAACAAAGCAGGACGCTTGCAAAGGGGGGATTTCGGGGGCGGGAAGCCCCCTTAGCGGAGCCCCAGGCCGCGCACGGCGGTCCCCCGGACATAGCCGAATCGCGCCGTCTGCACCTGGCTGCCCCGCTCCACGTAGTCGCGGGGGTCGGCCCCGTAGGAGAATTCCGCCGTCAGTATGTACGCCCCCGTGGAAATGAGGTTCCCGTCATGCGAGACGGGAAACCAGGCGAAACGGAGGAGAAACGCGCGCGTTCCGGGATCACGCGCGTCACTGACACGCGCAAGTTTCCCCGACTGCAAGTCCTCGCGCGTCACGGTGAGCCGCGTCCGGTTCACGTATTGCCCCAGGTTGTCGTATACGATCAGCTTCAGGGTGGCCGGGTGGGAGAGCTTGAAGTCGAATACCGCCAGGCCCGGATTCCCTTCCGTGCCCGTGTTCCGCCTAATCCAATCCTCCGCGGTTTCGGGATGCAGGGGGATGTAGTCTTTACGGTCACCCTGGGAATCCTTGCTCGTCAGGAGGATGAAGGGATCCTTCACCTGCCCCGCCTTGGGGGGATCCGCCGTGGTCACGCCGCCTTTCTCGGCCCGCAAATCCCCGATCACGATGCGCGGAAGTTTCGACTCCACCGGCCGCCACGGATTGGCCGGATGCGCGGGATTGCCCTGGCCATCCTTAACGAGATCGATCCCGGATATCGCGGTCTTCCAACCCTGCCCCGGCACGTTCGGCGATCCCGGCGCCACGGTGAAAGTCCAGGTTTGCGAACGGCCTCCCGATCCGGAATCGGCGCGCACGGCGATTAGATCCACCTGCTTCTCCTTCCCGGTCGCGTCCTGGAACTTGAGCACCGCGGGCGCCCCCACCGTCACCGGTTCGCTGAAGCGGATCTGGATGAGGATGCCCGGGATATCGCTCAGCGAGGTGTCCTGCACCAGCTTCCAGGCACGGTCGATAACGGGCCCGATGCGGTCGTGGAGCGGGAAGCTCCCGTCGGAAAGCCCGGCCGCGGGCTCCTTGAAGGTATGCCCCTGGTTGGCCCCATCGGCCTCGTCCCAGCCCGTCACCGGTCGGGTGAAGAAATCGGATTTGGAGACGACGAGGCATTTCGCGGCGCCGTCCGCAGTAACATCCCAGTTACCCCGTTCCGCCTCCCCGGCCAAATCGAGTTCCAGCGCCGTCGGCGTCCGATCCGGCTGCTTATCGAAAGCGATCTCGGCCTTATCGGCGATGCCATCCCCGTCCCGATCGTAGAGCCATCCTTCCACGGCCTTTACCGCCACGGGGTCGACGGGCTTATCCGAGTTCTTGAGATCCAGGGAGGTGGTGATGGTAAGCCGTGAAGCTTCTACGCGGCGCTCGGCGAAATAGAAATCCAGGAAGCAGGCCTTGCCCTCTTCCAAGGAAAGGGAATCGATGTTCACTTGCGCGAATTCCGCCGCATGCAGGCCGCCCAGGTCGATGACCAGGCGGTCATTGATGAACACCCATACGTCGTCGTCCCCGCGGAAGGAGAATTGCTGGCCCGTGCCCTTATGCGCCGTGAACTTGGCGTGGAATTCGAAGGTAAAGCCGTAATTATGCTTCGCCATGTCGATGCCCTCCGAGGTGCCCGTCTGGCGGTGCCCGAAGGTCTTGGTGACCGAAGGCACCTGGGGCCGCAACCCGGCGAGCTTGTCATCGTCGAGGGGAAAGAAGTCGGGATTATCGTAGCTGTATACGGATCCGGTTTTGCTGAAGGGGAGCTCAAGGAAGAAGGCGCGATTGATGGAAGGATCGCGGGTGGTATACCATTCCCCGAAACGGCTGCGGAAGCAGTTGGGCGGCATATCGAACCCGGCCTTCAACGCCGGTCCCCTCTCATCGCGATCATAAGGGAGGAAACCCGCGAGCTTGTCGGGATTGGCGTCGCCTACGGCAAGGTTTTCCTGGACCGCGCCCTTGGCGGCCGTGGGTTTATCGAAACAGCCCCAGGCCTCCCACCCCCGCGGATCCCAGGTCGGGTTGAAATCGGGATGCCCCCCGGTCGCCTGACGTGCGCGCAACTCCTCGAAGTCGCGGACCACGCCGGTCAGCACCACGGGCGCCACCAGCGCCTGCCCGTGGGCCGCCGCCGCGAAAACCATCAACCATATGCTTATCCCGATCCGCATACCTTTCCCCCCGTTGTTCCCCGTGCGACCGCGCTTTTCCGGCGCGGAATCTTTTCTAATTTCCCAACCAAGACGCAGTCGTTCCGATTGCATGCAAAGGAGCAACCCTTGGCCCGTGGCAAAGTCCGATACTTCGATGCTGTGATTCCGCTATGCTTCGCCGTTTGCGTTTCGGCCCTGCCGGCCCGTAGCGCCGAGGCCCCCGCGGCGGCCGCAGCCCCCGCGAGCGCGAGCGCGCCCGTAACCGACACTTCCAAATCCGCCGTCCGCGGCAAAGCGGCGCCGGCCCCCAAGGAGGCCGCTGCCCCCAAGGAAACCCTGCCTCCCGGCATTTACGCCGAGATTTATACGCCCAAGGGTAAGATAACCACGGTCCTGGAAGCGGATAAAGCGCCCCTGACGGTACTCAATTTTGTGGGACTGGCCGAAGGCACCAAGGCTTCGAATAAGCCCGCGGGAACGCGATTTTACGATGGATTGAACTTCCACCGGGTTGTCCCAGATTTCATGATCCAAGGCGGCGACCCGCAAGGCAACGGCACCGGCGGTCCCGGCTACCAGTTCGCGGACGAATTCGATGCCACGCTGCGCCATGACAAACCCGGCACGCTCTCGATGGCGAACTCCGGACCGGGAACCAACGGCAGCCAGTTCTTCATCACCCATGTGCCCACCCCGCACCTCAACGATCGGCACACCATTTTCGGCCACGTAATCACGGGACAAGAAGTGGTCAACGCGGTGGTGGTCGGCACCCTCATCGACAGCATCCGCATCGAGCGGGTGGGAGCGAAGGCCAAGAAGTTCAAGGCCGACGAAGCGGCTTTCCAGGCCCAGATCAAGAAAAGCGCCGATGTAGCGGTGGCCAAGCAGAAGAAAGAACAGGAGGCGAATAAGAAAATGGAAGCGCAAACCGAAGAACTGATCAAGAAGGCCACGGCCACACCGTCGGGTCTCAAATACATCATCACGCATCCCGGCGCCGGGCCCAAACCCGCTTCAGGCATGAACGTCAAGGTCCATTACGCGGGCCGGCTGACCAACGGAAAGGAGTTCGACAACTCCTATAAGCGCGGCCAACCCATCGACTTCAAAGTGGGCACGGGCATGGTCATCCCCGGCTGGGACGAGGGCATCATGTTGATGCAGAAGGGCGAGAAGCGCACCCTGATCATCCCCGCCAACCTGGCCTACGGCCCCGAAGGCCGCCCGCCGGTAATCCCCCAGAATGCGACCCTGGTATTCGATGTGGAGTTGGTCGAGTTCCAATAAGCCCCCGGTCCCGGCGGCCCGGGCCCTAGCCCTCGCCGCCCTGGGTCCCTTGTTCCTCGCCGCTTGCCTCACGGGCGGCGGCGGCTCCCCTTCCCGTTCCGTACTCAAGCCGGGCCAGGCCCGCTGGAAGAAAATCTCCGCCTTCGGCCCGCTCTCGGAATATGCGGATTTGGGCCGCGCCACCTTCTTCACCGCGCAACGGGGCCTGGCCTTATCCGGCCCACCCGGCCGTATCGTTCTCAATCTCACCTTGGACGGCGGCGCCAACTGGCAGGCGCAAAACCTGGATTCCGCTTGGCGCCTCGAATCCGTCGCGGCGGTCGATTCGGCCTCGGGTTTCCTGGCTTTCTCACTGGCCCCGGACAGCGCCGGCATCAGTCATTACGGCGTACTGCATACCCTCGATGCGGGAGCTACCTGGAACCGTATGGCCTTCGCGGGCGATTCCGATCTGGCCCTGTTCTACGCAGGCAAATCGCCGCTGGCGCTGGTCGATCGCGATCCCATGGGAAACGTGGATTTCCTGCTTTCGGAAGATGGCGGCTCGATATGGCGCCCTTGGTCACCGGCGTCCCATCCCTTCGCACCCAAGAACCTGCTGACCACGCGGCCCATCCACGCCTACTCGGCGGGCAAGGCCCTGGCCGGTTCGGTGGCATTGAACTGGATCGATCTGTCCACGGGAGCCGTTTCGCGCTACCGTAACTTCCCCGATACCGTGTCCGGGCCCGAGATAGGACCTGCCCTGGCAGGACAAGAATGGATCGCCTTCGGCGGCTTCGCCATCCGGGACACCCTGAACTGGCCTTTCCTGGTGCAATCCCGGGACGGCGGAAAGGCCTGGGATACCTTGGCGGCCACGCGGTCCGCGCGCATGCGGGGCATCCGCCTGGACGGCGCGAACGGTTTGGCATACGGTGAAAGCGTCGATCCCGGAATCGGCGATACCTCCAGCGCGCTCTGGATCACCTGGGACGGCGGCGCCACCTGGTCGGAAAGCTTCACCGACGCCACCGAGACGCCCATTGAAGAAACCGTGTGGGCGGCGCCCGGCATCTGCTACGGATTCAGCCGGGCCGCCGTATACCGCCTGGAATTCTAGGCCGCCTGCTTTCCGTCCCCGCATTTTTTAAATATTACCCATGGAAAAAACGCCCAGCCCTTCCGCGCGCATCCGCAGCCTAGCCCGGATTTTCGTCGCCCCGACCTTCCTGGCTTTCTTGGCATTCATGGCACTGGGGGCGCCGGTTTCCGTCCAAGGCAATGCCCTGAAGGATCACCTCTCGGTATTCTTCGATATGGAAGCCACCGATTCGGTGGTGGCCCTGGAACAGCTTTCCCCCACCCTGCTCAAGATCACCGTGGCCGATCCCGCTACGGGCCAGACCCGCGGCCTCAAGGAAGAGATCGGGGCCAAGCCCATGCAGCGGCTGCTCACCGAGTCGAATGATCTGGGCCTCAAGACCTTGCACTACTCCGCCGGCGACGATGCCGACGCCTTACCGGCTGCCCCCGCGGACAAAGGCACCGCCCGCAATGATTCGGTCGTAAAGCCCCAACCTCCCGGCGTCATCAAGATCGCGCCCGCGCAGGAAAACCCCGCCGCCGCCGAGCCGCCGTCCAAGCCTCCGCGCAGCCTGGCTTCCCAGCGCAAGAACCGCATGTGGTACATCGGCAGCCAGACCCTGATCAGCACCTACGTGTACGGCCTCTCGGTACCGCTGGCCTTCGACTTCAAAGAAACCAAGACCAAGGTGGCCACGCCCATGATCGTCGCGCCCTTCGCCTTCGGCACGCATTTCTGGTTCGCCAAGAACCGTCCCTTCGAAGACGCGCATGCCAAGGGTACGGGCTATCTGGGCATCGCGGCCCTGTACGCGGCCCATGCCATCCCCTTCACGGCCATGTCCTGGGACGATGACACGCCTTGGCGCGTGGCCGCCATGACTACGCTCTTCGCCTATCCCCTGGGCGTGTACGGCGGATACCGGCTGGGCGACGCCTATGTCGATCAACCCGGCCGCGTGGACATCCAGCAGAAGTTCGCCTTGGGTTTCGGCCTGCTCGGCTTCTTCTCCCCCTTCGTCTATTTCCCCGAGGTCAACCAACGCCATCAAGAGGCCATCATCCGCCTGGGCCTGGGGCAGTCGGTGGCGCTGGCCGCGGCCGGCCACTTCCTGGCCAATGAATACCGGAGCGGCCAGAACATTCCCGACGGCGTGAACACGGGTATCATGGACCATACCGCCTTGGGCGCCGCCGCGGGTCTCGAGGTGGCGGCCCTCTTCGACGCCTCCTCCGTGCGGCCTTGGTTCGGAACGGCGCTGCTGGGCGGCACCCTCGGATTCATGGAAGGCCTGTTCTATTACCGCAACAGCTACGACAGCAAGGAACGTGGGCTCTACAATTCCTTGGGTGGCTTGGCGGGAATCCTGGTCGGGGGCGGCATCTCCGTGCTGGCCTTCGACGGCCATAATTCGGATTACGCCCTCAAGTCCGGCATCACCTCCCTGCTGGTCGGCGGCGCCTGGGTCGGTTACTGGGCCACCAACGCCCTGACGATGGGAATGGAAGACCGCGGCGCGTCGGGGCCGTCGAATTGGACGGATCGATTGGCGATTAATCCCATCCCTATGCCGGAACCGGTGAGTGTGGACCGGAAAGTGGAACTGCGGTTGAGAGTGCCGGGAGTGACGTACACGTTTTGAAGAGGGTTTAAGGTCTAAGCTCTAGTCCTTAGACCTTAAACCTTAAACCTTCCTTTCCCCCCCTTTTCTCCCCCGCTTCCTCCCCCCACAAACGCCCAACCCAACCCGACAAAACATTCTATTATATGGACATACGAGGTCTGGGCCTCGCGTGTAATCAATCAATTCGCTCGATTCGGGAAATCAGAAGGATGCAGCAGGAACCGGGTTACCCCGCATGAAGCTGATCGAAGTCATCCAGCCGACTCCGGACGTCATCCGCCTATTCCTGGAACCGCGGCTACAGGCCGGAAACTTCGTGCTTTCCCTGCTCCAATCCCTGGGGCACGAGAAGGCCAACAACTTCACCAACGTCAATTCATATCTGGAATCGTCCCTGGGGGATGCCTACCAGACGCTGGAAGCCATGGGCGGATTCCAGGGGCGGCTGGAGCAGACTTCCCCCCGCGGGGCCAAGTCCGCCGGCGTCGACCGGGCCTTGGCCGCCGAATTCTCCGAGCTCAAGGCGCGCGCTCAGGGCAGCCTGGTGGAATTGCACCGCGCCAAGATCAAGCTGAACGATCTCAAAAGCGCCCTCTGCCGCTTCATCATCCATTACGAATCGCCCACCAAACCGGGCCGGGTCTTCCACTCCGTCGAGGAATGGATGGACGCGGCGGCCCTGGCCGAAATGCGCCTGACCCGGAACCTGGCCCCGGATACGGACCGCAACCTGCAACGGCTGCTCGCCCTGTTCATGACCTTCCGTTCCATCGTCTGCTCCTACGACGGCCCCTCCATGTACATCCGCCAGATCGAGAACTCGCTGGCTTCGGTGGACGCCATCTACGAGAAGATTCGCCTGGAGATGGAGGTGCTCAAGGCCACGCGTACCCTGGTGGAAACCCGTAAGGAACTTTCCACCGCCAAGCACAACCTCTCCAGCCTGCAAAGCCAGATGCAGGAGAAGGCCGCCAAGGACGAGCAACTCGCGAGGCTCATGTCCCTGCAGGAGAAATCCACCTTCCCGCAAATCTTCATCATCGGCGTTTGCCTGGTGCTGCTTTCCGGCCTCACGGGTTTCTGGCTGATGAAGAACGCCCACGGAGGCAAGCGCGCCGGCAGCGCGGAAGTATTGTCCCAGCGCTCTTGCCGGGAAATCGATCGCCAATTGGAGAAGTCCCCGCGCTATAAGAGCCAGGTACTCATCTACCGCAAGTTCGGCCGCGAAGTCTATTTCCGCGCCAACGCCATGACTTGCGAAAAGCTATACCGCCTGGATTCCCTGCAAATCGGATCCCTGTCCGATATCCTCAACGCCGATTATGAGGCCGGCGCCCAATCCGAGGCCTCGTACAACGGCCACCGGGTGCTTCAGGTCAAGGAGGTAGGCATCAACAAGCTGGTGCTCAAGCTGCAGAACCGCACCGCCATCAACATGCCATACAAGGTTAAGGTGCTGGAGCGCGCGACCTTGTTGCGCGCCGTGCTGCAGCCCGATCCGGACGGGCGCGGCGAGGATATGCTGATCGTGGATCTGGGCCGTATGGCCTCGGCCGAATAAGTTTCGCTAGGCGGAGGCCGGAGCCTTCCCCACCACCCGCTCCAGGATTTCCTTCAAGGTCTTCAATTCGTAGGGCTTTCCGATCACGGCCGAGAAGCCGGCGGCGGTGCGCGTTTCCTCATCTTGATCGGGATACCCGCTGGAAAGGATTCCCTTGGCATCGGGATCCATCGCGCGCAGGCGCTCCATGGTTTTGAACCCGTCCAGGCCGTCCGGTACCATCCAATCGAGGATCACGGCATCGAAGGGCTGCCCCGCGGAACGATGGGAATGGTACAGGGTGAGGGCTTCCTCGCCGTTGCGGGCGGTGATCACCTGGTAGCCGATGAATTCCAGCATCTTCCCGGCCACGTTGCGGACGAGGTCTTCGTCGTCCATGACCAGTATCTTTCCCTTTGGCGTCATACCACCCTCCCTTCTCCAATATAGCTTTCCGGACCAGCCTACCCTCGAAATCGGGTGAATTCAATGACTGTTGTCTGAATAAGTCACTTTTTTAGAATTTCATGGTGTGTACCTGCGGGCGGGGAATTATCCTTGCATAGGCCCGAGCATGGAACCCATCTTCGCATATACCGATTACCGGCGCTACCTGGCGGATTTCTTCGCAGAAAGGAAGCGACTGAACAAGCACTTCTCCTTGCGCATGCTGGCGGAACGCTCCGGTTTCAAGGCGCGCGATTACCTTATGCGCGTCATGCGCGGGGACCGGAACCTCTCCCTGGAAGGCGCCGGTAAGTTGTCTGATTTTTTCCGATTTTCGGAAAAACAGTCCGAGTACTTCCACGCCCTGGTGCTCTTCAACCAAGCGGAAACCACCTCGGCGAAGGAGCTGCACTTCGCCCGCATGTCCGAGGTGCAAAAGTACGGCGCCCACCAGAAATTGCGCCAGGATCAATTCGAATACCTCACCGCCTGGTACCATAGCGCGTTGCGGTCCCTGCTGCCCGTGCTGGAACCGAAGCCGGGCCCCGACGGGCAGGAGGATTGGGAGCGGATCGGCAAGCTGCTCGATCCGCCTCTCACCGCCAAGCAGGCGCGCGACTCGGTGGATTTGCTCCTGCGCCTGGGCCTGCTTTCCCGCGACGGCAAAGGCCGCTATGCCGTTGTCGAACCCGCGCTTTCCACCGGGGATGAAGTGGCCGCCCTGGGCGTGGCTTCGTTCCATCGCGCCACCATGGAACTGGCCAAGCGTTCCATCGATCGCCATCCGCCCACGGCACGCGATATCAGCGGCATCACCATGAGCATTTCCCAGGACGGCTTCAAGCGCATCAAATCCGAACTGCGCGCCTTCCGCAAACGCATCCTGGCCATCGCCTCCACCGACGTGGGCGAAGACATGGTCTACCAGCTTAATCTTCACCTCATTCCCATGACGCGGCACCAGGGGTCCCTATGAAAGCATTGCGTAGTATCCCAGGGAGGATTGGGGCTGCCGCGCTGCCGCGGATTTTGCTGTCCGCCGCGGCCGCGGCCTGGCTGGGCGCCTGCATCCTGGAAAAGGACAATGGCACGGGGGAAGGCCCGTCCACGGAAACCGGCAACCCCAACCTGAGCGGGAAACTGGTGGATGGCGGCCTTCCCGTATCCGGCACGGTAAAGCTGTTCCGGCTGCCTCCCCATCCGGCCGTAGGCACGGAGGATACCACCGCCATCCTCAAGCCCACGCTCGTGCGCAGCCTGGCGGTTTCCGCCGACGGCAGGTATCGTTTCGATTCGCTTCCAAATGCGCTCTACGCGCTGGAAGCCCAGGACGCCTCGGGCCGGAAATTCGCGCTCGTGCCCGACCTCGCCATCGCCGCGCCCAAAGACACCTTGCGGCGCGATTTGGCCTTGAATCCGCCGGCGCGGCTGCGCGGACGGGTAACGCGCGGCCCCAACGCCTTGCCCGCAGGGATTATCGCCAACGAGAATATCCTGGTGCGCGTAGGCGGCGCCGATCGATCGGCCCTCACGGATACCTCCGGGGCCTACGTCATCGAAAACGTACCGGTCGGCGTTTACCGCATGGCCTTCGCCGCCGCCGACGGGCATTACCAGACGGCCTATCTCGACAAGGTAACGGCGGTCGCGGGCGCGGATACGGAATTGCCGCCGGTTGATTTGCTATGGAGCCGGTTCGTGGCGCCGCCGGCCGTTTCCGGCATCGCCTTCACGCGCGACTCCGCGGGGAACTCCGTCGCCTTGCATTGGCATCCGGTGCGCCTTTCCGGCGGGGCCATTGCGCTTTACCGGATCGCGCGGAGAGCGGAAGGGGACGTGGCGCGCGACTGGCAAACCGCGGATACGCTGCTGATCGATTCGCTGGGGCTTTTGCCCAAAGGCACCGCGCTCAAGTACACCGTACAGGCCGTGAATCCCCTGGGGCAAGGGGGACCCATCGATACCCTGCCTCCCCTCACCGCGCCGGGACCCAAGCTCATCGGGCCCGCGGCGGGATCCCTGGCCGGCATCGTCCTTTCGGGCGGGACCGCGCTCAAGAGCGCGCGCATCCGCCTGTACTCGATCGCAGCCGCTCCCGGGTCACGGGATTCGCTGCCGCTGGCAGCCAAGCCCTACGATAGCGCCATTACGGATATCCAAGGCGGCTATCGCTTCGACTCCCTGCCCGCCGGCCGCTACACCCTCACCGCGGAAAAGCCCGGCGCGACCGATATCGCCATCCGCATGGGACTCTCCCCGCGGGGCCCGGGAACGGCCCCGGATACCCTGGTTCCCGCTCCGCCGGGAACCATTTCCGGAGCGGCGACGCGGGATTCCTCCTGGGTGACCAATCCCGGCAAGGGCGACGAGAACATCTGGGCGGTGTTGTCAGGTGCGCCCTTCGCCACCGTCACCAGTTACGGCGCGCCTCCTGCGGGTGGGCCGTTCACGCTTACCGGAATACCCGCCGGATCGTACCGGCTGGTGGTCTACGCCATCCCGGAGGGCTACTACCTTCCCGATACCCTGGATGTTACCGTAACCTCGGGGTTAACTACGAAACTTCCCGCCGTGGTCAAGGCGAAGTACAATCCCGCCGCCCCGCCTCCCAAGATCACCGGGTTGCAATCGGCCGGGCTCACGCGCACCCATGCGCAATTGACCTGGACGCCGCCGAAATTCTATCCCTTGCTCAAGGGCTATCGCGTGCTGCGTCTGGGCGCCGATCTGGCCGTGCTGGATTCCTCCGCGGTCATACCCGTGGCCGCCTATGCGGACGACATCGCAATGGTGCCGGTGGGCACCGTCCTCAATTACGTGGTGCGGGTGGTCGCGCAGGACGGGCGCGAAGGCGAAAACGGCGGGGACTTCGGCGGAAGGCCGGTGCAGGTTACGGTCCCAGGGCCGTGACCAAGGGAGCCAGCATCGCCAGAAACAGGGCGGCGAACAGTCCGGGCACGTAGACCATGCCCCAGGCCCAGCGGCTCCAGTGCGCGGCGGCGTGGATGGTCAACACCGCATGCAAGAGCAACCAGATGGGCAATTGCAGGCTGAGCAACCGGAAGAACTCCGCCCATTGCGCCTGCCCGATTTCCGGATTCATGGCCGACAACTTATCCAGGCCGACGTATTTCACCGCCGCGTCCAGCATCATCGCCTTGTGGAAGAAATGCCAAGCGACCAGCATGGCCAGCGCCAGGGCGATGTTCGCCACCGCTCCGTGGATCTTGAAGAAGAAGTCGTCATCGGTGCGCAGGGAGATGATTATGAAAATCACCAGGATGCCGAAGGGTACCAGGGTAAGGTAGTCCAGTCCGGCCACGGCCAGGCTATAGCCGGCTTCAAAAGCGCCCAACGCCAATGCGCCCCATAGGGCCTGACGCGCATTGCCGCGCGCCCCCAGCAGCAGGAATCCCAGTACGGGAAGAAAACTGAAAAGCGCCAAACTCGAATTCATGTGCCTGCTTACGTTCCGGAAACCGGTCCAATATAACAGCAATCGGCACCCCAGACCCTTCGCAGGGGTCAACGCGTTCAATGCCCAACGCGCAAAATCGGATATCCGCCCAAAGTTGCTATTTTATACCTCCCCCTGCCCGGCGACCAAGCCGGTATGAGGACTCGCGGAGATTGCCATGGTCAAGCCTTCCAAATCGGTCAAGATTGCCACCCCCATCAACGGTTCGATGACCTCCATCGCCGACGTGCAGAATCTCGAAGATACGCGTCGTATCGATATCGACAAGGTGGGCATCAAGTCCATCCGCCATCCCGTGCGCGTCAAGGATCGCTCGGGAGGCGAGCAGCACACCATCGCCAATTTCAACATGTACGTGTACCTGCCCCACAACTTCAAGGGCACCCACATGTCCCGCTTCGTGGAAATCCTCAACGACCGCGAAAAGGAAATCACCGTGGAGTCGTTCAAAGAAATGCTGCCGGAGATGACCGAGAAGCTCAACTCCGAGGCGGGTAGCATCGAGATGACCTTCCCGTATTTCGTGAACAAGGCCGCGCCGGTTTCGGGCGTCAAGAGCCTGATGGACTATGAGGTGACATTCAAGGGAGAGATCAGCGAAGGCAAGGCCTGCATGGAGCTGAAGGTGGTGGTGCCGGTGACGAGCTTGTGCCCCTGCTCCAAGAAGATTTCCGACTATGGCGCGCACAACCAACGATCCCACGTGACGGTCAAGGCCCGTATCGCCCCCGGCAAGCATTTCGTTTGGATCGAGGACATCATCGACCTGGTCGAGTCGGTGGCCTCGTGCCAATTGTACGGGCTATTGAAACGCCCGGACGAGAAGTACGTGACCGAGCGCGCCTACGATAATCCCAAGTTCGTGGAAGACATGGTGCGCGATACCGCGCATCTGCTGAACATTGACAAGCGGATTTCACAGTACGTGGTGGAGTCGGAGAATTTCGAGTCGATCCACAACCACTCGGCGTACGCGGTGATCGAGAAAGACAAAACGAAGAAGAAGTAGGCGGGGAAGGTTTAAGGTTTAAGGTCTAAGGGGCAGCAACTGATCTTCATTCCTTAAACCTTAGACCTTAAACCCCTCTTCCCCCGCATCAATCCCCCGACTTCGCTTCCACCGTAGCATCCAGCACTTCCCGCACCTTCGCGGATAACGCCGCCGGCGAGAACGGCTTTCCGATGAACGCCGCTTGCGCCGTATACACGCCGTGGCGGATGATGGCATCCTCGGTATACCCGGACATGAAAAGTACGCGCGTGGTCGGCCGTATGGCGCGCAGGCGCTCCGCGAGCTCGCGACCGCTCATCCCCCCCATCACCACGTCCGTCAGCAGCAGATGGATTTCCTGGTCCTTGAACTTTTCCGCCACTTCCAGGGCCTGTTCCCCGCCCGGGGCTTCCAGCACGCGATAACCGCCCACCTCGAGCACATCGCGGGCCAGGTGGCGCACGGCATCCTCGTCTTCCACCAACAGGATGGTTTCGGTTCCGCCGGCCGAGCGCAGGGCGCGTTCCCGCAGGCGCACCGGATCCGGCCGCGAAGCCTTGGTGGCCGCGGGCAGGAAGATGGAGAAATCCGTGCCGCGCCCCGTTTTACTGTCCACGGTGATGGTGCCATTGGCCTGCTTGACCGCGCCGTAAACCGTGGATAATCCCAGCCCCGTCCCTTTGTCCTTCTGTTTGGTGGTGAAGAAGGGCTCGAAGAGGCGTGATTGGGTCTCCGCGTCCATGCCTGTCCCGGTATCGCGTACCGAGAGGGAAGCGTAATCGCCCACCGGCACGTCCAGGAAGGCCTGGGAACGCTCCTCTTCCAGGAGCCGGCGATTGCCGGTGATCAAGCGCAGCTCGCCCCCATCGGGCATGGCGTCGCGGGCATTGAGCACCAGGTTGAGAATCACCTGTTCCATCTGGTTGGGATCGGCCACCACCTTGTGCAAGGCGGGATCGAGCGATGTGGACAGCGCCACATCCTCGCCTATCAGGCGGCGCAGCATGGTTTCCATGCCCGTGACCACGGCGTTGAGATCGAGCAGGCGCGGGGCCAGCACCTGCTTGCGGCTGAAGGAAAGCAACTGGCTCGTAAGGGCCGCGGCCCGACCTCCCGCCTTGCGGATCTCCTCCAGGTGGGAACGGCGCCCGTCTTCCTTGCCGATGGACATGAGCAGCAGATCGCTGAATCCATTGATCGCGGTGAGCAGGTTGTTGAAATCGTGCGCGACGCCGCCGGCCAGGCGGCCTACGGCCTCCATCTTCTGGGATTGGCGCAGCTTCTCTTCGCTGGCCTTGAGCGCCTCTTCGGCGCGTTTGCGATCGTTGATGTTGCGGACGATGCCTTCGAAGTACGCGATCTCGCCGCTGTGGCGGCGGATGGGTTGGGCGTTGGCTTCCACCCATACCGTGGATCCGTCCTTACGGGTCAGTTCCACGGTAAAGGTTTCCTGGACTTCGGAACGCCCGGCCAATTCAGCGCCCGCGGGCAGGAGCAGCGGCTGGCGCGTCCCCAACAACTCGGCGCGATCCGCGTAGCCAAGCATGGAAACCAGGGCGGGGTTGGCGTCGAGCAGCGACCCGTCCGGGGCGCAGCGGTAGATACCGTCCAGGGATCGCTCGTATAAGGTGCGATGCTTTTCTTCGGAGCGGCGCAGATCGCGGTACAGGTGCATGGCACCGAGCGCCGAGGCAATGCGCGCCGAAATATCCTTGAACATCGTGAAATCCTGGCCGAGCCACGGCTCCGCGTCCGGGGATCGCAGCAGGCAGAGGATCCACGGGCTGCCCACCTGGGGACGCATGGAAATGGCTTTCAGCGAGCCTACCCCCAGGGTCTTGCGCCAGTAATCCTGGTTGGGAAGCGGGTGCTCGCGGCCGAAGACCACCGGGTCATCGCTTGCTATGCAAGCGCGTACCACTTCGGCGAATCCCGCCTCGACGGGTACCTGGTCCAGGACGGGAAGGGCGAGCGAGACGCCTGCCGGGGCAACGGTTTTCGGAGCCCGTTCCGCATAGAAGTGGATGCGGTATTCCGTATCTTCCTCGTCGGCGCGGATGAGCCAGGCCTGGCCGCAATCGAAAACCTCCAGCAGGCGCGCCAGCGAGGTGGGCAGCACGCGCTCCAGATCCATGGTGCGTTGCAGGGCGCCGGAAACGTGGTTCATCCCCTCGAGGTAACGCATATGTTTCGCCACCGAGGCTTCCGCCCTCCGCACTTCGGTGATATCGGTGAAGATGTTGATGGCGAGGCGCACCTTGCCCTCGCTATCGAACAGCGGGGCCGCATTTACCAGGGACCAGCGCTCTTCGCCCGTGGCCTTGACCCGATAGCAGATGATTTTCCCGGAAACCGTTTTCCCCAGCAAAGCTTCGCGGCCCGGTAACTGATCGTGGGGCAGAGGATTGCGATCCGCATCCAGGATATCGAAGCGTTGCAGGATGCCGCGGGGATCCGTTTTCCGGAGCGCTTCCGCATCGGTAAAGCCCAGCAGGCGCGCGGCCGCGGCGTTGGCATATACGAGGTTGCCGGAAGCATCTTGGGCCGTGCAGGCGCTCTCCATGATCTCCAGCATGGCGGCCTGTTCCTCGCGCGTGCGCGCGAGTTGGATGGCCGCTTGCTTGATGCCGGTAACGTCCTGGAGCATGAGTACGACCATGCCCTCGGCTCCCTGAGGACCCGGGATCGGCGAGGCCTTCACCATGGCCCAATGGATTTCGCCGGTCGTCCGGCGGCGCAATCCCAGCATCTGGCCGGGCACGTTTTCACCCAGCAGGGCCCGCACGGCGGGCAGGCGATCATAGGGGAAGGGGGCCATGGACTCGTCTATAACGTCTACGCGCGCATGCGCTTCGCGCGTGGACGCGGACATGAATTCCCGCGCCGAGTCGTAAAAGCACAGGCGCGCGGCGGCTTCGTTGGCGTAGGCCTTGGAACCGTTGGGACGATAAGCGATGAAAGGGGAATCCAGTTGCTCAAGCAACGCGGCGAAACCGATTCCCGCCAGCTCGCTGGGAATCTCGGGTGTGTCTGCGGCGGATGGGGATTTCGATCCCATTAACCCCTCGGATAAACATGTCTGTCGGCCGGATTTTCCCCAATATAGGCAATTAGGGGGACGAAATGAAAAAATCTGGCGCAGCCTCCGGAACTACCAAGCATAGACAAAGGCTGATACGCTTGATACCTTTGCCACTCGCCTTGCAGGGAGCGCTCCGGGTAACCGGGGATACGCGGAATCGGCCATTGGCCGATTCCGCTAAAGCGGAAGTCCGAAGGACTATCGCTCGCATAACGAGGAATTCCGTGCGATTCGGAAGCGAGCTCGTCGCTGTAAGCGGTACGAAACTTCGGGGTTCTCAAGGTGCGTAACGAACGCGCGCGGGGAACCACCCACTGGAACGGCCCGGCAACGGGCGGCTTCCGGGAAGGGGAAGGAGTAGGCTGTCGGTGGGCTTTACAACCCCCGGCTGAACCCGCGAGCCAGAAGACTCACCTCAAGGGATCTGAATTGGCCTTCGCAGCCGAGGTCAACGGAAGCGGCGTTCCCCAGCGGGCGCCCATATTCCGTTTACCCCGATCGACAGCGCGCGATAGCCCCTTTCTTGAACGCGAAGCGCCGGCCCAGATCCCGCGCGCCCGCGGCGAGGAGTCTCATACCATGCCGTTCGCGCGGCTAACGCCGGCACGCATGCTCGGCAGCCTTGCTTGCGCGCTCGCGCTCGCCTCGCCCGACGCATGGCCCGCGGTCGATTCCCTGCCCGTTGTCCCGCCGCGAGCCGAAGCCCGCAACGACGACACTTTGGCGTTACCCCTCGCCTCATCCCGGCCCGCTCCTCCGCCACCGGCGGCGGCCAAGGCGGTCATAGTCCCGGGCGACGTGGACCGGCAATTGGGCAACCTGGGCGATATGCTGCAGCGCCTCGCCGGCTTGCACGTATTGCGCACCGGGGGCATTGGTGATTGGCTGGGGGTTTCCGTATGGGGATCCTCGGAGTACCAGGTTAACCTCTATGTCGATGGGGTACTGCAGAACCAGGCCACCGATCCCTCTCTGTTCCTTTCCGATCGCGATCTTTCCGGGGTGGAACGCATCGAAGTGTACAAGGGGCTGGCCCCGGAGAACCTTCCGGGCGCCCCCATGGGCGGCGCCATCAACATCGTGACGCGAAGCGCCACCGAAGGAGCGGATGGGCGCGTAGCGTTGGGAGCCGGTTCCTTCGGGAGCTTGCGCGCCAATGGTTCCGCGGGTTGGGAACAAGGCCATTGGCGTGGCCGTGTCACGGCGGCACGGGAACAGGCCGACGGCGACTTCCCCTACTACGACGACGATGGGACCGAATTCCTGCCGGGACGCTTTCCGAACGGCGCCCCGCGCCGGGGAGAAGGCGATCTGGTCCGGAAAATCCGGTCCAACAACGCGCACGGATATACCGATTTCACCGGCGACATCGCCTGGCGCCCGGCGCCGGCCTCCGAGGTCGGTTTAAGTGCCGAGGTCTCGCATCTGGACAAGCAGGTGCCGGCGCCTTTCCCCGACGTCGATTCCACCGTGCGCGTGGAAGCCTTCCGCGCTTCGGATCGCGCATCGGGACGGGCGCGGGCGCGCTGGGGCGCGGGTAACGCGGAAGCTACTGCCGACCTCTCCGGATCCTGGTTGCGCGATGTCTACGTGGATACCTCCAAAGCGGGCGGCGGCATCGGAGTCGGTTACGATAATGATCGCAACGCGTACGGAGACGGGCTGGCGTCGCTGTGGGGCCGCATCGATCTGGGCGGTGGTTGGTCGGTCTCGGCGCTGGCCGCCTACGGGGTGGCCGCGTTCTTTTATACCGACCGGCTCGCGGATCGAACCTTCCCGGGACTGTTCCGTTGGACCGGGGAAGGTAAGCTTACGCCCTCATGGTCGCGGGGCCGCCACAGTATACAGGCCGTGTTGGGGAGCGTGATTACCCTGCAGGAACGTTCCGGCGGACCGCGCCTGGGGTACGCGGGGAAGACCCTGCCCGCATCGGAACGCGACGCCAACGCCAACCTGCGCCTGGGATACCAGTATCGTATCCGCGAGGGGTGGTGGGCCTCGGCGCAAGCAGGCAACGCCTACCGGCTGCCCACCTTCCTGGAGAAGTACGGCGATCGCGGATCCGTTCTGGGAAATCCTTTGCTCAAGCCGGAATCGGGCCTGAACGGATCGGTGGGCCTGCACGGCGAAGGCCGGGGCTGGTCGGCCGAAACCCAGGCATTCGCCAGCGAAGGCCGGGACATCATCACCTTGGAACAGACCGCGCAGTTCACCCTGGTTTTCCGCAATCTGGATCGGACGCGCATCCTGGGAGCCGAAGCGCGCTTCAACGCGACGCCGCGGCCCTGGACCCGCTCGGAGCTGGACCTCACTTTCCAACAGGCGGTGAACGCCACGCAGGGTTCTTCCGAGCAGGGAAAACTCCTCCCCTACCGACCGGTATCGCAGGCATCCGTGCGCCAGGTTTTCACGCGCGCGGGATGGACCCTGGCGGGCACCGGCTATTACCAGGGCCTCGCCTATCCCGGCGGCTCCAACATGCCGGGCATTTTCGATTCCTACAGCCATAACACCGATTGGCAGACGCGCTGCGATCTCGACCTCTCCTGGCGGGCGAGGCATCTCCTGCTGGCCGCCGGGGTGCGCAACGTTTTCGATCAGCACGCCTTTGACTTCTTCAACATCCCCTTACCGGGACGCAGCTTCGCCGCCACCGTGCAGGCCGAGCTATGATACCCGCACTGTAATCGCATATCACCCAACGAAAGGATCCCTTATGAACGACTCCATCCGGCATTTCCGAGCGCGACTGGCCGCCCTGGCGGCCTCAACGCTATGCTTCGCAGGTTGCATGACCGACGAAAAGCTCACCGAGACCGCGCCCGACAAGGGCTACGTATTCGCCGTGACTTCGGACGCCAAGTATAAAGAAGGCAATTATTCCGCGGTGGGCCTGGACAGCTCCTTCACGCGGACCAACATCGATCCCATCCACCCCGACGCGGCGGTCCGCTTTTTCGGCGGGGACGATATCTTCGTCATCAACCGACTGGGCCGCGACAATCTGCAGATCATCGACAAGCAGAACCTGAAGACCGTGATGCAAGTGGGTTTCCCCAAGCTGAGCAATCCCTACGACGTGGCGATCAAGGATGGCCTGATCTACGTCGCGTTGTTCGCGAAGGATTCCATCCTCATCTACGATCAGAAGGATGGGAGCGAGAAGGGCGCCATCGACGTGCACGCTTACGCGGACTCAGATGGCTTCGCGGAAGCCACCGCCCTCAAGTTCGTCGGCGAGGATCTCTACGCCATCCTGGCGAACCTGGACAGCAAGGCGTATTATGCGCCGACCGCGAAATCCACCCTTGTCAAAATAGACGTGAAGGCCAAAAAGGTAGCCAAGGCCCTCGAGCTCTCCCTCGGCAATCCCGCGGGCATCACCTACGACGAAACCGCGGGCAAGCTGTACATCCCTTGTATCGGTAAGTACACGGAATCCGATTTCGTGACCCTGGTACTCGACGGCGGCATCCTCTCCGTCGACCTCGCGACCTTCGCGGAAGGGTCCATGCTCGCCACCGAAAAGGATCTCGGCGGCAACGTCGGCAAGACCTTGCTCTACCAGGGCAAGCTGCTATTCGACCTGGGCGTGGCGGACGGCGAGCGCATCCTCGCCTACGGCATCTCGGACAAACAGATCACCGATATCGTGAAGCTGAACCCGTACAAGGGAGGCGGAATGGCCGTCGACCCGGGAACGCGCACCTTGTGCATCGGGGACCGGATGAAGGGATTGCGCCTCTTCAACCTGGAGGACTTCAAGGAAAAGACCGCCAGCAACATCGATTTGGGCCTTTTACCCAGCGATCTGGCCGTCATCCGCTGATCCTTCATCCTGTGCGTCCCCGGGATCGCTATCTCCTTTCCCCCGGGGTCTCCCGCACCGTAAAATAGGGCCATGCTGCGCTTCGACTGGGAGTGGGACTTGCGCGCGTCTCCGGACGCCTTGTGGCCCCTGGTCTCCGATACCGATCGGTTCAACCGCGACACCGGTCTGCCTGCCCTCGCCCTCAAAGGCGAGGGGAGCGAGCGCTTGCTGGGCTTCCGCAAATTCGGTTACCTCTTGCGCTGGCGCGAAGAACCGTTCGAGTGGGCGCGACCGGAACGCTTCGGCGTGGTGCGCCGGTACCTGGGCGGACCTTTGGCCGAGATGCGCGTCTCGGTGCGTTTGGAAGCCCAGGCTTCCGGGGGTACGCGCTTACGTTACGAGACCTGCCTGGAACCGCGCCATCCCGCTTCTGCGCCCATGGTCGCGCTGCTTTTCCCGCTGCTTTTCAAACGGCGCATCGCCGCGGTGCTGCGCGCCTACGATGCGACCGCGGCGCGCACCGCACCCGCCCGCATCGCTCCCGCGGAACGCACCTTCGCCAGCGGAGGCAAGGCCCGCTTGGCGGCGCGCTTCAAGACCCTGCTGGAGGCGGGCGCGAACCCGGCATTGGCGGCCCGCCTGCGCTTACTGCTCGAAGAGGCCGACGATTCCGAACTGGCCCGCATGCGTCCCTACTCCCTGGCGGAACGTTGGGAAGCCCAGCGCCGCGATGTGCTCGAGCTTTGCCTGCTGGCGGCGCGCGCCGGATTGCTCGATTTCCGTTGGGACCTGCTTTGCCCTTCCTGCCGGGGCGCGAAGGCCACCGCGGCCCATCTGCGCGATCTCAACGGCCCCGTCCATTGCGACGCTTGCAACATCGATTTCCGCGCCGCCTTCGATCGTAGCGTGGAAGTTACCTTCGCCGCCAACCGGTCCATCCGGTCCGCCGAGACCGCCGAGTATTGCGTCGGGTCACCCCAGCGTACCCCGCACGTGCATTGCCGCCAGACCCTGGCGCCGGGCAAAGCCGCCACCGTGGATCTGGTCCTGGACGCCGGCCGCTACCGCCTGCGTTCCCCTTCCTTTCCCGGGGCCTGGCATATCCGCGTAGGCGGAGGCAACCGCGATGGCGAAGACCATCCCCATGCCGAGCCGCGCACCGCCGGTTGGCCCGAAGGCGAAGCCGCCTGGAGCCTGCGCCCGCGCCTGTCCCTGGCCAATCCCACCGGCGCTCCCGTGGTATTCGTGCTGGAGCGCAACGCCTGGGCGGACGATGCGGCCACGGCTGCCGAAGTGACCGCTTTGCAAAGTTTCCGCGATCTGTTCTCCGAGGAGGCCTTGCGGCCCGGCGAAGAGATTTCCGTCGGGAGCCTGACCTTCCTGTTCACCGATCTGCGCGGTTCCACGCGGCTGTACCGCGAAGCCGGCGATGCCCGGGCCTTCGGCCTGGTAATGGAGCATTTCGACATCCTCAAGTCGGCCATCGCTTCCGAAGGCGGCGGCGTGGTCAAGACCATCGGCGACGCCGTGATGGCCGTATTCCCCAGGCCCCAGGCCGCCGTACGCGCCGCCCTGGCGGCCCACGCGCTGCTCGCCAAGGCGCAGCCCTCCCTGGTCCTCAAGGCCGGCGTGCATTGCGGGGCTTGCATCGCCGTCAACCAGAACGACCGGCTCGACTATTTCGGCTCGACCTTGAACCTCTCGGCGCGCCTGCTGGGCTTCTCCCAGGGGGGTGACCTGGTGGTTACGCGCGAAGTCGCCGAAGACCCGGAAACCGCGGCCTGGTTGTCCGAAAACGCCGAAATGCTTCGTGTTGAAGAAGTGAATACGGCGATTAGGGGATTTGAGCAGGAATCCTTCTCCCTTGCCCGTATAGCACCTACGCGGGCCATGCCTGTCAGGCTTGGAACCAAATAATCCGTTATTAATGCCAAAATACGGAAGATATCGGCTTGACCTTTATCTTATAGTAGGGACAGTAGGGGGATGGCCCGACGCGGTCCGGTTGGCGCGGACGGCCATCAGGTGCATATATGATGGGGAAGCGGCATACTCGCATTGCCTTCCGTCCCGCCGTAGTGATGACCATGATATGGTTATCGCCCGCAGCCGGCCTGGCCGCGGATGACTACGCGGCCTGGACGAACGTTACCGATCTCACATTGAATACTTCGGCGGCGGGCGCCAATATCCCGGGCACCCTCACGGCCTTTCCGCTGCTGGTGCGGCTGAGCGCCAACAATTTCGACTTCGCCCAGGCCCAGGCCGACGGCAGGGACATCCGCTTCGCCAAGACCAACGGGGTCCACCTGGCCTACGAGATCGAGCGATGGGACGCGGCCAAGCAACAGGCGGAGATCTGGGTCAAGCTGGACAGCATCAAGGGGAACTCCGCCGCGCAATCGATACGCATGTACTGGGGAAATGCCGCCGCGGTGGACAGCTCGAACGCGGCGGCCGTTTACGCGACCAATTATGTGGCGGTCTGGCACCTGAACGGGACCGGCACCGCGGCGCGACCGAATGCCGTGGCCGGGGGTAACCCTGCGGCTACCGTGAACTACGACGGCGACGAAAGCGCTTCCGGCGTGATTGCCGGTGCGGACAGCCTGGACGGGGCCGTGGCGGGGGACTACCTCGACGTAGGCGACGGTTATGCAGACTGGTCCGGCGGCCTCACCTATTCCGTATGGGTATATCCCACCGCCGTCAAGCAATGGGCCCACGTGCTGGACTTCGGTAACGGCGAAGGCATCGACAATTTCATCCTCAACCGCGTGGATACCACCAACAATATGGGGTTCCACAATTGGGCGGGTACGGCCAACTCAACGCTGGCGGTGAACAACCAGTGGGCCCTCAACCAATGGCAGTTGCTGGCGGTGACCGTCACCGGCAAATACGTGCGCCTGTATAAGAACGGCGCGCTGGTGATGTATGATTCGCTTACCAACACCATGCCCAATATCGCGCGCACCATGTGCTTCCTGGGCCGCTCCAATTGGGCGCGGGACCAATACTACCAAGGCAAGCTGGACCAGCCCGAGCTCTCCAAGGTCCAGCACAGCGATAATTGGATCCGGCTGGTGTACCTGAACCAGAAGCCCGGGCAATCGATTCCCGTGGTCGTCAAACCCAACAATTGCGCCATGAAATTCGCGGCCCCGGCTGATACCTCTATCGCCGAAGGCGCCCAAATCTCCTTGAACGCCACCGTCGATTGCGCTTCGAGCTTCGCATGGTCGGTGGTCTCGGGCCCGGGCGGCAAGATCCTGGATCCGGAGCAAAAGAATCTGCTCGTGATGGCCCCCCGAGTCCCCGCCGATACCGACATGGTCTTCCGCATCTCGGCCACCTACAGCGATTCCACCCGCAATCGTGACGTGCGCGTCCATATCCGCGAGGCGATTCCGGATCCCGCGTTCACCATGCCTGCCAACGCAAGTTGGAACGGCAAGGATAGCCTGCCCTACCGTCCGGCCATTTCCAACCTTGCGGCCATCCGCGCCAGCCGGGATTCGGTTCTGCATTGGGCTTGGGGCTTCTCCGGCACTACGGTGGATACGGCCTGGTTGGATGACGGCGTGATGCTGCGCAGCGCCGGACAAGGCGATTTGGCCATCCATCTGTGCCTGGACAATGGCGGCGGCAGGATCTGCCACGACGGCGCCTTAAGCGTATCCACCGCTACGGGTCTGGCGATTCCCCTGGCGCGGCCAGTGAACCCGGCCCGTCCCGCAGGACGCGATGCGCTGGGGCGGGATACCCAACGCCCCGCTCCCCTGTCGATTTTCCGGCGCTAAAGCTTTCTCTCTGGGGTCCCCGCGGCCCGTCAACGCGGCGGCGATCATCCCCAGCGCACCATCCACCCCGTATACCGCCATATACCCGCCAACGCGATGAACAGGGCCGTAGCCACATACGCCAGGAGTATCATGCGCGTTACGTCCCCCGCGCGGCCGCCTTCCGGTCCCTCCGCGGGTCCGATCCAGAGTTCATTCACCTGGGTACCGTGCTTGTAGATGGGGCCCGCCAGGCGGACGCCCAGGGCCCCGGCGGCGGCGGTTTCGCTCCAGCCCTTGTTGGGACCCGGCAGCAAGGCGTGCTGGGCCAGGCAGACGCGCCAAGCGCCGCGGGCGGAATATCCCGGCAACCACGCGGCCGCGGCGATGAGCAGCAGGCCCAGACGCGCCGGGATCCAATTCATCACGTCGTCGAGGCGCGCTCCGAACCAGCCGAAATGCAGATAGCGTTCATCCTTGTACCCCACCATGGAGTCCATGGTGCTGGCGATCTTGAATAGGATCAATCCCGGCAGGCCCAGCAGGGCGAACCAGAAGAGGGGTGAGAGCACCCCGTCGACCAGGCTTTCCGCGATGCTTTCCACGGCCGCGCGGTTGCAGGCCGCCGCGTCCATCCGATCGGTGTCACGCCCCACCAGCATCCCGGCGGCCCGCCTCGCGCCGGTAAGGTCGCCGCTCTCCGCGGCGCGCGCGATGCGGCGGCCATGGGCGGCCAGGTCGCCCAAGGCCAACAGGCTGTAGCCCAGGAACAGCCTCCAACCCCATGCCAGCCAGGCTCCCGCTTCGATCCGACCCGCCGCCGCGCCCGCGGCACGCAATCCCGCATCGACAGCCCAAGCGCCTCCGCCGCAAACCGCGGTCAGCCAAAGGAACAGGACAAAGCCCCCGAAACGCCCATCCCAACCCAGGGCCCGCAAGCCTTTCTCTCCGGCAGCAAGCGCTGCGCCCGCCAAGCGGATAGGATGCCAAGCGTATTGCGGGTCTCCCAGGCAGGCGTCGAGCAGCAGGCACAGGCAAAGGAAGACGAAGGGATCGCGGAGCAGTTCCGCGGCCATTTTCACGACCATTTACCCCGCCAACCCGCGGCCACCGCGCGGGCGATCAAAGCGGGCAACGGCACACCTTCCGCACCGGCGGCCAGCAGCTCGGCGCGGAAGGCGGGATAGGCTTCCGTGCGCGCCGCCAAGGCCGCGGCCAACAGGGAGGCCTGGTTCGCCAGGGCCTCGTCCCCCGCGGCGGGAGGCAGGGTACCTTGCGCGATACGGTCCTGGACCGCGGCCAGCGCATAGGCCGCCGCAGCCGCTTGGGGCTCGTGTACCACCGCCTGGAAGTTGGCTTCCAGCAGCGCGCGGTCGGATGCGGAAAGCAGGGCTCCGGCATCGGCCAACAGGCGCGCCTCATCGATCCCAAAGCGCCCCAGGGCATGGATGAGATTGCGGGTGCGCGAAGGCTCGAGACCGTTCTGCCAGCGTAAGGCTTCTTTGGTGGCCTCGATCACTGCACGGGCCAGGATTTCCCCCAGCTTGGAATGCTTGCCGCTCCAGGTGCGCGGCGGAACGGACGCATCCATGGGTGCGGCCAGGCAATACTGATCGGTGCCTGTACCGGTGGCCAGGGAAGGCGAGTAGCGGCTGGGGACGGCGAGGTCGAGCAGAGCCGCGGTCTTGGCCTCGGTCATGGTGGCCACAGCGCGGGCCAGGGCCGCGGGCAGCAGTGGGCAATCGAAGAGCAGCAGGGTATTGATGGTGCCCGCAATCGTCTTCGCGGGCTTCCAGGCGCCCCCGGCCTCGTCCCAGGTGGCGGGATCGCCTGCGCGCCCCGCATTGCCCTGCACGCCCGCGGTGACCACGGCGCATACGCGCGTCTCTCCGAAGCTTTCTTCCCTGACGGCCGCGTACTGCATGTTGGCGGCCGTCCCCATCAATGCCGTGTTCTCCGGGGATACTCCCGCTTCTTCGCAGGCGGTGCGATGGTAGCCGGCCTGGCCCTCGCCTTGCAGTTGATCGTGGCGGCCCTGGTGGCCCTTGCCTTCGCAGCTCTGGTGGTTGACCAGGTAACGCACATGTTCCGCCTGCCCTCCATTCACGTGGGAGGTGGAAAGTACCAGATGGGGCTTTTTGAGGCGGGCGCGCAGGAAGCGGCCGCGGCGATCCAGGGCGAACCCCGGGTTATCCAGCAGTACGGCATAGGCATCGGATGCTGATTCGATGGCGATTTCACTCATTCCCGAAAAGTAGCACCTCGCGGCGGCATGCGGTAGAATGGGCCTATGAAGGTCCCGGCGGCGGTATCCCTGCTCTTGCTTGCTTGCCAATTCCCCTGGCAGGCCGAAGAGCGTTCCTGCGCCGAGTCGGCGCGCATCGATTTCCCCGTCGATCTCTCCGCCTATGCCGGCAACGGTCGGCTCTGGCCTTTCGGAGTGCACGGGGGCACCCATCCCGAAGGGCATCCCGGAATCGATCTCCTGCTCGACGCGGCGGATGCGCGGGGGGAAATCCCCGTCAGGGCTTCCTTCTCGGCCGAGATCATGTCCATCACTCCGGAAACCGAATTTCCCGGCAGCTCTTGCATCGTACTGGATTCCGCCTGCGTCGAAGTGAATCTGTGCCACGTGGCCCTGGACCCGGCGCTCAAGGCGGGCGGCAAGGTCAAGCGCGGCGACAAACTCGGAATCGTGGGGCTGCTGGCTTCCCAAAACCGTTACGAATTGCATTTCGGGACTTATTCCGGAGTGGATGCCAATCTGGCCTGCCCGGCGGATTTCCTGGATCCGGATACGGTGGAATGCCGCCTCGGGCTGTCGGCGGGCGGGAAGGCTCCCGCGCGCTGCGGTTATGCGCCGGGTACGGTAACCTTGATGGGACGGTCGGAATACTCCGAGAGATCGCCCCGCGAGCTGAGCGTGAAGTGCGTCGACGGGAGCACGGAGACCTTCGTGCGGCCGGAGGAAAATGCCCTGTGCAACGCGCGCTTCTCCAACGCCGATCGTAACCGGATGAATACCTGCCTGGGCTCGGCCTGCGCGGGCGTTTGGTAGCCCCGGGTTTTCCCCATCATTCCCGACCGGATACGGACTGCAGGAGCGCGAATTCCCCTCCCTGGGGATCGTTCACGAACGCCACCGTACCCACGCCTGGAATGCGTGTAGGCGGCAGGCGGCAATCCCCGCCCAAGCCCCGGGCGCGTTCCACCGACGCGCCGCAATCGGCGGTCTGGAAATACACGCGCCACCGCGCCGACACTCCCTTGACCTCCTCTTCCATACGTATCATGCCGGCTACGGGGTGCCCGCCCTTCAGGAACAGCGCGTAATCGCCGGGTTCCATCACGCGCATTTCCCATCCCAACCATTCGGCATAGAAACGGTGCGCCGATTCGGTGTCGCGGGTCACCAACTCGGCCCATGCGATGGAACCGGGAATGCCCAGCACCTCGGCTCCGATATGCCCTTGCGCCTGCCAGATGCCCAGGTGGGCGCCGGTCGCATCGCGCAGCAGGGCGAATCGTCCCGCGCCGGGGACGTCCGACGGGGAAACCGAGAGACGGGCGCCGCGGTCCACCGCGCGACGCGCCGCCGCATCGGCATCGGGAACGGAAAGGTGTATGCGCCAACGCGCGGGAAGGCGATCATCGCCGGCGGTTTGATATAGGGCGGCCGCGTCCAGGCCCTGTAGTCGCGCCATGGTGTAGAAGGCTCCGCCGCCGATGGGAAGGTCTTCCAATTCCCATCCGAACAATCCGCGATAGAATCGTTTCGCGCCATCGGTATCGCGCGTCGCCAGTTCCGCCCAGCACACGGTCCCGGCCGCATGCTTTTCCATCACGCCCATGCAAGCCCCTCCGGAGCAGACCCTAAGCTATCGCACCGCCCCGCTTCCCGCGCCGGGCGGAATCCACCCGGCCATCGTGACTCCGGCGTGGGCGACTCTCCCGTGGATACCGGTGCGGACGTAATCTCCCGATGCGGCAAAGTGGAAAAAAGCCCCGGATTTGAGTTATTTGAGTTTGATCGTCCGTGCATTTTCAGCCAATCCAGACCGCCGGGATAATAAATCCCAAGGTTTTAAACTCAGGACCCGCATTATCTTATAATCCGAGGGGAATCGAGGTTTTACGCAAGGGCGAAAGCCGGAGCGCGAAGCCTCCCGATGGGGAAAGCGTAATCGAAATGCAATCCGGCTTGTGTTTAAGGCTTCTCGCCTTGCTGGCCGTCGTCCTGACGCCGACCGGCCAAGTCCTGGGCCAAAATCTGGGATTAGGCACCGGGTCCCGCACGCAAGCGCCGGGCGATTCGGCCGCGATCGAATCGCGCAACGAGCGCGGGGAAGAATCCAGCCCCGCCCGCAAGAACCAACTCAACCGCCGTCTCGGTCTCACTGCCCGCCGCAACCAGGTGTTCGATCCCCGCGTGTTCGAAGCGCGCGGACGGGAACTGCAAGGCCAGTTCTACGAGATCGGTACTCCCGCCGACGCCAAGCAGCACGGCTCCATGCCCATGCCTTCGGGAACCGAAATCGCCGTGCAGAATTCCGGACGCAAGCAATGGATGATCTGGGTCGGCGTAGCGGGCCTGGCCGGCGCTTCCGCCGGCGCGGTCGGCTACGTCCTCATGTCCAACGCGCATCCCGTAGGCGCACCGCCTCCCCGGGAAATCCTCCTCACGGATGCGCCAACGCAATGAAACGCGCACCGCTTTGCCTGGGATCCGTTCTCGCGCTGCTCTTGGTGGCATGCCAGACCGCGGATCCCCCCGAGCCGGAAACCAACATCCGTCTGAGCCTGAACGACTCGCTGGCGAGATACGAAACCATTCTGGTACAGGTTCTCGATCGCAACGACACCAATCGTGTCCTCGCCACCTTGTGGAACAAGGCGCTCCCCAACCCCGCGACCGATCTCCCGGTATTGCCTCTCAAAGAGGTCGGGGGCGCCCAATCCTTCATCGTGAAAATCAACGGCTATAAGGCGCGCAATCAACTGGCGCTGCAGACCATGATTTTCTACGAGCCGGGCGGCAAGACCGTGCGGCATGATGCGGTACCCCCGCTCATTCCGTTGGCCTACCTGGAAACCCTCAGCCCGTCCACGGGTTCCATGACCCCGGTCTTCCACCGCGACAGCCTCAAATACAACGTGACCCTGCCCACCGGCGTGACCTCCTTGACCTTCACCGTCAAGGCGCCGGTTGCCAGCGCCGTCATCCTGGTGGCCGGGGCGCAGGTCGCGTCGGGTTCCGCGAGCAAGATCATCCAGATCGGAAGCAAGCCGGATACCGTGCCCATCGCCATTACCGATTCCAGCACGGGCACGCCCGTCACCCGCATCTACAGCGTAACGGTTATCCCCACCCTCCCGCCGGGCGTGCGCCTGGCTTCGCTGGTTCCCTCGGCCGGCAAGCTCAGCGTGGACTTCACTCCCGAGAACCAGGTGTACGCGCTCTACCTCCCGGTGGGAACCGATACGGTCACGTTCCGCGTCTCCCCCGTGGATACCCGTACCATGACGGTTACGGTGGACAATGTCGCCGCCATCCCGGGCGCCAGCTCCCAGGTGTTCACCGTACCCGCAGGCACGACCAAGGCGGTGGGCATCGATGTGGTCCGCGCCGGCGTGGACAGCTACTACCAGGTCACCATCGATCATACCCAGACCAGCGATCACTGATCCGGCCGCGCGCAGGATCCGTTCCCGTTCCCGACACCCTTTTTTCCGCTTCGCGAATAATCGTTATTCGGATCAACACCCACTTGGAGGAGGATCCGATGACCCGACGATTAACCCTTTCCGCGCTTATGACCGCCGGGCTGTATCTGGGCGCCGGCGCGCAGAGCCAGACCAATATCACCGTGCACGGCGACGACGCCAACACACCGCTCACGAAGCATGACACCGTGCAAGTGGTGCCTCCCGGCACCAAGATCGTACCCGGGCAGGCGACCGGTACCGGTGGAACCGGGGTTATAGCCGTCCCTGATCCGTCGTATACCCCGCCGGATACGGCCCGCGAAGTGGGCGCCATACCGCCGGAACAGACCAAGATCCTGCAGAACCGGAGGGAATCCAAGAAGTTCACCGGAGCGGGTTTCGGCCCGGCGGGATTCGGCAATGTCGATGAGAAGATGCCCGCCTACGATATCTATGCCGGGCGCTTCTGGGAAGTGAACAAGTTCGCGGCCATCAAGGCGCTGGGCGAAGTCGCTTCCGATTTCGATAAGGCCACCCTGGCCAACGTGACCTTGGGCGGCAACCTGTACGCCGCGCCCACCGATTTCGCCCCTTATGTGGGCGGCGGCCTGGGCCTGGGCTACGGAGCCGTTCCCGGGGATCGTAACTTCGGATTCAACGTGGGAGCCTCGATCGGAGCCCTACTCTTCCGCACTTCCAGCACCCAGATGAACCTGGAAGGCTCAGCGGAGATGATGCTCTCGCAGGCCGATTCGCCGCCCTCGGTGTATACCGCCCGCCTGGGCGTGCTCTTCTAAGGGGATCGGGCGGGCCGGCTCAGGCCCGCTCGAACACCGCCACGCTTTCGACGTGGCGCGTGTGCGGGAACATGTCCGCCGGGGAGACCGAGGACAAGCGATACGCGCCCGCGAAGGCGGCGGCATCGCGGGCCAAGGTGGCCGGAAAACAAGAGACGTAAATCAAGCGCTCGGGTCGCAAGGCCGCGAGAGCTTCGCGTACCGCCGGCTCCAGCCCCTTACGCGGAGGATCGACGATGATGGCGCCGGCCTTGGCGATGGCGTCGGGGGGCAGCCCCGCCGCATCGAGGTAATGTTCCGGATTACCGAGCGCCTCGCCCACGTCGGCGGCGAGGAAAGCCGCGTTGGAGACCTTGTTGTCGGCTGCGGCGCGCGTGGCCGCGGCCACGGCGGTGGGATTCTCCTCTATGCCCAGGACGCTGCCCGCTTTGCGGGAAGCCCACAACGCGATGGAACCCACGCCGGAATAGAGATCAAGGACGGCGGCCCCTTGCGGAATGGCTGCCACGGCCAGATCGTAAAGACGCGGCACCTGGTAAGGGTTCACCTGCAGAAAGGTCGAGACTCCGGCGGTCAGGGTAAAGGGCCCAAGGTTTTCGCGCAGCCAGGGCCGGCCATACCAGGTGATCTCCTCGCCGCCGAGCACCACATTGCCGCGGCCCGTGTTGACGCTGAGTACGATGCCGACCAGCTCGCCGCCTTCTTGTCCCGCGCCGATGGCCTCTTCGCAACGTTCCAGCAAATCGTTCAGCAGATCGCGGGGGTCGAAGCGCTTGATGGTCTCACCGTTGGCCACCAGACCCAGAAGAATCTCGCCCGTGCCCGCGCCGCGGCGCAAAAGCAGATGCCGCAGCCAGCCCGTGCCCTTGCCCTCATTGTAGATGGGAAGGCGATGGGCCGAAGCCCATGCGCGTACCGCCCAGGCCACGCGGGAGAGCGAGGGTTCCTGCACCAGGCATTCGTCCTGGTCGACCACGGAGTGGGAGCCCGCGGCATAGCAGCCCACGGTGGGGCCGGCGGAGCGGGCCACGGAAGCGGTAGCGAATCCGAAAGGGAGCTGCACCTTGTGCCGATAGCCTTCGCTGCGCGGGCTGGGAAGAACCGGATCGATGCGGAGGCCGGGCCAGGCCGAGAAATGCCGCGACAGCTCCTCGTGTTTGCGCAGCAATTGGGCCGGGTAGGCGATGTCCAGGGTCTGGCAGCCACCGCAGGCGGGGAAGTGTCGGCAAGTAGGCATGGGCGCCCTGAAGATGCAAAAGCCCGCCCCGGCCTGCAACGTTACGGCCCGCCCGTTGCCGGGCGGACGGGCCCTCGCAGGTCAAGGAACGGTAATGAGACCCGAGCGCCGGCTCGCGCCGGACCGCCAGAAGTAGACTCCCGCGCCGGCCAGACGGCCCGAACCATCGGACTTGTCCCAGGCCGGCGTATCCCCGCCACCGATACCCCCGCGACCCCAGGCCGTCGCGGCCGGCAGTTCGCGTACCAGGCGACCGGAACGGTCGAAGATGGAAACGGGTTCTGCCGCCGAAGCGGCGAGCGCCGAGGCCGCGCGGAACTCCGGGGCGGTGCGGCGGATGGGCGAGGCCAGGGCCATATTGGTGGTGATCATGAGGGTGGACGAAGCCACGTGGCGTTCCGCGAAGAAGAAGTCGAGAGGATAGGTGTTCCCGTCTTCGATGCCGAGTTCCGCTTTGCGCGCATCGAGATCGACCGAGTCGTACTGGGTCTGGTGAACGCCGCCCATATCCACTACGCGCTTGCCGTTGAGGAAGACCCAGATATCATCGTCCCCCTGGTAACGCAGCAGTTGCGCCTTACCCTGTTGGTAGGAGAACTCCGTATGCAATTCCATCGTGAAGCCGTAATTGTGCATGCTCAGGTCCTTACCGTCCAACTCCCCCGTCTGGAGATTGCCGAAGGGATCGGGGTCGGTCGGATGGATCTTCGTTACGGGCTTGCCGGCGTCGATCGGGAAGAAGGCGTTGTCCCTGAAAACATAGAGATCGGAATTGGCGTCCTTCTTGAAGGTGAGCCCGACCAGGAAGGCGCGGTTGATCGCCGCGTCCTGATCCGAGAACCAATCGGAGAAGCGCGCCGGCGGAGCATAGCAGGCCGCGATGGAGCCCGGGAGCGGATCCAGCAGCTTGGGCCCGCGGTTGTCCCCGGGAAAGGCGCCGCCGTCGGCGGGGCCCGATACGTCGAGATCGGCCTGTACGGTATTGACGCCCAGCTCCTGGGCGCTGCAACCGATGGGCACGTTGAAATGCGGATGCGTACCCTCCGGCGAGGTGGGATTCTTCTCCTTGAAATCCCGGACCTTGGCGGTAAGGGTGAACTCGGACGCTTGCGCGTACGCACCCGCTGCGGCACAGGTCAACGACAGGCAAAAGATGGGCATGGCCGTGGCCGGCCAGGGCAGACGACTTCTCATGGTCTTGTCACTCCGTTTGCGGAAGGCCCCGTTGGGGGTCCCCTGATGGCGCGCGGGAGGGTGGGCGGTCGCTCAGGCCCCGTGCTCAACAGCGAAGATAAATTCCGCCCGGGAAGGAGGGGGAAATTTCCGGAGCCTTTTCCGACGGGGTAACTTAGAGCTTTTTGCGCGGTGTTCGGGTGCGCTATGCGCGCTGTTTCCCTAGTGCGCTTTGCGCGCTGTGTCCAAAAGCGTCCGCACCAAAGCGGCCAACTGCGCGGGCGAAAACGGCTTCTCCAGAAACGCGTCGGCCGGCACGATGATGCCGCGATCCGCCAGGCTCTCGAGGGAATGCCCGGATATGAACAACGTGCGCAACCCCGGCTTAACGGCCTGCATGCTTTCGGACATCTCATGACCGCCTTCGCCGCGCAGCATCACGTCGGTGACGACCAGATCAACGGCCGAGGGATCGGCGGAAACGATATCCATGGCTTCCGCCGCCGAAGCAGCTTCCACCAGCTGGAATCCATACCGGCCCAGGATCATCAGGATCATTTCGCGCAGACTGGGTTCGTCTTCCACTACCAGTACGGTTTCACCCGCGCTCTGGGTCCAAGCGTTGCCGGTCTCGCTCGGCGCCACCGGGGCTTCGGCGGTAGCGCGCGACAAGGCGATGCGGAAGCGGCTGCCCGCGCCAACTTCACTCTCCACGCTGATGCCGCCGCCGGCCTGCCCTACGATACCGTAAACGGTAGCTAGCCCCAAGCCCGTACCGCGGCCGCCGCGCTTGGTGGTATAAAAGGGTTCGAAGATGCATTCCAGCGTCTCGGGTCCCATGCCCATGCCCGTGTCTTCCACGCAGATGGTGACATGCGGCCCCTCTCCGGTGGCCAGATGCGTGAAGACGTCCCCGACGCCGACATCCTGCACCGCGGTCGTCAATGTCAGCACGCCGCCCTCAGGCATGGCATCCCGCGCGTTGACGCACAGGTTCAGGAGCAACTGTTCCAATTGCCCCGGCTCAAGCAGCACGGCGGCGGCGCCCGCTTCGGGACGCACCCGGAAATCCACCCGCGCGCCCAACAAGCGCTGCAGCATGGGGGCCATCTCGCGCACGGCCGCATCCACGTTCACGGGCTTTGCGCTGCCTCCCTCGGAGCGGCTGAAGGACATCAGGCCCCGGGTCATGGAAGCGGCGGTCTCGCCGGCGCGCTTGATGGCCTTGAGCCCCGAGGCCACCGGGCCTTCCACGCCGGGCAGTGTCAGCAGATGCTCGCTGTAGCCGTTGATGGCCGTAAGCAGGTTGTTGAAGTCATGGGCCACTCCCCCGGCCAGGCGGCCCAGGGCTTCCATCTTCCGGGCCTGGCGTTCGTGATCCCGCGCCCCCAGACGAGCCGATCCCGGCGCTTCCGCTTCCGGTTCCTCCAAAGCTGCCAGGTACAATGCCACCGCGGGGGCGTCATTGACGGCGGCGCCGGTCACGTACACGCAGCACCTGAGCGGGCCGTCTTGCTTACGAGCGATGTCGACGGAGAAGCGGGATTCGGGAATGGCGCCTGCGGTGGCGTCCAACGCGCCTTCGAGAATGGGCTTGGCGGCGGCCGGGAACAAATCGAGCACGGAAACCGAGGCGAACTCGCTTTCGCCGTAGCCGAGCAGTTCCTGCGCGGCCGGGTTGGCCATCAGCACGCGGCGGCCCGCCGCCAACAAGATGCCGATGGGTGCGGAGTCGAATAAGGTGCGGAAGCGGCGCGTCTCGGCGCGGCTGCGCAAAACGGCCTGCTGCATCGCGCGGGCCAAGGCGCCGCCGTCCAGGCCGTCCCGTTCCAAACAGGCTTGGGCCCCTTCGGCGATGAGCGTTTCCACCATGGCCGCATCTTCGTCATGCGTCAGGGCGAGGACCGGCGTACCGGGCAACAATCCCGCGGCCCTGCGATAGGCTTCCAATCCCTGGCAATCGGGCAACGCCAGATCGACGAGGATGGCCGAGAACCCGCCGGCCGCGCGGGCCGGGGCCGCCAGGGCGATGGCCTTGGCCATGCGATCGGCGTGGGTGACATGGATTTGGGTTTGGGAGGAGAGAAGGGCCCGGGCGAGCCCGCCGCGGCCTTCGATCAAAAGGATGTTGAGAGACTCGGCCACAGAAGCTCCCGCCGCGCCCGCAGGGCTGCGCCCATGCCCCCGCATGGGTTTGGCGCGTTGGGAGACGATACCATATCACGGAAAGGGAAAGCAACGGGAGTAATGCTCCCGGGGCCCGCAGGGGCGGTCTTCAGGGCCAGGGGTGTTTCGGATACCGTCTTTTCAACTCTTTTTTCACCTCGGGATAGGTATTCTTCCAGAATCCGGAAAGGTCCGCGGTTTTCTGGACCGTGCGGTAATTGGGCGCCAGGATATCGTAGACCACGTCCAGCTTGCCCTCCAGAATGGAAGTGCGTCCTTCCATGCCCAGGAAATCTCCCAGGCGCGCGGACAGCTCCGGCGGGCCGCTCTCGGAGTAGGTAAGCTTGCCCATGCGGCCCCCGGCCAGCTTCAGCGAAGTGGGCACGCTGCGATCGACGAAAGCGGCCAGGGATTCCCCCAGGTATTCCCGTAACGCCCGCGTTACGGAGGCGTTCTCCAGATCGCGGACGGAGGATCGGCCGGCGCAGAGTTCGTGGTAGACCAGGCGCCAATCGTCCTTGTCGAGCTTGGGCAGGCCATAGTCGGGATAATGCTTGGCGGCGAGCTTGATGCGCAGGGCGAATTGCTTCGCCTCGTCGTCCATGCCGGGCAGTTCGATGGTTCCGGCGACCAGCTGTTCCACCAGCAAGCGCTCGGTCTCTTCGGGATCGAGGGCGCCTTCGCGCAGGGGCTTGCGCTCCAGGGCGATGCCGCGGAAAAGGAATTGCTCCTCCTGTACCGCCTTGCCTTTGGCCTGATCCCAACCGCCCACCTTGGTCCAGCGGCATTCCCCCGGGAAAGCTTCATCGATCCAGGCGGGCTCGCACGGCAGCAGCATGGGGATGCCCACTTGCCGGTTCTGGTTGGCCCCGCCGGTCTCGTGCAATTCCAGGGCCAGGATCACGGTAACGTCGGCGGGAAGGGTGCCCGCTTCGACCACCCCGCGACGGCCATCGGCCAGGACGAAGCTCTGGCCCTTCTCCACCCGGGCGGCAATGCGATCCTGGAAGGGCAGGAGCCAGCAACGCGTGGCCGCGGCACGCAAAGCGGCTTCCTCCTGCTGGGGCGTAAGCTTTTGCGTTCCCGGACGCTGCGTTTGCGCGGGACCGTCGAGCCCGAGTTCAGGGATCTTGTCCAGCAGACGAAGCAACTGCTTGTAAGATTCCCGGGTTTCCCGATCGAAGCGGCGGGCTTCCACATCGCTCGCCAAATCGAGACCCAGGGCGAATAGATCCGGTGTGGAACCCTTGGCACGGCGCGCCTGGGATTCGAGGATGGCGGCCATGGCCGCTGCCTGGGGACCGACCCCTCCGCGGCGCGCGTCCAGGAGTACCCGGGCCAGCACGGGATGGGCGGGAAATCGCACCAGCGCCCGGCCCAATTCGGTGATGCGGCTGCCACCCGCGGCCTGGGTAGCTTGCGGGTTACCTCGGTTCGACAGGGCGCCGATGCGCTCCAGCGACGTCTCCGCCCGGTCCCAAAGCGCCGGGGCCGGAGGGGTGAGCCAAGGGACCAACAGGGGATCGACGGGAGCGGCCGATCGGCGGATACGTCCGAAGCGATCGGCCAGGGAATGCAGGGACAAGATCATGGAGGTGGGTTCGACCCGCAAAGCTTCCGGATCCAGGGCAGCGGCCATCCCGCGTTCCCGGTCCTGGGACCAAAGCCGTATGCATTGGCCGGGGGCGGTGCGGCCGGCGCGGCCCGCGCGCTGGCGCGCGTTCTGCAGGCTGATCGATCCCAAGTAGAGCGTATTCATATCCCGCTGGGTACTATACGCGGCGATACGCGCCTGCCCCGAATCGATCACGGCCGTAATGCCGGGGATGGTCAGCGAGGTTTCCGCCACATTGGTCGCGACGATGACGCAAGGGCCGGCGGCGGGCGCCCGCAAGGCCCGCTGTTGGGCCTCCATCTCCATGGAGCCGTGCAACTCATGCAGGCCGATGCCGTGCTGGCGGCAAAGCGGATCGAATGCCTCCAGGGTGCGCCTGATCTCGCCCTGCCCGGGCATGAAGATGAGGGTGGAACCGGAAACTCCCTGGGCCAGCAGCCGCTTGAAGGCGCGTAAGGCTTGTTGCGACAGGGGTTCTTGGGAGACGCCGGGCTGATGGGAGATGTCCACGGGAAAGGTTTCCGCGTCGACTTCGATTATAGCCGCGACGCCGCCGGCAGGCGCCATGTAGGCCTTGAGACCTTCCAACTCCAGGGTGGCGGACATGACCAAAATGGCCAGGTCCGGGCGCGCTTCGGCCCGCAAGCGTTTGAGCCAGGCCAGGCTGGCGTCGGCCTCCAGGGTGCGCTCATGGAATTCATCCAGCAGCACGGTGCCTACGCCTTCGAGCAGGGGATCGGAAAGCAATTGCTGGAAGAAAACTCCGTAGGTCTGGTAGAGGATGCGGGTGTTGGCCCCGGATTTGCCTTCGAAGCGTACCTGGTAGCCCGCGGTGGCTCCCACGCTTTCGCCCAATTCTTCGGCCACGCGCAAGGCCAGGTTGCGCGCCGCGATACGCCGCGGTTGCAAGACCAATATCCGTCCCGGTCTGCCGAGCAGGAAACGCGGCACCTGGGTGGACTTGCCCGTTCCCGGAGGCGCGCACAGGACCAGCGCGCCCTCCCGTTCCACGGCGGTTACGATGGCTTCGCGATGCGCCAATATGGGAAGCGGGCGCCCGCCCGCGGGAATGGACGCCGACATGCACCGAAATGTCCTAAATCGAAAGTAACGCTGCAAGTTTTACTTCAAGTTGACGCGCCAGATCGCTTCCAAAGCATGCCCGGACATGGGTTTACGCACCGTCGTATGGTTGTAAATGGGGCTTCCATGTTGCGATAATGGTGACAGGCGCAAATTACCCGCGCCGATGGGAAGCGCAAGTGGATATATCGACATTTCTAGGACCGGTCTTGGCCATCGGCATGATCCTGGGCGGCATGATCATCGAGGGCGGCCATATCCAATCCCTGATGCAGATCACGGCGCTCATGATCGTGGGCGGCGGCGCCGCTGGTTGCATCATCGCGAGCTTCCCGCTGGACCATACCATCCAGGCGCTCAAGGCGCTCACGATCTGTATCATGCCCCCTAAGAACAACCACGAGAAAGTGATCGCCGAACTCACCGAGCTCTGCCAGTTCGCGCGCAAGAACGGCATCATGGCGCTGGAGTCCAAGGCCAAAGCCCATCCGGATCCGTTCACCCGCAAGGGCCTGACCCTGGTGGTGGACGGCATCGATCCGGCCATGCTGCTGAGCATCCTGGAAACGGAATTGGAAACTTTCGAGGAGCATGCCAAGGTTCCCATCGGCGTGTTCGAAGGCGGCGGCGCCTATGCCCCTACCATCGGAATCATCGGGGCCGTGCTCGGCCTTATCCACGTGATGTCCAACCTGGACGATCCCTCCAAACTGGGCGGCGGCATCGCCACCGCGTTCGTGGCCACCATTTACGGCCTCGCCATCGCGAACATCATCGCGCTGCCCCTTGCCAGCAAATACAAGATCCGTGTGCACGAGATGGTGCATGAGAAGAACATGATCATGCAGGGCATCGTCGCGCTCCAGAACGGCGAGAACCCCCACTTCCTCAGCCAGCGCCTGCGCGCCTTCGTGGCCGGCGGCCATGGCGGCAAAGAAGCCGCCCACTAGGCCTGAGTCCTTTCCGGCAATCCATGGCGAAGAAAGTAAAGCACCCAGAGCACGTCAATCACGAACGTTGGCTCGTATCCTACGCCGATTTCATCACCCTTTTGTTTGCGACCTTCACCGCGCTCTACGCCTTGTCCAAGGCCGACGCCAGCAAGGCCAAGGCCGTCGCCGACGGCATGCGCGAAGCCTTCGGCGTCAGCGGCGCCAAAATGGTCAACATGGAAGCGCTGGACGTGAACGGGATTCCCTCCGATCGTTCGCGCCTGCCCACCGGCAACGGCAACGAGAACGCGCCGCCCGCCGCAACCAAGGAAGCCGGCAAGCAGGAATTCGAAGAGATCAAGAAGCAGGTCGAGGAATTCCTGATGACCAAGGGCATGTACGATAAGGTGGCCGTGGACCGCCAGGAACGCGGCCTGGTCGTAAGCATGAAGGACGCCGGCGTATTCGAATCGGGACAGGCCGACGTCAAGGCAGAGGCCTATAAGATCCTGGAAGAGCTCGCCAAGAAAATCCTCTCTTTCCGCAACCCCGTGCGTATCGAAGGCCATACCGACAACATCCCCATCCATTCGCGCACTTATCCCACCAATTGGGAGCTGTCCTCGGCCCGCGCCACCAACGTGGTGCGCGTACTCACCGATCGTTTCCATGTGCCGGCGGGGAAGATTTCGGCGACCGGCTACGGCGATTCCCGGCCCAAGACCAGCAATGATACGCCAACCGGGCGCGCGCGCAACCGTCGCGTGGATATCGTGATCCTTTCCGATTCGGGGGAAGCCTCGGAGCCCGAGACGGTCATCGATGAAGCTGGTGGCGGAAGTATGGGGGACGGCAGCAGCGCGGCCGCACCGGAAGGCGGAGCGCCCGCGCCCGGCGGAGCGCTCTAGGCGAAATCCTCGCGGCCCGCGCGGTGACGCAAGGCGGCGGACAATTCCCTTTCCAGGTTTTCCATCGCGAGCGGTTTGGCGATGAAGGCATCCATGCCGGCGGCGATACAGCGGTCGCGTACCCCGGTCGAGGTGTTCGCCGTAAGCGCGGCGATCCAGGCGCGACCGCCGGTGCGGAGCTCCTCCGCGCGGATTGCTTCGGTGGCGGCGAATCCATCCATCAAAGGCATCTGGCAGTCCATCAGGATCAAGTCATAGGCCGTGCGCCCGCAGGCCACCACCGCCTCGCGGCCATTGTCCACGATCTCGGCCTGGTACCCCAACTTTTCCAGATAACCCGTCACGACGATCTGGTTTACGGGATTGTCTTCCACCACGAGTATGCGGAAAGGCCCCGGCTCGCGCCGGCGTTCGATACCCTGGGCGCGCACATCGCCCCCTTGGGCGGCCGGACCGCGTGCAGAACCCGGGCCATCGGCGCGAGGCGAATCGGACGCGCGTCGATCACCGTCCACGGGGTGCAGGCCTTCCAGGGGACGGGCTAGCCAATCCTGTTCCGTTCCCTCGGCCCGCTCATGCAAATCGGAGAGGCGGCGCACCGAGGCGGTGATCAAACCCAGGAAACGCTGTTGCCCCGCGTCCAGGGCGGTGCGGCCGAGCAGTCCGGCCATGCGGGACAGGCCGTGCAGGGGAAGGCGCATCTTGCGATAGGCCGAAGCCAGGCGTCGCCGTTGCTGGTCGAGCCGCGCTGCCGCGGTTTCGATGCGTTTGCGCGCGGTGATGTCCTTGGCGAAAATGGCGATGCCGCCCACCTCGCGGCCGGAGAGGATGGGATGGAACCAGACCTCGAGCACCTCGCGGCCGCCGGTCCAATCCAAGGCTTGCTCCTCCTGGAAGCGCTCCAACCCGCGCACCCGCTCTACCGCGCCGCGCCAGCGCGATTGCAGGGCGGGCGCGAGACGATCCAGGAAGCAGACGCCTTCGACCATGGGTTGGCCGGTGAGCTTGAGGCATAACAGGCTGGCGGCGGAATTGAAAGCGAGCACGTTGCAGTCCAGGTCCATGGACCAGATGGCATCCGAGGTATTCTCGATGAGGCCATGGAGGTTGGCGCGGTCGCGCCGGATGCGCGCTTCCGCCGCGCGCAGGGCGGCGGTCTCGCGGAAGGAGTTCAAGGTGCGCATGACGGTGGGAATGAACCGCGACATGCTGGATTTGAGCACGTAGTCGGCGGCGCCGTTCTTGAGCGAGTCGATGGCGAGTTCTTCCCCCAAACGGCCGGAGAGGAATATGAACGGCACCGTGGGGCATTCGCGGCGGCACAGCGACAAGGCCTTGAGGCCGTCCCCGTCCGGGATCTCGTGATCGGAGATGATCAGGTCGTAAGTCTGGGCCCGTAATGCGGTTTCGAATTCGGCGAGGGACTCGGCGCGGCGCAGCACGATCTGCATTCCTTGCGCCTTGAGCAACGTTTCTGCCATCTCCGCGAAAAAGGGATCATCTTCAAGGTGGAGGATGCGTAATGCTTGCATGTTCGCGGGCCGCTCAGGAGCAAGTATAGACGCCGGCGACCCATTCCGCGCAAGCGGCATCGGCGTCCGGCACGCACACAATGTAAGCGGGGGGTCAAATGGAAGCGCGACGATTCGCCTTGGCCGCGCCGGAAGGCCCACGAAGGCAGGTAACGCCGGAAATACCGTTCCAGTTGCGTTTCAAGGGTTCCGCGGCCCGTTTAAGGCATCCGGATCAGCGGGGCGTAACGTTCCGGTTAAACCGGGAAGGGGGCTGGAATACGGGTTACCGATCCGCGCCGGGCGGAGTCGCGCGGATTTCCAGGCGGGACTGTCGCGCGTGGAACGATCGGGACGCGGCTTTCGGCATCCGCGTGATCACGCCGCGGCGGCCTTCCGCGCTCCACAGCAGGGCGCCGTTCCACGACCACAAGCGCGCCGAACCGCCTTGGGCCCAGAACACCTCATCGCCCGCGACCACGGCCGGACCGATGGCGAGACCACCGCGCCGCAAAGCCAGGGCGATACGGCCGATTTCCACCTTGGCCTTGGCGCAATGGACCTCGCCCCCGTTGTCCCCGCATAGGGTAACTTCCAGGGTACCGTCCTGCACGGGGTTGGAAAGGATCAGGGAATCGGCGGAGCCCAGGGTATCGCACATGCGCGCGGAAAGGCTCCAGCGCCGGTTAAGGGGCGGATGATAGGAAGCGGCGGCCAGGGCCGCGGCATTGGACACCGTGGGGCGCAACGCCAAGGCCAGGTTCCCGTTCCAGGCCTGCTGGGACGGCAGGGTGAAGAGCGGATCGGGGATGGCCTCCTTGACCAGTACCTTGACTTCCCGGGAACGCCAGGCGCCGTTGAACCGGGCGCTGAAGCGGTAGCCCAGTAAGGAGTCCGCGGCTACGCGGGGTGCGGTAAAGGCTTGCGCCAAAGCCTTGGCATCGGCGGGAGCGGGTCCCGCCAGCGCCTCCCATTTCCAATCGTCGGCGCAGCGCAGCGAAGCGGCGAGGGAGAAACCCTGACCCTCGTCCACCGCCACGGAATCGGCCGCGACCTGCAACAGCGTGTCGCAGAGCAGGGAGACCCGGGCCGCGCGCGAAGTATCCGTTCCGTAGGCATTGGATGCGATGCAGAAGAAGGCCGCGCCATCGTCGGCGGCGGAAATCGCCTGCGTCAACACAGCCTGGCTGTCCAGTGCCGCCGCGACACCCTGCCGGTACCATTTATAGGCGAAGGGAGGCGTGCCCTGCAGACTCACGGAAAAGGCGGCCGTCCGGTTCGGCAATAGCGAGGTGTCACGGGGACCTGCGGTTACCCGAACGGGAACGTGCACGGTCAGCACCGCTTCACGCGAGGCCTGGTTCCCATAGGCATTGGAAACCACCGCGCGGAAATGCGCGCCGTCGTCGGCGGCGGCCGCGACCAGGTTGAGCGCTGGAGAGGTCCCGATGACGGTGGAATTCCCCACCCGGGTCCAGGCGTAGGTATAGGGTGGCGTGCCTTCGACCGCGACCGCGAAGGCAACCGGCGCGCCGGCCAAAACGGCGGTATCCATGGGCTGGGCGGAAACCTTCGCGGGTACCCGTACCGTAAGGGTTACCGGGGAAGTGTTGGTATCGCCGTTCACGTTCGAGATATGGCATTGGTATTGCCACCCTTCCATGGTGGTATCCGCATTCGCGATGGCCAGGGTCGTGTCGGTGGAAAGCACCGCGGATTGCCCCACGCGCGTCCAGGCGAAGGCCAGCGGGAACGCGCCTATGGCGCCTACGCTGAAAACCGCGGCTGCCCCGCCCTGGATGGCCATGGCATCAACCGGCGCGCGGTAGATGGATGGCGGGGCCAAGGCGAAACTCCAGCGACGGTTGCTTCCCGCGTCGGGGCAGAATGCGTCCGCGATGCCGATCACCCCGGTAGCCTGGCTGTTACCCAAGTTCACGTAGGATGCCGTCAGGGACGCGCCGCCGAAAGCGCTCCAATCCCGCGTCGCATCCAGGTCCAAGGGCAATCCGGCCTTGCCTTCCAACCGCAGGTTCTGGCCCGCCCGCAACTCCGCGTCCCCCAGGCCGGTAAACGTGAGCGCTACCGCGCCCGCCTTCAGCTCCATGTCCCCGGAAACGGCGAGGGAACGCCCGTCCAGGGCCAGGGTTCCGCCCTGCATCGCGAACGAGGTCGCTTTGAGATTCGCCAACAAGTTCACCGATCCCCCATCCGCGACGGTAATGGCGCCGAGAGAACCATTGTCTCGCGAGGTTTCCTGCAAGCGCATGCCGTGGGAAGAGGCGTCCAACTTCCATTGCGAAGTACCGGGTTCGATGCGCTTGATGGGCCCCAGATCGAGTCCCCCATGCAACCGGAATATCGCGCTGCCCAGCCGCAACGCCAGCGCCGGCGCGCTTCCGCCCGGATGCACGGCTTGCAAATCGGCGGCGAGATCGGCATCCACCGGCCCCTGGAAATCGATTATCCCTTCGCCGGTAGCCTGGGAAGAACCGTCGGAAAGCACCAAATTGCCGAGCACGTGCAACTGTTGCGAAGCATTGCCTTGCACGACCAAGGTGCCGCTATAACCCGATCGTGGGGAAGCTTCCAGGCGCAGGTCATGGAACACCGCTCCGGCATAAGAGAAGGTCGAGGTCTTGGGTCCGGTCGCATCCGCCATGATGCTGACGTATACGGCGCCGCCGAAAACCGATGCGGGCCCAGCCCCGGTAAAATCGGCATTCCCGCGCACCGTCAGGGTGGTCGCAACAGATTGCAGGATCGAAGTTCCCGCGGCCGTCGCCAGGGAAGTGAAGGCCGCGGAAAGGCCTCCCAGATCCAGGGAGCCGGTCTCGAGGGTGAATGCCCGCGCGTTCAAAGGGTAGCCTAGTAAGGTGAGGGTCCCGGCTCCGCGCTTGATCAGGTCGGGCAGAAAGCTCTTGTCCCCGGAACGCAGTGTGCCCGTGCCATTGCAGATAAGGGTGCCTTGCCCGCGATTGACCACCCCGAAGGCCGAGTTCGAGTAGACTTCGAGTTTGGCGCTCCCGAAGGAAAAGATGCCCCCGAATCCCGTGAGATCGAATACATTCGTGACGAGATCCGATTCCAGGTAAGCATCCGTCTTCCCACCCGCGGTGGTCCCATCGAAATAGAGATCCAGGTAGCGCGAAGCCTTGAGAGGTCCATCGGCCTGTACGTCGTCGAAGGCTAAAAGACCCGAGGAGGAAGTCTGGCTTCCCACCGCGAATAATCCGACTTGCGAAGACGCGGCCGCTTGTTGGGTCGTGCTGTTGGCGTACATGATCCAGGGGGTGGAAACCGAGAGGCGATAGAAGGCGAAAAAGCGGTTTCCGCTCCGCGCGGCGCGGAGAAAGGCATCCTGCCCTGCAGGGATAGCCGGTCCCGCGGTGGACGGTAGGGCGTCGAAGCTGCCCACCGAACCTTCGGTATCGAAACGAGCGCAAAGATGGCCATCGCTGACATAGACCGCGAAAGCGCCGCCCGCCGAGGGCGCGGTGAAATCGTTCAGCACCAAAATTCCCTGCTGCTGTTCCGGACCCGTGGTACCGGGGGCGAGTACGCGTACCGAAAAATCGAAGTCACCGGTGAGATCGGCACGGTATAACGAAGTGACGGTGAAGTCGTCCACGCTCCCGAGCTTGGAATCGAAAGCAATGGCATCCACTGCGAGGGAGACGACGCCGGCTTGGGTGAGCGTGGCGGTACGGGTCACCCAGGCCGGCAACTTTTGGCCGCCGTCAAAGGCATCGTCCCGATCCGAGACGGCGAACAGGCCGCTGCCGTCCGTCGCGGCAGTCCAGTAATGGGAATGATCGATGGGGGCCACGCCATCCGTCATGACGGAATCGGGATTCCAATGCCAACGGGAGGAGACCGCGGATGCCTGCGACCAGGCCAAACCCAGGCATGGCAGCAAGGCACGCCAAGGCGCGCGTCCCAGGGCAAATGCCGAGAACACGTTCACGGAAACCTCCAGCATGAGGAAGGCCCCACGCCTTAGGAAAAGTAACCTAGGGGGGCCTGGAAACCGTGACGCCGGTCACGGGTTTCCAAGAGCTTTTAGGGGCTTGGGAGCACCGACTCCCCTGAATCCACTTTATTTGAGGATTTCCAGACGTGCGCCGCCGCGGTATAGCGCCTTTGCAGTCACATCGGGAATGGCCGTGGTCAAGCCTGCGCGGCCTTTTCCCTGCCAGAGCAGGCGGCCATCGAAACCCCAGACGCGGGCCTGGGCATCGGCGTTCCAAACGAGCATGCGGCCTTCCAGGGTCACCGGGCCCAACCTCGCCAGACGGGCGGCCAAGCGCAAGGCCAACCGGTTGACGGCCAGCTCGTGGGCCTGGCAGAGCACCGCTCCCCCGTTGTCCAGGCACAGGGTAACTTGCATGATACCGTCCTGGAAGGGATCGGAAAGCGATAGCGAATCCCCGGCTTGGGCGGAATCGGCCAGAGCCGGCGCCAGATACCAACGATACCGGAAGGGAGGCGCGTAGGGCGATGCCTTGAGCGCGGCGGTATTGGTGATGGTGGCCTTGACCACGTAGGGCTTGGCGCCTTGCCATTTGGCCGAGGCCGGCAAGGTGAATTGCGGATCGGGAATGGCCTCCTTGACCCGCACCACTACGTCCTTATAGGTAACCCCGCTCGCGTATTGGGCCGTGAAGCGGTATACCAACACCGATTCGGCCAGCACCCGCGGCGCGGTGAATTCGAGGGAAGCGGCTTCCGGATCGAAGATGCGGGGCGCGGGCCCGGAGACGACGGTCCATTGCGTCGATTGCGAACAGGCGGCCGTGCCTTTGAATACGGCGGGTTGACCCTCGTCTACCGTCAGCGTATCCGGAGCCACCTTGAATACGCTATCGCATACCACCACGGACAGCCTGGCCTCATGGCTGGTATCCGCGCCGTAGGCGTTCGCAACGATGACCGTGAAGAGCGCCCCGTCATCCTTGAGCTTCACCGTGTCGATGGTATACGTCGAATCACGGGACAGGACTGCGGTATCGCCCTTGCGTTGCCATTTGAATGCAATGGGCATGGCGCCCACCGCGCTTACCTTGAAGACTGCCTTTTTTCCGGGCCCGACGGCCACGTTCGCGGGCTCAGTCAGGATAAACGCCGCCTGCACGACCACGAGTTTGCTGTCCTTGCTGCGGACGTTGCCGTAGCCGTTGGCGACCAGGCACGTATACACGGCTCCCGTCGCGGCCAGGGGAACGGAATCGAGCGTCAGGACGGTGTCCCGGGAAAGCACGGTGGTATCGTTCTTCTTCGTCCATTCGTAACGGAGCGATGGGGTGCCCCCCGCGCCGATGGAAAAACGCGCGGATTGGCCCGCGACCGCGACCACGGAGTCCTTGGGCTGTTTCGTGATGAAGGGCGGCTGCACCACCCCCAGCACGGCTTCCCTCGTAACTATGGTTCCGTATTTGTTGGAAACGATGCAGTAGAATCGTGAACCGCTATCCGCGGGTACGGTCGGCGGGATCACGAAGAGGGAATCCTTCCCGAGCGTATCCGTCCGGCCGACCTTTCTCCACGCGAAGGCGAGCGGCGCGGAGCCCATCCCGCGTACCTTGAAAGTTACCGGTTGCCCGGCCAGTACGGTGGTGTCCCGGGGCCCGAAGGCGGTATCCGGCGTTTGCCCGACGACCAGGGAAGCGGCGAGGGAGCTCTCCTGCCCATAGGCGTTGGAAACCGCGCACAGGAATTTCTTTCCGTTGTCGCCGACGTCGGTCTTGAAGGAAAGCGCGGAATCCTTGGCGAGCGTATCCGGAGCGCCTTCCCGGAACCAGGCGAAGGCGATGGTCCCGGTGCCGGAGGCGGCCACGGCGAAGCGCGCGAGCTGGCCGGCCGCTACATCCACGTTCTTGGGTTGCGTCGTCACCTTGGCCGGGAACCGCAAGGTCAGCAGGGCCTTGCGCGAAATGGCGGAGCCGAAATCATTGGATACCGTGCAGGCCCACGTGGCCCCATCCTGGGCCGCGGCGGTGGCCGCGAGCTTGAGCACGGCATTGGTATCCACCGTGGCCGTGTCCCCGGTCTTGCGCCAGCGGAAATGGAATGGGGGCGTCCCGCCCGCGGTCACTTGGAATTGGACCTGATCCCCCACCGTCACCGCCGCGTCCGAGGGTTCCCCGGCGATATAGGCCGGCTCGTTTACGATCAACTCCCCATCCTGGCTCTCCAGACTTGTGACGGCGTTCGCGACGGTGCAGTAGTATTTGGCGCCGTTCAACGCCGGAGTCCCTTTGATCGAGATCAAGGTATCGTTGCCGAGCACGGTGGTATCGCCGCGCTTGCGCCAAGCGTAGGCCAGCGGCGCGCTGCCGGCGGCCTTCACGGTAAAGACCCCGTTCTGGTCCTTGAGGATGGTGATCTTGGCGGCGGGCTGCCGCACGATGGAGGGCGGGGACAAGGTGAAGGTCCAGCCCGAATTACCGCTCTTGTCGTTGCAGGCGGCCGTGGCCGCGCCCGCGGATCCGGTCGCCTGGGAATTGCCGATATCGGCGAAGTCCGCCGTAAGCGCTCCTGCGGCGAAGACCGACCAGGCCGCGGCGGGATTCATCCCCAACTGCGCGCCTGCCGTCCCGGTGAAGGCGATATCCCCTCCGGCCCGGATCTCCCGGCCGGCCAGCCCTTGCAGCGAGTTGGCCGATCCGTTGGTAACCGTGAAGGTACCCGTAACATTCACGTTATTCCCGTTCAGGTTGAGGGATCCCGCCGATTGCGCGAAGGACGCGGCCTGCAAGACCGATCCCAGCGAAACGGCGCCGCTACCGGTATGCTTGACCGGGCCCAACGATGCTCCGGCGGAAAGCGACTGGGACGCGGAGGAAGCCAGCTCCAGGGAGGAATTGTCGGCCGCGAATCCGGCGGGGAAGGCAAGGGTTACGTTGCCCTTGGCTATCCAGGCGCCGTTCCCCATCCGCACTTGCAGCGAGTTGGATCCGGAACCGTTATCGACGCGGTCGATATTCCCGTCCACGGTGACATTGGCATTACCCGGGCGGAAGTCCACGATTCCGATCAGGCCCGCGACGGCTTTCTCATCCGTTAAACGCAGGTTGCCTTTTACGGTGAGCGCCGCTCCGCCCACGGCGATGCGGGCGGGATTCGCCGCAGGCACCGTCCACAACGAAAGATGATTGAAGGCTGCCGCGCCCGTCGTGAAAACCACGTCGTTCTGGGCCACCGGGTTTCCCACGCTGCGTATCTGCACCGTGCCCGCCGCGGGTAAGGAGGTTACCCCGGAGAAATTCGCGTCCCCGGTAAAGGCCAACGTGTCCGTCGCGTTCAATCCCGTAAAGAGTGCGGATGCGGATACCAGGCCGGAGAATTCATTGTAATGCCCGCCTAGATCCACGCTGCTTCCATTGACAGTCAGTACGCCCGCCTTAACCGGACGGGTAGCGAGAGTCAGGATGCCTCCGCCGGTTTTGTTGATGGGAGGAAGCGTTGCGCCCGCGCGTGGGGTCAGGGTTTGGTTCCCGGCCCCGAACGCCAGCGTCCCCGTGGCAGCGTCAATGACCGCCGTAGCGGCGAAGTCGGCATTGCCGGAAAGCGCCAGGGTAGCCGATTTGAATCCGAACGTACCCGAATAGTTGAGCAAGGAAAGGCTTTTCGCCGACATGGATGCCGTCATGCGCGCGTCCGCGTCCGCCGTGGGCCCCGATCCGTTGAAGGAGAGATCGAGATTGGTCGGCTGCATGTCTCCGCCGCCCTGGAAATCGTCGAAGGCCACGGTGGAAGCCACGTTCACGTCATGGGAGGAAACGAAGAGGCCCACCTGGACAGGGCTCCCTGCATTCAAAGGCGAACCGGTTCCCAGCGACGTCCAGGTATCGGCAAGATTGGCGCGCCAATACCCTGAATAACTACCGCCGTGCTTGACCGCGCGCAGCCAGACCGGATACTTGGTCAAGGTCTGCTTCGCAGCCGGACCTTCGGGCCAATCGTACTGGCCCACCGGAGCGGCGGAATCCCATTGGATCTTCAACCCATGCTCCGGGGTAACGATCACGGCGAAGCATCCGCCGTTGGCGGGATCCGCGAACTTGTTCATCACGATGATTCCGGCTTTGGACCATTCGTAAGCCTCGGTTTGCGAGACCACCTTTACCGATACGTCGAAGTCGCCGGGGTAATCCTTATAAGCCGCTGCGTATTGGTTGTCCACAGTCCAGACATCGGCACCGCGGGCGGTGACCGCCAGTTGGCCGCCGGATTGGACGAAGGTGGCCTTGTTGGCGACCGCTGCGCGCGTCGAATCCAAGGTTTGCCAACCGCTCATGGAAGCGGCGCTGAAGTCGTCATCCAAGCCGGATTTGGGCCGCGCGCCTCCGCCATCGGCGCCGGAGCTCCAGTTGTAGGACTTGTGCAATTCCCCGCCCGCGTTCAGCAGGGGAGCGGAAGGATTCCAGTAGAAGGTCTGCGCCAGCGTGGCGGAAGCATAAACGAGGCTTAAGGCTACGGTCCGAAAAAAAACGACACCAATCTTCGGCATGCAAGCACTCCAAATCCCCCTCGTTGAATGTTGATGGCGTAGCCCGACGCTTGTCCAGCGGCAGCGGCTACGAACGGAGCTTGAAGATCGCGGGAGTCCCATCCCCTTAAGACTTCCGCCATCCGCCCCTCGCGCCATCCCAATCCCATCGGCGCGCGGAGCAGAGTAATAATAGTTACGATGCGCCTCCCCCTCCGGGTGTTAAGTGGCTGAAAATCCTATAATTCTGAGAGTGCTTCCCCGGTCATATGCCATAGTCCTTCTCCTCGCCGCGGCGGGCCTCTGGGGCCTGAGCATTCCGGTCATGAAGGCGCTGGGCGTAGAGCAATCCTTGCTCGCGCCCGGGACCGGCAGCCTGTCGGCGACCCTGGCCTCCCTGGCAGCCCGCTACGGCATGGCTATGCTGGCCGTGCTGGCCGGGGCGCGCATCTCCCCTCTCAGAATTAATCGGGAGGAATGGAAGCACGGCGCCATCCTCGCCGTATTCACGGGCGCAGGCATGGCCCTACAGGTGGACGGGCTCAACTATACCTTGGCCTCGACCGGCGGATTCCTCATCGCCTTGTATTGCGTGTTGGTCCCCCTCATCGCCTGGATGGCGGGCGAACGCCGCATGACCCTGATCCTGTTCGCTTGCTGCCTGCTCGTGCTCGCCGGATTGGCGGTACTTACGGGCTATGATCCGCGCAAATTGGGATTGGGGCGCGGTGAATGGGAAAGCCTCGGGGCCGCTTGCATGTTCGCGGTGCAGATTTACCGGGTGGATCGCATTCCCGCCGGCGGGGCCGATCCCATGCGGGTCACCGCCGTTTTGCTGGGGTTGGTCGCAATAGGCAGTTTCGCCGGCCTGGCCCTGACGCCCGGAGGACCGGGAGCCCTGGCCGCCATTCACGCTTCCCCGCGCGCGTTTCTGCTCACCCTGGCGCTGGCCTTGTTCGGCACCGCCGCGCCCTTCGCCCTCATGAATCGTTTCCAGGCGCGGGTGGGATCGGTTGCCGCCGGTTTCATCTATTGCTGCGAGCCCCTGACCACGGCCCTGGGCGCTTTTTGGCTGCCGCAATTGCTGGTGCGCGATCCCGCGGATTATCCGAATGAATCGGCCACGCCCAAGCTGCTGCTCGGGGGCGCCTTGATCCTGGCGGCGAACCTGTTGCTGACACGGGACAAGGGCGGCAAGCCGCCGCCCGGTACCTGACCGGAAAACCCTCAGCGCAGCGAGGCGCGAAATTCCAGGCGCGCGGTACGCGCCCGCAAGGCATGATCCGCCGCGGAGGACGGCTGGGCGTAGGCGCCCCGTGCTCCGAATGCCTGCCACAGGGTCCTTCCCCGCCAATCCACGATGCGAGCGAGCCCAGGGGCGGTCCACCGCAGCCCGCTCCCTTCGCGGTACAGGGGTCCGGCATGCAAAGCGCCGCGACGCAGGGAGACGCTGGCGCGCTCCACCGCCACGATTACCTTGGCGCAGGACTGCGAGCCGCCGTTGTCGGCGCATAGGGTCACTTCCAGGTTACCGTCTTCGCCCGGATCCTTGAGCACCAGGGAATCGGCCCCGATGGAGGTATCCGCGACATTGGGAGCGATGGACCAAAAGTAACGCAGAGGATACCCCGGGAAGGCGGCCAGGGCGGCGGCATTCACGATCACGGGCCGGATGACGCGCGGCGCAAGGCCGTTCCAGGTAGCCTGGGCAGGCAGGGAGACTTTGGGATCGGGTATGGTATCCCGGACCCGGACGGTTACTTCCTTCGACTCCCAGGTCGCGCCGTAGCGCGCGCTGAATTGCAGAACCATGATGGAATCGCCTTTGACACGCGGGGCTGTGAAAACCAGCGTATCCTGCGAGGGATCGAGCAAGCGCGGCACGGGACCGGAGATGGGGGTCCAGGATACCTCTGAAGCGCAGCCGGCCTTGGCCCCCAGCGATACGGTTTCACCTTCCTTGACCGTCATATCGGCGGGGGGCGCGAACACGCTGTCGCAAGCCCGCACCGTGAGGTAGGCCATGCGCGTGGTGTCCTTTCCGTAGGCGTTGGAGACGATGGCGTAGTAGGCCGTACCCGATTGCCCTTCCTTGACCGTATCGAGCACCAGGGAAGTATCCGTAGAGAGCACGATGCTGTCTCCCTGCCGACGCCATTCGTAACTCAGCGTGGGCGTGCCTTGGGCCGCCAAGGAGAACGCCACCTTCCACCCGGGCTTCGCCAAGGCGTCGGTGGGTTCCCGCGTGATGCCGGGCGCGACGGGGGGTTGGTAGAAGGCCCAATTCTTGTTGCCCTTCTGATCGATACAGCCCTTATTGGCCGTACCCGGCTGGCCCAGGCTCGCATCGCTGTTGGCGATATCGGCGGAGTCCGCGATGAGGGCCTTGCTGACCTTGAGAGTCCAGACCGTGGAGGGATTCAGTCCCAGATTCCCGGCCGCCGTGCCCGCGAAGCTGGCGTTACCCTCGACGGTCACGGTACGGCCGCCGAGGTTGAGCAGGGTTTGCGCGCCGCCCTTGGTCACGCTCAGATCGCCTTTGAGCGCCAGGTTGAAACCGTTGAAATCCAACGAACCCCCGCTCTGGCGTAAGGAGGTGGCAGCCAGCGGACCGCTCAGCATGATCGCTCCGGCCGCGTCATGCTCTACGGCATACAACGGCCCCTCGCTCACGTAAATGGTCTGCGCCGGTCCGGAAGTCCGGGTAAACCGGAAAGTGGATTTGTCCGCGCTGCCGTTTCCCCGCAGGGAAATGTTCACGTCGCCCTGGGAAGTCCAAATCCCATCGCCCATGTACAGCATCTGCCAGTTGGTGGCGGCCGCCTCCTGGATGAGGTTGCCACCGGATACGGTAACATTCGGGTTACGGGTGCGGAAATCCAGGAAGCCGTCGTATCCGCTCGGGGCTGTATGGTTGCGGAAGCTGAGCCCGTTGGATGCGGTGAGCGAACCCGGCCCTACGATAAGGGTCACGTCGTTCAAACCGGTGGCCCAGGTCCACAAGGTCAGCCGGGGAAAGGTTTTCCCGCCGGGATCGAAGTTGATGGGGGTTCCGCCGTTGCCCATCGCCTTGATGGTCACGAAGCCCAGGGGAGCGTTGAGGGCGGCCAGGCCGCTGAAATCAGCGTCGCCGGAAACGATCAGGCTGTCGTCGGCGCCCAGGCCTTCCAGGGTGCCGCCGGTCGAAGCCAAGCCGTTGACTTCGGCGCCGTTATTGTTCAGATCGAAGGTGCCGTTGTCGATGCGCAAGGAGGCGGCCAGCACCGGGCCGACCAGGGAAAGCTTTCCGGAACCCGTTTTGCGCAGGGCCGGCATGGCGTCGCCGGCGCGGGTCCATAGGGTATCCTGTCCCGAGCCCGTAAAGACCAAGGTTCCCGTACCCGGATTCACGCTTTGCATGCCCGGGATCAGACGCAGGCTTCCGGAAAGCGATAGGGAATAGGAATTGAAGGAAAGTTTTCCGCTATATCCGGTGAAGTCCAGGCTGTGCGCGGCGAAATCGCCAGCGAGTACCACGTCCACATCGGCATTCGCGCCGCTGCCGTTGAAAGCATAGTCCAAGGCGGGATTGGAAATGTCCCCGCCCGCGCGGAAATCGTCGAAGGCGGCGGCCGTGGTTTTACGGGGGACTCCCGCGCTGTCTACGGCGGTCACGAACAATCCTATCTCGGAGTTCCCTCCCGCGGTGGTTCCCAGGGAGGTTTGCGGCGTTCCGATGGCGGTCCAATCCAGCGTGGTGTCGGTACGGTAAAAGGCCCTGATCTGCGTGCCGTCCTTCGCCAGGCGCAACCAGATGGGGAGCGGCAAGGCTGTCGCGAACTGGGAGGTGGTGTGGTCGATGTTTCCGATAGGCTGCAGATCGCCCTGGTTCCATTCGAAGATGGCCCCGTTCTTGGGGGTTATCGCCACCAGGGCCACGCCGCCCTGGGAATAATCGGAAAAGGAATTGGCCATGATGATGCCGGCCTTGGACCAATCATGGGCCGCGAACTGGGAATCCACGCGCACCGTCACATCGAAGTTACCCTTGATATCGGCGCGCCTCACACCCGTCAGGAAATGCTTCTCCTTGCTGAAATCCTCGCCCTCTCCGGAAAGGATGAGTTTGCCGTTGACCACGGCCAGCTTGCCCGTGCTGTCGATGCCGTCCTGATCGAGGAATTTCCAGGTGGTGAGGGTATCCAGCGCCGGCGCGGAAAAGCCTTCATCGCCCGCACCGGCGGGCCGCCCGCCGATCCCGTTTTGGGTCGCGGACCAGTTGTACGATTTGGAGATGCCGCCGGCATTGCTCAGAGCGGGATCGCGGTTCCAGTAATAGGTTTGCCCGAATGCGCATGCGGACCACGCCGTCACGGCCAGAAGAATACGTTTCAAAAACATTTTCACCCGCTCCCAAGCAAAGACAACCCGTAGGGAGTCGGCATAGCGCCGAACCCTTGTTAACCCCCAAGATTATGTCCCCTCGAAAGAAATCGTCCGCAGCACAAAATAGGAACGTAGGGATGCGGCTTCCAAGGAAATCATGCCGCAATCGCGTGATAAATTCCCGGCCAGGAACGAATTGCATCAATATCCGCAAATATTTTTCCCTAACGGGTCGCCCCTGGATATTGGTATTTGAAGCCGGGGCATGCCCCGAGGAGGTCACATGCGCGTCTTCACTAAATTCACTGGTTTCTGCCTTGCGGTCGCGGTCTTCGCCGGCTGCGCAAACATGAACCGTGCCGGCAAAGGCGGCCTCATCGGCGCCGGAGCGGGTGGCGTGGTGGGCGGAATCATCGGCAAGGCTTCGGGCAATACGGCTGCGGGAGCGATTATCGGAGCGGCCGTGGGCGGCACCGCGGGCGCGGCCATCGGCCATTATATGGACAGGCAGGCCGAGGAACTGCAACGCGATCTCAAGGATGCCAAGGTGGAGCGCGTGGGCGAGGGCATCAAGATCACCTTCAACTCGGGCATCCTCTTCGATGTGGACTCGGATAAGCTGCGGCCCCAGGCCACGGCCAATCTCCAGAACCTGTCCAAGGTGCTGAACAAGTACGATGATACCGAGATCATGGTGCAGGGCCACACCGATAATACCGGTTCGGACGATCACAACCTCAAGCTCTCCGGGAGGCGCGCCGACTCCGTGGGCGATCTGCTCAAAAGCGATGGTGTGAAAAGCGGTCGTATCGCCGAGTCCGGCATGGGCGAAGAGCATCCCGTGGCCGATAACGCCACCGCGGACGGACGCCAGGCCAACCGCCGCGTGGAAGTGGCCATCTGGGCCAACGACAAGCTCAAGTCCGCGGCCAAGGACGGAACCATCAAGACCGCCGCCGTCAGCGAGGAATAACCTGTCCAGGGCGTGGACGGAATACCGTCCACGCCGGGCCTCGCCCCGTCCACGTATTTGCGTTTGACCTTTCCCTTCCCCTAAATCCCCCCGTTTTCGCGACTCCGGGCTTTGGCCCGGTTCTTGTTTTAGCCTCCCGTGGGCATATCACCCAACGAAAGGAGGTTCCTTATGTCCTATCCCTTAATCCCCCGCCCGTTCGCCGAGGGTCCCGCAGCGCAACCACGCTACGGTCTCGCGGCGTTGGGCCTATTGGCCGCAGGGCTTTTGGCCCTGCCCGGTAAGGCCCGAGCGGACGGCTACGGCCATGCCGAGATCACCCTAGGCTTCCCCCACGGCGCAGTCACCGTGGGCCGCACCTGGGAGGATCATCCCCGGCAAGTCGTGGTCGAGGAGGTAACGCACAAGTACCCGGAAGCGGATGACGAGGCCTCGTATGACGAGACCCGACCGGACGACGAGGCTTATGGCGAGGAGTCGGACGATCCCGACATCGTCATCGAGAAGCGCATCGTCCGACCGCATCCGCGGCAGGTGACCATCATCGAACGCTATGAGGAGCCGGCGGCCTGCGACCGCGTCCATGTGGTCCGCAAGGTCTACGTGGAACGTCCCTCCTGCGATCGGCAAGTGGTGGTCTATGGCCGTCCCGCGGTACGCGTGTACCACGCTTCCGGTCCCACCGTGATCGTCAATCCCGGCCGTACCGTTTACCACGGCGGCGGCTGGCACGGCGACGAACATGGCGGAAACCGCGGAGGATATTCCGGATCCCACAACGTCGGGAACCAGGGTCCCCGGAACTTGTTTCCGGAAGACCAGGGACGCCCGATGCGGGCGCGCGGAGTGGGCCAGCATATGGTCCAGATCGGCGCGCATCGTTAAACCCCTGGGGCGGGCCTCCGGCCGCGGAAGCCCGCCCCTTCCCTTGTATCAATGCGATGGCGGCGGGCGTACACAACCGGGAAAGGATGGATAAGATGGAACAGATGAAAATGACAGGCGCCTCGTTGGCCTTGGCCGCGATGCTGGTGGCTTCCGCGACGGGATCGGCGGGGGCGGAAGTAAGCGGCGAACTGGTTTCCCTGGGCAGGAAGACGGGCGTAGGCGCGCGGGCCATAGGCCTGGGCGAGGCCTTCACGGCCGTGGCCGATGATTATTCGGCGCTCTACTATAACGCCGCGGGCATGACCCAGTTGAGCCGCTCCGAACTGGGCGTGAACGTCAGCTATGGCCTGCAGCAGAACAACGCCGCCCTCAATGGGGCCGAGGCGAATCAAAGGACCCTGGAAGCCACGCGGCTCAATGCCCTCAACCTGGTGCTTACCGATGGGGGGCGCTGGGCCTTGGGACTGGGCTATTACGTTCCCGTCTCCTTCGATGACCCGCTCTCGTATCGCGATGCCTCCGGCCGCGAGTATGCCTATGATGCCGAGGGCCAAATGGATCATTACCGCATGGGCCTGGCCTACATGGTAAGCGAGCAGGTGAGCCTGGGCTTGGCCGCGAGCGCCGTGGGCGGCCGCGAGCAATTGCAAATCCAGGACGGGAACACGGTCCGCTTCCTGGAGGAATACACCGGCTTCAACCTGGAACCCTCCTTCCTCATCCATCTTTCGGATATGTTCAGCGTGGGCGGCTCCACCGTGGTGATGGAACAATTGCAACTCGAGGATACCTACCAGGAGCAAGGCGGCAACCCGCTGGAATCCCTCTACGATATCCATCATCCTTTCCAGGCCAAGTTGGGCTTGGCTTTCCAATCGGGACTGACCCAGGTCTCCTTCGATTGGCACGGCGACTTCTGGAGCAGCTATAGCTACCAATCGGCCGGCGACGCCTTCGTAAAGCACGATGTGCATTACCCCAACAAGCATGCGTTCAGCGTGGGTATCGAACAACACCTGGACAAGCGCGGGCCGGTACTGCGCGCGGGGTATACCTGGGAGAACCAGGATGATGAGCGCCCGCAGCCCAATCAGCGTGACCCGTACCGCTTGAGCCTGGGCATGGGCTTCATGCCTTCGCGCAAGGTCGGACTGGACCTGGCCTACCAATACGGGGGCAGCCGCACCGTGCAGAATTCCCAACCCGGCGGACCCGAGGATTTGCGCATCGATGCGGAGGATCATCAGGTAATGGCTTCCTTGCGGTTGCGCTGGTAGCGGATTGGCGGCCCGACGGCGTCCTACCTGGGTACGCCCATGAAAACGCCGTCCCGCATCGCCATGGCCATACCGGCACTGGCCTCACTCGCCACCGCACTGCTCACGGGGTGCGGCGGAACGGGTCCGCAACCCTGGGGCTACTCCACTTCCGATAGCGCCGATTATTGGCGCTCCGGAGTCCGCGTCCATCCCAGTTCCCTGCCCGGATACGACTTCACCCTTTCCGTCGTCGAGTCGGATCGTATCCCCGCCCTGGAAGCGATGTTCCCGCGGCCTCTGGCCTTCAGCATCGGGGTCCGCTCCCGCTCCCAGTCCAAGGCCCTGCTCGACCCCGCCGATTTCCATCTCCTCGCCCCTTGCGGCGATAAGCCCATCACCAGTCTCGATCCCGAGACCGCCCTGCGCGCCTCCGATCAAGAGCGGATGGCGGAAATCTCCCGTCATAACGACGATGCCCTGGTAACGGCCGCGGTAGAAGTGCCGCTGGCCTTCTTCGATATCGCCGCCACCTTCGCGGGCAAGACCAGCGAGCAGGCCGAGCGCGACGATCGTGAATACGAGGAGCGCCGCCAGATGCATAAAGACGAGGATGCGCGTCACCAGCGCGCCTTGGCCGGCAACCGGCAGCGCCATGATTCCTGGGCCACGGGATTCCTGCGGAAAACCACTTTGCTGCGCGATGAAGAGACAGGAGGCATACTGGCCTTTGCCGCCCCGGCGTATACCCTTCCTCCCGATACCCTTATCCTGCTATGGCGCAGGCCCGAAGGCGGATACGCCGATCTTGGGACCTTAGGACGCCCGCATATCGATGCTCCCGCACCCAGGATTTCCCCGCCGCCGGACGGACTGCCCTATGTGGGCATCGGTTCCGGCCAGCGCTGAGCCGTCCAGGCCCTGGATAGCCACCCCCACCCGACTGTCCACGCTGTTGGCGATCCTCCGCCCTCCCTCCGATTTCCGCCCCTTTTCCATTGATTCCGCGCCTTTCCAAGGTCATTCACGATTGGCCCGGTCTTTGATGTATAGGAAGCCAGGAACAATCTTCCTGGAGGCGACCATGAAACTCTCGAACCACGAACCCGCAACCTTCAAAGCCAAAACCCTTGGGCTGGCCTTCGCCGCCCTCATCCCCGTCGCGGCGCAAGCGCATGACGGATGGAACAGATACGATGCCGACTCGCGCGCGCACGTATCCGGCACGGTAGAGGTGACCCACCAGATTCCCGGCGGCACCATTACGGTGGGCGCCGAATGGGGCAAGCATTCCGTACCGCAACCGCAGGTAGTGGTGGTGGAAAACCATCGCGGACCCGAAGTGGTGGTGATCGAGAAGGAGCATGGACGCGGCCATGGCCGTAACTGGAAGCGTAACCGTGAGGTTACCATGGTGCGCGAAGAACCCCGGCGCCAGGTGGTCATCGTCAGTGAAGTCCCGGCCCGGCAACAGGTAGTGGTGGTGGAGCAACGTCCCGCCTGCGGCCGCGAGGTAGCCGTCGTGGAACACCGCGGTTATACCGAATCCCATGAGTACCGCGACGGCAACCAGGTCTCGGTGCAAAAGTCGGGACCCAACGGCACCTACCAGTACTATCAGGATGCCAACCAGGTCTCGGAACAGCGTACCGACGGATCGGGCACCTACCACTACTACGAAGACGCCCACCAGGTGAGCGTCCAGGACAACCGGGACGGGCACCAGCGGAACGTTTACGTCCGCAAGTAGCGATGGCTCCGACCGCGACCCCCTCGAAGGTCCGGGCTTCCGCAAGGCCCGGGCCCGCGGTCCCGGTGGCCTATAGGCTCATGCCCGGTCCCACCCCCGCCCCGGAATCCCCGGGACGGGGGTTTTTGCTATTCTTTGCCGGTGCGGAAACCTATGCGTAAAATCTGCGCAACCGCCGCCGCGGCCGCTCTCCTGTGGACCGCCGCCGCCCAAGCCAAGGCCCCCATCCCGGATATCCGCGACAGCTACGGAGTGGCCCTGGCCGACTATGATCGCGACGGGCTGCTGGACGTATACATGGTCGGCTTCCGCACTTTGAACCGGCTGCTCATCAATAACGGCGACGGCACTTTCCGCGACAAATCCATTCCCGCCGGCGTGGGCGGCAACCTCATGCCCCAGGGCATCCGCAACCTGGAGCTGGGCGCCAGCGCGGCGGACTTCGACAATGACGGCGCCGTCGATCTGCTCATCTGCGGCTGGGGCGAGTCCCTGGACCTGCTCAAGAACCGGAAGGACGGCACCTTCTATTCCGTGACCCGGCGCGTGGGACTGCAACGGGACGTGGACGCCAACATGGCGGTGTGGGCCGATCTCGATCGCGACGGTTGGCTCGATCTGCTGCTGACCAATGAACAAGGGCCGGTGCGGTTGTACCGCAATGATCATGGCCTGAGGCTTACCGCCATTCCCCTGGACTCGGCCGGTATCGCCGCCGATACGGGGTCCCAAGGCGCGCTCTGGGCGGATCTGGACCTCGACGGCGATCCCGATCTGGTTTTGGCGGGCTGGCATCATCCTCTGCGCATCTACGAACAGGTAGCGCCCTTCCGGTTCCGCGAGGTCGAGCTGGGATTCGCCATCGCGCCCGGCACGCGCTGCAACGCCATCTTGCCGGGGGATTTCGACAATGACGGCGATCCGGATCTGCTCATTACGGTGCGCCAAGGCGCCAATCTGCTGCTGGAAAACCAGGCCGATCCTCCCCGCGTATCCGGGCATCCCGCCGATTGGCGCGCAACCGGCAAACCCATCGCCTTCAAGGAAAACGCCCACGGCCGCGGCCTGTCCGATACCCTGGACAGCTATGGCGGCGCGTTCGGGGATTACGACGGGGATGGCGATCTGGATCTGTTCATAACCACCCGGGCCGCCAACCACTATTACGAGAACGCGCAGGGCATGTTCCTGGCCCGGGATCTGGGAGCCGTAGGCATCGACGACGACTCCTCCACCTATAACACGGGTTTCATGGCGGGCGATCTCACCCCCGCCCCCGGCGACGAAATGGTGATCGTTTCCCGTGACAGCGCTTCGGCCATCCAGGACGGACCGCCGCCGGCCCGACACCGCCTGTTGGTTTCCTTGCGCGGCGTACAGTCCAACGCAGCGGGTATCGGCGGCCAATTGACCCTGTGGGAGCGCCGCCCCGGCCAAGGACCGGAAGAATGGTTCCTCACCCAGAGCTGCGAACTGCACGACGGGGAAGGGTACCTCAGCAGTTACGTGGGGCCCGCATCCTTCTACCTCCCCGATTCGGCGGCAGGGCTGCGGTTGCGCGCGCGTTTCCCGTCGGGGAAGATCATCACCCGTCGCATCGCGCCGGGCGATTCGGTGCTGGAGATCTGGGAAGGGGGATTCATTTCCGCCGCCTGGGAGCGGGGAACGCGGGCAGCCTACAACGGCTTGCGCGATCCCGTGCGCCGCCGGACCATCCTCCTGTTTCTGCTGGGATCGGCCGCGGCCATCTTGCTGCTGCGCGCCATCCTCAAGGCCATGGCCGGCAACATCGCGCGTAAGCGATACACGCGCGAACTCGTGGATAAGAATCGCGAGCTTCAGGAACTGATCCAGGAAGTGAACCGCACCCAACAGCAACTGATCCATAGCGAGAAGCTGGCGGGCCTGGGCCAACTGGTGGCCGGAATCGCCCATGAGCTGAACAATCCCATCGGGTTCATCTACGCCAACCTGTTCCAGATCCGCAAGTACCTGGAAGGGCTGCAGGCGGGGGGCCTGGAAGGCCTCGATGAGAAAGCGCGCGGAACCCTGCGTAAAATCGATCAGGCCTTGCGCGAAAGCCAGGATGGATCCATCCGCATCCGTGATATCGTCCAGAACCTGCGCGGCCTCTCGCGGGCGGGAACCGCCGGTCCGGGTACGCCGCTGCGCAAGCAGGCCTGCGACTTCAACCGGCTCATCGACAAAAGCCTGCTGTTGGCGCAAACAACCTTCAGCAAGAATATTGCGGTGGAAAAGGACTACGGCTCCATTCCCGTCGTCGAGGCCGACGAAACCCAGATCCAACAGGTGTTCCTGAACATACTCGTGAATGCGGGCCAGGCCCTGGGCGAAAAGGGACGCATTCGCATCCGCACCCATACCGAAGGTGGCATGGCCGTCGCTTCCCTTACCGACGACGGCCCCGGCATCAAGGCCGAAGATGTGAAGCACGTCTTCGAGCCCTTTTTCACCACCAAGCCCGTAGGCCAAGGCATCGGTCTGGGACTGCATATCTGCTACCAGATCATGCAGGCCCACCATGGCGATATCCAGGTCCGCTCCCGGCTTGGCCAGGGAGCGGAATTCTTGGTAAGCCTGCCTCTCAATCCGCAAAATGCCGGCAATTAGGATTGACTTGGCTATGTTTTCCTGCTATCTTAGCTAAGTATGGATGTCAAGACCGGTGATTTGAAAAACAATCTGAGCCGCTACCTCAAGCGCCTCGCCGAAACCGGCGAGATGATAACCATCCTCGATCGGAATACGCCGGTCGCCCGCATACTTCCTCTGCGCGGAAAGCGAGGGGTGAAAAAGGATTCCTCCTGGACTAAGGAGCGCGCGGCCCTTTTGAAGAAGGCGGCTAACCTCGGAATCAACTTGTCGGTTTCGGAAACGCGGCCGGCGGCCTTTCGCGACCTGCGCATTGTTCCCCGCACGGCGCCAGACGGCAGGACGGACATCGAGACGGTTGTCCGGATGCGCCGGGAAAAGGACTATTGAGCGCAAAACCCGCCAAAATCCAATTTTGGGATACCAGCGCCTTGGTCGCCCTGATCGCCCTCGAAAAGCATTCTACAATCTCCCTCAAAGCCCGCGCCGAAGGAACCCGGTTCCTGGCGTGGAACTGGATGCGTATAGAGGCTTACTCGGCCTTGACGCGCAGGCGGTTAGGCCAAGGGGATTTCAGGTTGCTTCGCTCTATACTCGATCTGTTTGAATACATCGCCATCGATCCGCTGGATTTCCCTGCACTGGAAAAAACCATCCAGAAGCATCGGCTCCGTTCCGCGGACGGCGGGCATCTCTTCTGCCTGAAACAGGCCAAGAAACTCGACTCTAAAATCACATTCGTCTGTTTCGATGACGAATTGGCGCGAGCCTCAGCGTCCGAGGGCATCCCGGTCTATAGCTGATCCGTTCACCTTGAGCGTAGGAGACGCATGGACCCCAAGAAACCCACCCTCCTCGTCGTCGACGACGAACCGGCCATCGTCAGCAGCATCATCCGTTCTCTGGAAGAAGAGTACGAATGCCTCGGGGCCGCGAACGCCGCGGAAGGCCGCAAACTTTTCGAGACCCATTCCATCACCTGCGTCATCAGCGATCAACGCATGCCCGGCGAACCCGGCTCGGAATTCCTGGCCTGGGTGCGCAAGCAGCATCCCGACACCATCCGCATCCTCATCACCGGCTTCTCCGATTTCGAATCGGTGGTGGCCGCCGTGAACCAGGGGCAGATCTACCACTTCCTCCACAAGCCTTGGGAACCCATCCAGCTGGAAGTGGTGGTGCGCCAGGCGGTGCAGGTGCATCAGCTTACCGAAGAGAACCGCCGCCTGCAATCGGAACTACAGAGCCGCAACCGCGTGCTCGAGCGCGAAAACCTGACGCTGAAATCCGATACCATCCAGGCCTCGGCGGCCTTCCGCGATCTCATCGGGCTCTCGGCCCCCATGCAGCGCCTCAAGGACAAGCTCCAGGCCTTGTTGCAATCCCAGAGTACCGTGCTCGTCACCGGCGAGTCGGGAACCGGCAAGGAGCTGGTGGCCCGCGCCCTGCATTTCGCCGGCTCCCGCAAGGACAAACCCTTCGTGGCCCAGAACTGCGCGGCCCTACCCGACTCCATCCTGGAAAGCGAATTGTTCGGCCACGTCAAAGGCGCCTTTACCCATGCCACGGAAAACCGCATGGGTATCATCGAAAGCGCCCAAGCCGGCACCCTCTTCCTCGACGAGGTGGGCGATATGACCCTGACGATGCAGGCCAAGCTGCTGCGCTTCCTGCAAGAGGGCGTGCTTACCCCCGTGGGCGGCCGGACCGAGAAGAAGGTGGACGTCCGCGTCATCGCCGCGACGCATCGCGACCTCGAAGCCATGGTCAAGGACAAGACCTTCCGCGAGGATTTGTATTACCGCCTCGCGGTCGTGCCCCTACGCACGCCGGCCCTGCGGGAACGCCGGGACGATATCCCCGTGCTTTCCGAATTCTTCCTTCGCAAGAAGGCCGCCAAATTCAGCCGCCCCGTGCCGCGCCTGGCCCCGGAAACCCTGGCCCGCCTCTCGGCCCACAATTTCCCCGGCAACGTGCGCGAGCTCGAGAACGCGGTCGAATACGCGCTCAACATGCTGGGAGACCGCGGCGTCGTGTTGCCCGGAGATTTACCGGATCGATTCCAGGGATCGGATTCAGCCCCGGCGACAGGCGTGGGCAAACCGGGCACGGGCGCAGCGGGAGAAGCGGCCGCCGCTCTGCCGAACGATTTGCTCCTGGACGAAGCCGTAATGGCGCTGGAAGTGGAGTGGATCAACCGCGCCATGCTGACCACGGGCGGGAACATTTCCCAGGCGGCGAAGGTCTTGGGCCTCAGCCGCCAGGGGTTGCACAACAAGCTGGCGAAGTACGGGATCCGGGGGGAATAGCTCCAGGCGGACAAGCACCCGTACCAAAATTTTATTGCTGACCGGTAGAGATGCCTTTGAAAAACGGATCACCCGTTGCAGTTGTCGTATCCAACCGAACGACATCACCCGTACTTTTAGCCGAAATCAGAATGGAATAGATGAATTTTGCGCGATCTTCAGTGCAACCTGCCTGGTTGGCATAGTAGATGTACCATCTGCTATTGCCCAATGCGTCTACACCCTGCGTTTGAATATACATGGAACCCATATTGGCATCATAGTTATAGTTCACCGTCTTAATAGTCTTATCGCTTGTCCAAGCGGCGTGCAGGCTCGCCCCCGACAGCAATAAAATCATGCCTACTGCTTTTACGATTTTCATTCGTCTCCTCCGAATTCGTTTAGGAAAAAAGTAAGGACTTTTATTGGGTACAGGGATTTCCGGTTTCTGAATCTGCGCCCATTTGGGCGCAGATCGTCCAGGAAAATAAGCCTGCGTGGTCGAGGAGCAGCGGCGGTAGCGCCTTGACGTTTCTCTCCATCAATGGATACCGCGTTGAAGAACAGCGGGACGAAGAATTGGCGGATCTCATTTTGGACTACCTGAACAAGGTCGCCATCAAGGATGACTTGGCCCGGTACTTTCGGGAGCGCTCCCTCTCTAAAGAGTCCTGAGACCCATTCGGATTCGGTCATTCGACCTCCTCCCGCCCCCGCGCGGGGCCGCTGACACGGCACGGCCTAGTGCTCCTCACTCTGTACGCCCTGTTCGTCGCGCCCCTAGGTCCCGGCCGGGCAGTCCGTCCCGATGCGTTCCGCATCGCTCCTTGCCATAATGTGCCTTCTGCGAACTGGCCGGCTTCGGCTCTGGCCGCTGTGCGGCCTAACCCGTGCCCTCCGCGCGCCATCCCACCCAGGAGTAGAAAGATGTGCGAATTGATGTCACACCCGTTACCAAAGTAAACATTACGAAGAAAGAGAAACTATCATCGTAGCCTCGCGCACACTCTGCGCGGCAATCTCTGCACATCGATTCCAATTGGGTCATATTCTGACACGCGGACTTCCTAGGTTTCCGATTGCCCTGCTTTTGTGTCCAATCATGTTGTTTTAATAAAGGAGATCACCATGTGCGCAACCAGTATCACCGGCGGAAACCCTGATCCAGAAACCGCTCAAAGGGATGAAGTGCATGAAGCGCGGAGACGGAAGGAAATCTCGGCAGCCGCGCGCATTTCCTCCCTTCTGGAACAGGACGCAAGACCTACGCCCAAGCGTGCGGCCGCGCGGGCAGGCGCCGCGCCCGTCAAGGCCGCGGCTTAGTCGTGCCTTCCGCGCCGGAACACCGCGACGGGTCTATCAGGACCTGCGCCGCCAGTATTCCCAATACTTGGTGGAACGGGAAGACAAAGCCGTAGATTACTTCGAGACAGATCTCCATAAGAAGGTCGCGGCCACCATGGCGCCGGGCCTTTGGCTCAAACATCTGCGCGAAGCCCATAGCCTTTCGCAAGCGGAGCTTGGAGTAAAAATCGGCGCGGTGAAAGCCTCCCGTGTCTCCGACTGGGAGAACAACCAACGTGCTGTCAGCAAAGAGGCCGCCAAAAGCCAGGCAAAGCTCTTCCACGTCCCCGCCGACCGCTTTATCTGATCTCTCCCTGAGCGCGCCGCGCGTTAACGCCCGTGCGGGCCCCTCCATGCCCAATTCTTCCCCCCTCACTGCGTATTGCTTGGCCGGGTCCTGGCCGCTTCGGAGGCCTTCCTGAACCTGAAGCCTGAAGAGCAGCGGGTCATCATCAGCCACATGAATGCCCTGATAGGGCACAAAAAACAGAAGCACGCGGCAGCGGGTTAGCGCATGCTGGCCAAGAAGAAGAAAGCAGCCAAAGAGCCACGGCAGTTTGTCGGGAAGCTCCAGCTCAAGGAGTTGCTCGCCAAGCCCAAGCTGTCCATCGAGGACATCGCGAATAAGCTCAAGACCACGCCTGGGATCGTGCGGCGGTATATTCAGCGGTATGGATTGTGAGAGTGAGGGGATGTTACAGGGATTCCCGTGAGAAAAAGCGCGTTAACGAATTATTCCAACCCCAAATATTTTTTGGCGTCAAACCTAGTCTGATAAAGCAAAATGGGATTTTGCTTGAGAAGCCCCTTAAGCCCTTCAACACTGCCGACAGGTACTATCAGATTCCGAATATTTGAATCCAAGAAAAAACGGAATTGCTCAAGGCTCATATAGAGATTAAAATTATCCTTAACTTTTCCGTCCTCTTCAAATCCAAACCTGGAACGGACATCTCCATCGACATCCCTTGGCTGCGTTAAAGAAGGACGAAGCGTCTTGATGACATATCCCACGTTGATAAAATATTCGGATGCAAAGTTCGACTTTTGCAATCCAACGACACAAATAACCCCGTCACCATCTCTGTAGTAATAGCTCCCTCGTTTCGAAAATCCACTCGAAACCAAAGCCTCTTTTAATGTGCTTTTAAATTGATTAGCTTCCATGATCAATACGTATCGAGAACGGTCTTCCATCCAGGCCCATATAGCTTTTCCATTTCGGTTTTGTAACCGTTCAATTGGTTGAGCCCATCACGTATGGCGCGGGGATTATTCGGCTTCAACTCGTAAATAGTTTTGCTTTCAAAGTTAACGAAATCGGGTCGCCGACCACTTGGTAATCTGAATTCCTTTTCTCGAATCCCTTTGAGAATTTCAGTTGCTCTGTAACCCCTATGCATCTGCTGGCCCAGGGCCAGATTGCTTCGCGTAAAAGGAATTTCTGCAGCGGCTCCTCTTGCCGGCATTGTAAGTACAGGAGCCGCGGAGGTTCGATAAGCAGCACCAGCTAGACCCGACGCGGCAAGTGTTCCGGGAATTGCATCATGGACAACAACAGAGTTTAGGTATTCAATGTCATTGCTGACACTGGGAGTGAGGTAGTATCTATTGGGGTCATACCCAGGAAAAGCGTTCATGTATTTTGCTCTGGCCATCTCGGCCGAAGCAGCAGTAGTTACATAGTCATCGATGTTCCGCATCGGTTCATTAACATAGGAATTGACGCCATTGGATGTAGCTGTGGCCGCATCGTCATCGGCCTTTCTTTGCTGTTCTGGATAGGTATTCGGTTGGTAGGTTGGATTGCTTTCCGTACCATTTGCACCAATGCTTATTCCTGTACCATTGGAACTAGCGCTGACCGAAGAGCTTCCGGATTTATCCAACAAGAAATCCCCAACATTTGAAATTGCATCATGGCAATCCGAACTAACAGCGTTACACACCGTAACCGCAACAACTACCGCCACCCATGCAGCGATTAGCCAATTCCCATCCGGGTCCACATAATTAGTGGGATTTCCCCCATAGCTATACGGGTTTGCGAACTGATTTTTTGAGTCCGGTGTCAACCAAAGGGCGAGATCTGGATCATACCATCTGGCCCCAATTAGGTGGTATGTAACGCGATTTTTTCCGATCGGCCTGTTTTTTTCCTGGGGCGGGGTTTCGCACGCACGGGCAGCGGCGGCGGATGCGTGTGGCTTTAGGT
>JAHFCH010000268.1 GCA_023249635.1 Fibrobacterota bacterium
GATCTTTGTTCCCGAGTCCAGATCCCACAGTATGAGTGTGTGATCTTTGGAGCAGGAAATACCCCGTTTCCCATCTGCGCTTATTTTCACCCCGGTGATCGGCCCGGTATGCCCCACTAAGGTTCGCACCAGGGAACCTCCCGGAGGCGTCAACTGCGGCCATACCGGAATCAACGCAGGCGGAACAACGGCAGCCCGCGCCGCTTCAACCAGGGCGGTCAGCAATCCGCCTCTTCCTAGCCGCCCCAGGAGCTGACCCGGTAACTGCTCTTTCCCCCTCGCCAGTACATGCGCTGACAACCGGATCGCTCCCGCGACCATGCCCGCGGGTTCTTGGCGGTCAAGTGTGATTTCTTCATAATCCCCTAGCAATAACCCCACGCCCGTGACTTGCAATTTTTTCGAAATCCACCCGTAATCCGTCAGGAGCCTTTTCGCTTCATCGGTCCTCCCCGCTTGCCCCAACTGGTGGATCAATTCAAGCAATGCGTGAATATCCGAGCGCTGCCACTTATGCGAGAAGTAGTCAGCCAAATCCCCGTGCACCCGGCCCTTTTGGGTTCCCATAGGCTGGTTAAGGGCGTCCGTTTCCCCATGAATTTCGACCGTCAATGGGAGATACGCCTCCTCCGCAACCTCGCGAAGCTGCCTGTGGAAATAGCCGAGCAGGCGTACCCCGTTTATTTCCCGCGTGGAAAGATACGGTTCCAGGTCGAAGTACAAACGCGACCACAGAATCGGGGGCAGCGCCTGGTGGTCATCAGGAATATCGTGTCGCTTCCGCGAATCGAATTCTTTCCGGATTTCGGCGTCGCTCCAAAGCAAATCCAGCATTTCGTCATCGGATAGCCCGAAGCGGGCCGCCGCTAATAGCCCCAGCGCGCGGGAAACCATCAGCGGCCCATGTTCGGATGGATGGGAGAGCCTGGCGTACAAGGCGGAAACCAAGCCTCGTACATCCCCTGGAAGCGTTTCCGGTTTCGCCTCATCATCGTAGGATTTCCAGCGGCGAGCGGCTGCAAAAGCCAGCTTGAGGTAAAGCGGGGAACCCTCACGTGCGAATTTACCCAGCAAGGCGCTGCGCTGAGTCGTGGTCAAGGTCCTTCCGTCATCCCCCAGCCAACGCTCCAGCGCCTGCCCGCCTTCTGTGGCATCCATGGGGTCCAAGGCTAAAAGTTGCCCTGGGAAAGCACCGGCACGTTCCGATAGGATCTCGAAACTTTTCCGTTTGTCGAGGGTCGTCGTGGATACTATGATGCGCACATGTCGCGAGAAGTCGCTGGGTAACCAAAGCAGGTTTCCGCCCTCGCTTTCGTAGATCAGTTGATCGATCGCGTCAATGAATATCAACAAGGGCTTGTCGTCGCGCGCCAGCGCCAGCCTTGCCGGAAAATCCTGCACCAATTTTTCATAAACGGCCGGCACGGTAGCCGGATCACCATCGAGTTTACCGGAGATTTCACCGCTAATCCCGGAAAGGAGTGCAGAAATGCTCGCAGCACCGACGGCACCGATGTACCGCTCGATGACCACGGCCTCCGGGTACTCCAACCTCGCCGAATGCGCGGCCATGGCCATAAGCGCGGATTTCCCGGACCCGGAAGGTCCGTGGACGATCAGCGGCCTTGCCGGACCCTTTTCGATGTAACGGGCTATACGCTCAAGCGTTGGCTTCCGGCCGATGAATGCGCTTCGCCTCTCGGCGCCGAACTCGGAATGGGCTCTGATTTCCGCCCAAGAGGGTTCCCCCAAATGGCGATCAAGGTTGTCCATCTCGGAGGAGATTGCGCGGGATAGCCGTTGGTATACCATTTCGCATAGTCCGCCCAGCTCCGGCGAAGCGCGGGAAACGGGCCAGGTGCATTGGTAACCTTCCCGGAGATTATCCTTAAGATGCTCCTTGAGCCGTTCCTTTAACCGGTTTTGGGCGGCATGCGCCTCGGTATCCACTGATCCATCGGGCCGCATATCGATGTACCGCCCTGCAGCTTCGGATGGGAGCGCGGCAGTCAATTCCTCCATGTTCACGAAACTGCGGACGAAAGCGAAGACGTGCGAAGCCGCATCCGGAATGCGCAATGCGCCATTGACGATTTCGAGCTCGGTAGCCGAGGCCGAATATTTCCGGAGTTCCTCGGCGCTAAGTCCCGCGCCTTGAGCGGCTTGAAAAAGGTCAGCGCGTAACTTGCGTTCAATGGCATCCCAAGTGGCGTTCGATTCAAATTCACCCATCCGGGATTGCAGCACGTAATCCGCTGGTACGGCGTTCTCGTCACGCCGATACCACTCCGCAACGCGACCAGATACTTCCGCGGTAAATAAATCCCTCATTCCCTCCATTTCACGGGCGGGGATAACCGGGGGCAAGGGTCGCCATCCATACCGGTCGCCCAACAAAACCAGAAAATTCGGTTTGGGCGAGATCTGCTGGGATCTTCGGATTTCATCCAGGCAAATCCGTACCGTTTGCTGGTCCAAGGCCGCTTCTTCCCGCACTCCCCAGCGCAAATCTACGGCTTGGAATTTGTACCCGCGGCTCTCGCATAAGCCGCGTAACCGCGGATAGACGCGTTGCGCAAACGCGTTGCGTTCTTCCTTCATGTCCGCAAATGTGGAACTAATGAATACGCGAAAGGTGCGGCCGCGCATCATTTATCGACTTTCCCACCCTGCGTAACAGTACTTCCGGCCTCTCCGTTCCCCACTCTGGCCTTCGCCGCTTCGTACATGACGAAGGAAACCCGCTCGAGGGCGCGAGAGGACTCGCTTAGCCCCGCCGCTCCCTTATCCAACTTCGCAAGCCGATCCCGGAACTTCGCATCCATTCGCCAAACCGCCCATTGTTGCGCCTTATCCAGGAATACCGACATGGCCATGTGGGGATCGGGTTTCCTCACGGCTTCCGGCTCGCGGTTAGGCGCAGAGTCGATCCTTTTCAGTTCTTCCATGGCTCGCATCAACGCCTCACTGGTCGGCTTTGCCATAGTCGCCAATTCCTGTAAGGATGTCGCCGAGCGTATATCGATTTTGATTCGATCCATTTCGCGCTCCAATCTTACCAAGGTAACCATATCGGAATCGACGGAATGGTCCCCAATCTCCGCCATAACACGCGGTAGATCGAACTCCTTACCGAATACGGCCATCCACGCGTCTACTGTGGCGCTCATGTAGGAATGGACGGCGATGATCTCCCTGACGAGAGGTTCCGGCTCGTCGATACCGGAGCGGAGGGATTCCGCATTCGGAAGGTCTCGGCTGTAATTGAGGCACATCGCGGGGATGTCGATGGAAACCTTGCCGCCGGCGGGTACCTGGATCAGGTAATAGGCGCCCCGATAGGGTTCCGTTTCCGACCTCACTCCGGATTCCCCGACGACGGCCGCGCAGCATGGAGCGGACGCGATGAGCATTAGAAAAAATGCCGGATTCATTTTCAGCATACAGCCATCCGTTCAGGTAGGGCACCCATCAGCGGGCCGCCATATTCTGGTTTTTTTCGCTCGAGCTTTTGAATACCGTACCCGCCGGAATCAATAGGCTGGCGCCTTGGGCGCCGTTGAGGTTCGCAATGGACAATCGCACGCTCACCGTGGTGTGGTTGCCTTCCGATGAAATCGTGAGCTTTCCCGTTCGTACGGCCTCGGATAAAAGCATCGGCTTGAGGGACTTTTCCTGGGCCTGGGCCGCCTTCGTCAAACCGGGATTCAGATCGAAAAAGTCGGATTGGCGTTCCTTCCGGTTCACGGCATAGTCTAGGGCCGATTCCGAGGTCATACCGGAGAGGACAGAAGCGACATCCGGGTCAGCAGAACCGGTTTGGGAAGCCTCTCCTGAACCTCCGGATGGTGGGCCGGACGGAGGTGGGCCCCCGGGAGGCGTCCCTTCGCTTTCCGCTCGCCGTCCCCGGCCCCTTTTGGAAGCCCCGGCGGAGCCCTCACCGGAATCGTCGCCTTCCTCGCCCGCCTGGTGGGATGCGATCAACTTATTCGTCTTATAGTCCGCGGGAACCACATTGAGGTTGTTGCCGACAAGCATTCTTACCAGCTCATCAATGTGCTCGTGCCCGATAATGGCCAGAAACGGCTTCTCTCCGGACTTATGGGCTGCGATTAAATCAAGCAGATGCTTGGCGAAAGTCCCGCTGCGGTTAGTGCGCATCGCAGTGAGGATGGGGAGGAATTCGGGACGCTCCAGCACCTCGTCGGTGCTCTGGGATTTTCCCAGCGCGCGGTTGAGGTATTCCGAAACATAGGCGTCGAACACTCCGTCCGGCACGCCTTTGTACGCCGCGATAAGTTCCTGATCGGATTCCAAGGACTTCAACGGCGATACACCGTTGAGGCTTTTCTTGGCGAAGGTTTCCAGACCGTCATACCCGCCCTTTCCCGCTTGGGCGGCGGAATTCAAGCGAATGAATTTCGCGAGTTCGATGGGCCCATACCGGAAAAGGTCCCTCGCGGAAACCCCAGCAACCCCTTTTCGGTGTTGCACCCCGGGTTTTCCCGGATCCGAATCCCCACGCAGGTATTCATCCAGGAGTTCACCGGTTTTCTCCCCGATGACCCAAGGCCAGCCATCCTTCAGTACGAACTTGGGATCGTGCACCACGTGCTCGACGGCCGTGAAGCCGGCATCGGTGACGCGCATCTGCCAGATTTTTTGGTCTTGCAAGGGTTCATCCAGATGATGGGTGGATCCCGCAAGATAGCCGACGACAGCCCCGTTCCCGTCCAGGATCGCCCAATAAGGAATATCCGGGTTCGCCGCTTCCGCTCGCAGGGCACCGCAGAACGGGAAGCACCAAAGAGAGAGGACCAGGCATTGCGCAAGAAACTTAGGCTTCGAAATGGACTTCATCTTAACGGCTCCTTCGAGGTCATGCCCCTCTATAGGGGAGCGAACGCGAAATGCGGGCCAATCCGATTGAATGCGTTTAACCCCTAGAAATCGAGAATATTCCGAATTGGGGCGACACCGGAAAGCGAACATCGCGCGTGAGAATATCCGGAAATATCCGGGAACGCGGCTATTGGTACCTGGCGAAAGCTCCGAGGGTTTGCCATTGCTCCTCGGAAAAGCCTCCCCGCCGGTCCTTGATGTCGGCTTTCTCGGATTCCTCTTTTATAAAGGCGATCAGCTTATCAATTCTGCCGCGTCTGCCATTACCTTCGCCGTCTACGTGCCCGATTCCGACAGCGGCTTTTTCGCGATGATACTTATCCTCGGCGGTTTCCAAGTATTTCAACAAATCCCCGCAATCCCGTTCGAAAACCATTTTCTCCTTCGTCGGCGCCGGAACTTGGGGACTTTTCCGGCAATGCGAATAGACGATAGCGCGGGCGTCCAAATCATTCAAGTGCACCGCCTCACCCGCTTCCAGCCGCGTAAGCAGTAAGAAGAAAGCTTCCTGGACATAGAATTGGAGCGAACGGTAATTACCCGGGAATTCCGCCGCGGCGAAGACGGTGAACGCGGATGGAAACGTCTTCTCCAAATCCAGCCGCCCCAGCCCTGCAGCCGCGTCCGCATATCTGGCTAGCACCCTAAGCCACTCTTCCGCCAAAGCCTCCCGTACCTTTCCCCTTCTTTTTTCCAACGGTTCGAGATCCAACACCATGAAGTTAGCGACCCGATAGTAAAAATCCTCGAAAAGCTTTCCGGTTTTGATAAGCGTATGCGGATCGATATTGGTGGCGAGTATCAGGGTCGCGGTGCATTTCCGAATCTCCGTCGACCCGAGGGCCGTATAGGAAAACCCGGAGTCGAAGAGCTGCATCATCCTTGCTTGGGCCTCGAGGGTAAGGTTCTGTACATCATCCAGGAATACCGTTCCTTGCTTGCATTTTCCGAGTACGCCTTCGTAGTCGGATACCGCACCGGTATACGACCCCTTCACGTGCCCGAAAAGATGGGAAAGCATGCTGTTGTCGCTGGGAATGCCGCCGCAATTCAACCGGACGAAATCGCCCGCCTCCCCGTACAACGCGGTGTGGATGATCCGTGCGATCCGGGTTTTCCCGCTTCCCGAAGGCCCATTGATAAGGAGCGGTTTCCGATTATCGCCGATCAAGTAAGGGCACTTCACCGATAAGGTTTTCAAGGCTTGCGGATCTACATTCCCGATCCCGCCGAAATCCATGACGACGTTCCGCCTGGTATTGGTGGGGACCGCGCCCAATCCCGGCTCGCCTGGGTTCCGGTCGGAAAAAAAAGGTGCGCACGCTTTCTTGAATTCCACGAGGTTTCCGAAACCCGGTTTGGTCAGCCCGCTTAGGAAGAAATCGCGGACGACCTGGTTCGCGCACGATTGCACGGACGCCCCCAAGCTGGCGCGATACGTATTGGCTTCGTCGATGCCGGCCAAGGCATCCAGGGCTTCGACACCACGCGGCAATGTCTCGACACCAATAAGCAGGGCCGAGTGGATATCGATTTCTTCCGAAAGCGATTCCGTTTTCCGGCGATTCACGGACCGGTACCGGTTCACGAGCGGATCGGCATCCATTAGTTTCGTAGCCTCCGATCCCTTGGACTGGAGTAGACGCAAGTATTTGAGATTGCCCCCGCCCAGCGCGAAATGCCCCTCATTGTCGATGAAGATTTGTTCCGGTGTCAGGAAACCGTGGAACCTCGCGGGGATACTGGTTCCGAACGTCAATGCTCCATCGGCGAGCTGGGACAACAGCAGGCCGAGCTCGTGGAAAAATCCGGTTAAGCGCGAGCCGTCCGGATCGGGTTCAGCCCCGAACGGACGCACACCGTTGCGCACGACATACGCGAGAGTACCAAGGCCTCGAGTCGGGAGCAAACCCCGCTTGACTATTCTGGCCAATCCGGCCACACCCAGCCTCTCTTCGGAATCAAGGGATGCAAGCACGGTGTACGGATTGAACGCGGGATGGAAAATGTCGACGAAAACCGTTGGATCGTTTTCAAGCGACGCGCTCCGGCACCAGAATCGTTGATAGAAAGAGGAGCGCCCGTCGCCGGGAAAATTCAGCTTCCCCGCCGGAAAACCGATTCCGGAAATTTCCTTCTCAATCCGGGTTTTCTGATCATGGGAAAAGATGGGCATCTTAGCTCTCCTGTCGCCGA
>JAHFCH010000269.1 GCA_023249635.1 Fibrobacterota bacterium
CTTTGTGTAGTGTTTCTTGAACGTAGGCCACACATCGCGGCCAAGGAGATTGCCGCTATCTCGCCCACCCCACTGCAGAGCAATGGGCTTCTGGTTCCATCACCAAAGGATTTGGAAAAGCTGGATGTGAAGTGAGCGGGAGGAGAGGCGCGCCCCCTCCGCGCCTTGGCAGCCTACACGTCCGGCCTTATCTCGATGTCGCGCAGCGATTCTCGAAGTTGGCGATGAATTCGTCCACGTTGAGATCGATCTGGGTGAAGAACAGCTTGGGGCAACTCATGGTCTGGCCCGACTAAGTGATGAACTTCCCGAACTCGGGCATAGGCGCGGTAGGTGCATATGAACTTGGTGTGCTTCGGCGAGCCGTCCTCGTGGGGTGTTAAAAAGTGGAATTCGGGGGTTCCAAAAATCCCGATGCGGAACCGCAACACCCGGGGCGGGAAAGGGCTATAGCGCCATCAACCTCTGGGTGCCGTTCCCCGTCATCAACCAATGCAGGCCCCGCGCCAGTCCGGCGCGCGGGATGGTCAGCATCCCATCCGAACCCGCGCGGCCACGGAAAACCATCCGGCCGTTGGCGTCAATCAAGTCGACATGCGTTCCCGGTGCGCCGCGCCATTCCAGGCCTTCCGGGTCCATCAGCAGGGTTCCGCCTCCTAACAGCCTGCGGGCCGCATCGCGGAGGCCAGTGGTCTTGCAGGACCCATCGTCGATGCCGGCGGTCGAATCGTATTCCGCGTAGGCGGGATTGGTGCAACCGCGGGTGGCATCCCGGCCCCAGGCCTCGAATTCGGTGACGCGGGAATAACCGTCCATGGCGCCGGTGATATAGACGCGGATTTTGGTCGTGGTCAGGCTGGGGAACTTGAAGACCCGCTTAACGTTGGTGTTACCCTTCACCGTCCCGCCTGGGATGGCCTTCCATTCCGTGCCCGTCCAGTACTGCACTTCGAAATCCGTGATACCGAGGGTGGTTTCCGACCGTTCCGAAATCCCCATCAGCTTGGGAACGGATACGCCCGGGCGTCCCTCCCATCCGGGATGCAGGGTATACACCTCGATACGGCCCAGGGTTTTGGGCCCCGTGAATTCCACCTGCAGCCAATCCGGAAATTCCCATTCCGTGGAATCGGCCCAACCCGCGCCCGTCGTACCGCCGGTGGCCCAATTCTTGCCCGTCCGTTCGCCATCGATGGCCGCCGACGCGGGCAGGCGGGGACGGTATTCGGTGGAACCCGAAGCCTTGGCGCCCGCTGCCGCGGAGGCAACGTTCGACCAGCCCCTGAGCATCACGTCACCGATGGCTTGCAGGTATTCGGAGTGATACACGGTATCCGGTTCCAGGTAGCTGCCCTCGGGCCATTCGTTCCAGGAATTGATCATCATCAGCTTCTTGCGCGTGGGCTTGCTTTCCAGGTACTTTCGCGCCTTCCACAGTTGCGCAGCGAACCGGTTGGGGGTGTTGCCGGTGATGTTGTTGGGATCGTATTTGGTGCGGCGGGGATTGGTGTCCCAGCCGATGGTCACGTTTGGGTAGTACTGCGTCGTGAAGTCCTTGTCATAATTGCTCCAGGCGTTTATGCCCTTTTCCGCCCAAGGGATATAGTCGCCGACCGGCCCCACGTAATGGGCCCAAGTATAAGTGGCCAGGCTCGCGAAACCCAATCCCTCCACGGTTTTGGATTGCGTCGGGGTCTTGTCCCCGGGCACGCCTCCGAGGGTGGAAGGGATGTTGCCCCACAGGATGCAATTGAAGTGGACATCGGGGAAGCCCGCCGCCTTGGCCTTGGTGCGGAACGAATCCAGCGCGGCCTTGGCATTGTCGAATCCGCCCAGGCCGTTGATGAAGGTCCCGAGCTCATAGATGGAGAATACGGGCGCGCCGTCGATCTTATAATAGTTGGACTGCTTGAAGTAATCGTTGATGACATGGTTGGCCAGGTTGTCGAAGGTCGCGCGGTCCACGGCTCCCTTGAAGATCGTCCCCCCGCTGCCTTCGCGTCCGAGCGGGAATATGTCCACCCAATCGGTGTTCGCCCACATCAGGTAGAACTTTATGCGGTCCTTGTTCTTGGCTTTCAGAATGCCTTCGTTGAGAGGCTTCTCCAGGAAGGGCTTGTTCTCGTACCAGTACCAATCGTAAATGAAGGTGGTGACGCCGTTGTCGGCGGCTGCATCGATTTTCTTCTCCATGGCCGACACGGTAGACTCGTCAAGGTAGCCCCACTCCGGCACCCGCGGCTGGAAATGCCCGTCGTAGCCGGGCTTGGCGGCCTTGATGTTGCGCCACTCGGTGTAGTCGGCCCCCAGGTAGGAATCATTGCGGGCGTCATGGTGGAAACCGGGGAAATAGTAGGCTGCCACATCATAGGCGGGTGCCGCCTGGGCCGGGCGGGCGGTCGCCGTTCCCGCGAAGAAAGCCGAAAGCATTAACGCTGCCAATACTAGTCTCATAGTCCACCTCATTCGACCCGTAGCAGTCCTATCCCGACCGCCGTGCGCCAAAGGGAACAGTAGGCGGAAACCCGTCTACTGTGTTGCGAAACGGCAGGCTTCCCGTTGATAGGCGGATAACAACGTTGACAAGAACCTCAACACCCGCGGGGACTTGAGGAAGTCGTGTGTTATGGCTGATACCCCACGAACCGTCCCTAGGGCGCGTGTCGCTCCGGGACTAGGATAAGCGGATTCACGGCGATGGTTCTTTTCAGGTAGGCCGTTTTCGCGTCGACTCTTTCAGATCCGACAGAATGGTGGCGTAGCGATGATGGGACAGGAAACTTTTTTCATCCACATCCAAGTAGTTGATAGCCCTCTCCTTTTACCGGAGCTTGCCATGAGCCACCCCGCGACGTTAGATGGACTGGATGCCATCCCAGGAGATGTCAAGAAGCATTGCCGTCGCAGTCCGCTTCTACCAAGCCTGGATTTTCTGGATTCCGAAATCCTCTAAGGCGAATGTGAAGCGGCCATTGGGCTCTGCCCATGGAACCAGGATCGGGTGGATGCCATTTTCATCGCAAAGGCTCCCGGATCGATGATTCTCACGCCCAAAAGGTAGGATCAAAAAAGCCCGGGATAAACGGCATCATCCACACGGATCCCGGAAGAGTCAAATGCGATAAAAACTGGTGTCCCCGGCATCAACAATTCCCAGGGTAACATACATGTAACTATAAAGCGTTCTCCAGCGAAAGAACCCTTTGCTGCGCCGACTCCGATCCGTAATGGCGCTCCTATTCCCCCTCCGTTTATTTTTGTCCCCAATCGCGCGTGCGGCCAATGAATCGCGCCGCGCGACTCCAATCACATTCCCGGGGAAGAAGGTTCACAATGCATTCCATCCCATCCAAGACAGCCGCCTTCGGCATTCTATTGCTCGCTCTCGCGCCCAGCCCTCGCGCCCAACAAGGCGGTTGGACCGGCAGACCCGACGCGCCCACGGCGCGCATCCGACCCTCCGTGCTTTCGTTCAACGACAAGCTCTGGGTCTTGGGCGGCAAGTCCTCCTTGCTGGCCAATGGCGCCCTTCCGCAAATGGAAGCCTACGACCCGCTCAGCAACGCCTGGACGGCCAAAGCGCCGCTTGACTTCGGCGGCATGTCCCGGGACTATATCCAGGGCGTTGTCGCCAACGGCAAGATATACGCTGCGGCCCTGGCCACCACGGGCGTCAACGCTTTTAGCCTCAGGGTCTACGACGAGGCGACCAATACCTGGTCCGGCGTAAGCAACTCGCCGGACTACTTCTACAACTATGGAAACTTCCGGATGGTGGGCGTCGGCACCAAGATCTATTTCCTCAACGGCAAGGCCATCTATGACAAGTATCCCTACACCTACGTGGACATCTACGACATCGCCGCCAACACGTGGACGCTCAACGCTTCCGGCTCGGGCCAAGTGTCCTGGTATGATGACGCCGGCATCGCCTTTATCGGCGGCAAGATCTACATGGCGGGCGGCACCTTCATCGGCATGGCCACCACCAACCGCCTGGTCGAATTCAATCCCGCCACCTCCATCTGGACGACCAAGGCCAACCTTCCGAATAACACCACTGCGGCTGCATGCGCCGTTCTGGACGGCCGCATGTTCCTCGCCGGAGGCGCGAACACCGTCTTCGGCGCCTTCGGTCCCACCACCCTAAGCTATGACCCGGCGACGAACGCCTGGTCCACCCAGACCCCGATGAATACCAGTCGATACGGCCTGGCCGCCGCGGAAGTGGGCCGACGCATCTACGCCGTGGGCGGCGTGCTGAGCGATAACTCATCCCAGAAGACGGTGGAGGAGTACTCCCTCAATGCCGGCGCGGTCCGTCTGCGCAGCCGGTGGCTCTCCACCAACCTGCACGAGGAGAACAAGACCGGATTCGTCCAGAACGGGTCCGCGCCTGCCTACTGGTGGAGCTCGCAATGGACCCTGGAATATGCGCCCCAGGGCTGGGCGCGCATCCGCAACCGTTGGACCGGCGACTATATGCACATCGAGAACCTGACGGGCAAGGTCCAGGCCGGTCCCATCCAGGGAATCTGGGACAGCGCCAAGTGGTGGCCCGAAACCTTTGGCGCTTACAAACGCTTCCGCAACGTCTGGAACAGCCAATATATCCACATCGAGAACAACAACGGCTTCGCGCAGTATGGACCCGTATACGACAGTTGGGCAAGCGCCCAGTGGGCGCTGGATGCGGCGCCGCAGTAACGCGATTGGGCCCCGGCGTCACGCTTCCTCTTCAGTCCCCTTCCCTCGGAGTACTAAGCGACCCCATCCGAGCCCCCTTCCGGTGCGTTGCCAGTCCCCGGTTGCCTCATTTCCCAGGACATGGTAGTGCCTCCCGGAGAGGGAGGGCTCACGATGACGTTGGGATTCGAGTCAGCGACATAGTATTTGGGAAGATCATTTTGGGTCAGAACCCCGTCGGGCCGGGATGGCTCGACATGGCCATTGTAGAGGAGAAGACGATGGGCCGTATTCACGGCTCCGGAATTCAAGTCCAGATTCGTTTTCGTGGCCATTACACCATGTGTCCCGACCCCGTCTTTCGCGCGTTCACTGGCTCCACCTCGTTGATCAGTGAAACTCGGACGATCGTTCGGGCGATTCGGCCGCGGGTTTCCATGGGAATGCAAATCTAGGATCTTGCCCGGATTCTCGCTCGCCCTCGGTGCCTCAACGACGGCGCTATGTCCTCCGGGTTTGGTCGTTCCCACACGGAGACCATTCGCACCTGGCCCATTGCCCACGGATTGAATGGTATTCGCCCTAGTGGGGTGCATGCGGAATCCGTTTGCGAACTCGGTTCGTGTCGTTCGTCTTTCGAGCTCCTGGGCGGATATCTGTCCGGTCTTGTACAACTGCATATCGAAATTGCGTTGGTTCCTCATTTGATGTTTGAATAATTCGGCGGATGCCTGGATCTCAGGCTCCATCGTCACGCGACCGCTGGGAATGGTGGGCGTATTGGGGAAACCCTGGTTGAGACGGCTGTTATTCAAATCGCTTATGTGGTGCCTAGAAGGAGAATCCGGACGCAGCGGCAACTGATGCGGGGTCTGGAGGGGCGGTTCCGGATGGCGCTGAACCCGTCCTCCCGAACTTTGATATCCCGCTCCCAGAGGGTTCAACCCCTGCGTTCTCGAAACGGATAGAATCGGGGGCGCTGGGGGATCGGTTTGGGAACGACTGATTGGCGTTCTGTACGCGGCATTGTCGTCAGGCCGAGAAAGCACTCGGAAAGAGGAGACTGGAGGCTGGGATACGGGAGGTGGACCCCCAGGCGGCTCCATCGAACTCTCCCGTCTGGCATTTCCACGGAATCGTCGGAAGATATTTAGGGGCATGCCAGGTAAGTTACCTTGAAATCGCGTCTGATTGGAAAACCGAATTTCACGCCCAAGTATGAAGATTACGCGAACTGTGCCAAGGATTGGTTCCAACCCTGAATGGTTCAAATGAAACACACATCGCGATTTGATTGGGTCTGTATTCCGGTAGGCAGAGAAGCGATGCCGAGCGTATTTATTGAATTCCGGATTACGTATTCCGCATGTTACCCCTGACGGAGACCGGGCGATGGATGGAGGTTTCTGGTCGCATGGCGCCGCAAAGATCGTAATCCGCTTTGAAGCGCCGTACACAGGGCTTAACGGAAGGGATTGACGATTTACCGCATTTCGCGCGCAATCGTAATCCCCCGCATAGGGACGTAACAGCCCTGCAGGCGCGGCTTCCTGCGCGCGGCTAATATGGAATAGACCCCATCCGGAACGGACGGCACAGCCCCGCCGTATGAAGAACAGATGCAGATCAGGGAGACGTTATGAGCGGCATTCAACGTACGGGTTCCCAACGGACGACACCGCCTCCACCGGCTTCGTCGGACGGGCAGGAAAGGACGGTTTCGGCCTCTTCCAAAGACTCGGCGAAAACTCCGGGCCATGGCGGCAAAGGTAAGGCCTCCGCCCTCTCGCAGGGAGAATCCTTCGAGATGGGCGCGGTCCGTTCCAAACGCAGTCCCAGGACTTACCCTGTCCCGGAATCGCCTGCGAAAGGTTCACCCCAGGGAGGCCTGCCGCCCTTCCGTTCCTCGTCCGAATCCTTCCGTCTCTCTGAAGGCGGACTGCCCCTGCCGGCGACCAGTTCCAACCCGGAACGCTCAAGCTGGTTCGGCAGAAATACTCCCCCCTTGGGACGTAATCCCGAAGGCCAGGGGATCGGTGCCGAGCGCGGTATTCCGCCGGCAAGCCCCGGTCGGTCCACGCTGACCGAAACCTCGGCGGGTCCGGATCGGCCTTTGATGGCGCAAGGGAATGCCACCGGCGACCGGCCCTACGAAGTCGATCGCCACCGTATGGCCGAGGAAGGGCGCAATGTCCAAGATCAGCAGTTCAGCACCCAGCAAGATCAAATCGCCCTGCAACGGCAGCAATTGGCCTGGCAGAAGGCCGGCGTCGTCCTGACCGGCGCCGGCGTCGCGGCAGGAACGACTGCAGTGGTTTTCAGCGGCCTCAACTATGCGGCGAATCACGCCGCCAACAAGCCCGGCTGAGGCCTGGATAA
>JAHFCH010000270.1 GCA_023249635.1 Fibrobacterota bacterium
GCGCCGGTGCGGCTGCTGTCCAGGTTACCGCTCAGGGACACGTAGGAATTCTTGGTGCCCTTGAGGATAAGGGTGCCTTCCACTTTGATGACGCTGTTGAGCGAAGGCCGCGCGAAATACAGGACGGTGCCGGGATTCACGACCGTGGTCACGCCTTTGCGGACGAATACCGTGTCGCAATTGAGGGCGAAGGGGAATTTGCCGACCTGGTCTTCGCGGCCGATGACGGTAGGCAGGCTTTGGTAGAAATCCCGGTTCTCCAGGCAGCTGGCGGCATGGGCCACGCGAATCGCGGAGAGGGAGAGCAGGCAGGCGATCAGGATTCTCATGGCGATACCATCATCCTTTTCTGCAAACGGCTGGTGCGTCCGCCGGCGGTCACCTTCAGGCTATAGATATACAGACCGGGCTGCCACCCCGAAGCATCCAGGACCAAGGTCTGGCGCCCGGCGCGGATGCCGTCGAGGCGGATGCGGCTTACGTTGCGGCCCTGCATATCGTAAACGGCGAGCACGGCGCGGCGATCAGGGGATTGGGTGGCGGGCCAATCCAGGGACACCGAAGTTCGTCCGCGGAAGGGGTTGGGGTAGTTCTGGGAGAGGGCCATTACGGTAGGCAGGTTCGCGAAAAAGGCCTGGCGGCGGCCAGAGATGAAGGCCGCGTCACCCGCGAGTAGTCGATAAGTGCGCGAGCCCGCGTCCACGGGCATCTCGACCGAGGTAATGCCGGCGTATTGCGCGCCGGTGGCCTCGTCGATAAGGAGGAAGGCTTTCCCCTCTCCCGCCTGGAACACGGCGTTGCCTGCGCCGGCGGACCGGATTTCCACTTGCTCGTCGATGCCGGCGAGATTGCCTACCGGCTTGATCCATAAGCCTTCGCGGGCTCCCAGACGCATTTCCAACCTGCTCGACGGGGTGGAGAGTACGGGAATGGGGATTTCTCCGGGGACGGTCGTGAGCGCAACGCTGGCGGCGCCCATCCCTACCCCGGCGACTTCGATCCGGAAGCGTGACCCTAGGGCGTCCGCGGAGGTTTTCCGTTTCGCCACCGATGCGGAAACCGAGCCATCGCTGAACGCCGGATCAAAGATGATTAGCTCCGGACCCGGGGAGTAATAGGCGTAGCCGTGGAAACGATTGAGCGCGACCACGTTCGTGTCCCAACCGTACTTCTGCGCCACGGCGGTTGGCTCGTAGGTAAGGGTTTTGAACATCATACTGTGTTGCGGGACGGTCCGGACATGGCTCTTTTTGAGGCTGATCGGGAAAGGATTGGCGATGAAATGCCAGCCGCTCCCTACATGCAATGTCTCGGGCTTCGGGGTGCGGACGATGTTCAGGGCCTCGGTCTTCATGGTGACCTCGCCGGAGGCCGCGAACAGGAAGGCGGTACCGGGGTTGACGGTATCCTTGGCCCAAGCTTTAACGGTATCCCAGGCGGCCGGTTCGCTGCGCAGACGCAGCAACAGCGTCGTATCGCGGATGGAATCCTTGTTGGGGGGCGGCCCTGTGCGTGCCAGGAAGTCACCCACCAAGCCCTTGACGGGGAACCCGAGCAGACGCCATTTACCGCCGATTCCGACCTTCTGATCTCCCGGAAAATTCTCCTTGGCGTTCCATCCCACTCCCGGCACCAATTGATATTCGCGCACTACCCGCACGGTATCGGCCCCGGTGAAATAGATGATCCGGTACAAGTAGGCCTTGTCCGTGCTGAGCAGGGCGCGGGCGGTATCGGTCGGCGCGATGGGTTGGCAGACCGATTCCACGGTCGTGTCAAAAACATCGATGGACTTGGTTTGCACGCAATAGAGCTGAACCGGTCCCGCCGTTTTGAGGATCTTCAGGTTCAAGGAGAGCGTATTGCCCGCGACCACGGGTAAGGTTGGGGTGACATAGATTTCCGGCGCCTCAATCCGCTCCACCACCACGATATGCCTGCCGGAAAAAGGTACCCCGCTGATGCCGGCCTTGCCGCTGAACAAGGCCACATTGGGAAGTCGGCGCCACACGGAATCGGTGGTGTCGAAGGCCCATGCCTCCACCCGGGTCGAATCCAGTACGGAAGAGACGGCGAAGGAAATCCCGTAGGGGGCGTTGAGGGTAATCCCGATGCCGGCCTGCGTCCTGCCGCCCAGGAACTTTACGTTGCGGAAATTGGTATCCGGCACGGCGCCCTGCAGCTTGAGGATTTCCGCCGTGGTTTCCGCGAAGGCCATCTTCCCCGAGGTCGCGGAAGTAAGCCCCGTAACCGTAACATTACCCGGTAAATCTCCGTCGTATCCCTTTGCCCCGCCGACGATGTTGTATTTGACCGCCAACAGGAAAACCTTGGCCGAATCGTCCATGCCGATGGGAATGCGGAAGAACCCCGTGCTGTCCGCATGGTACTGCGGTAGGGGTTGCGGGGTGGGATTTCCCTTGATCAAAACGAAAGCTTCCGTATTCGGTTTGGCCTTAAGATTCAGGACCAGGGTATCCGCCGTGGTACGTCCCTTCCAGGCGAAGCTGAAACCGGTAGGCGTCCCCTCCCCGTAATTGGTCTTGTCGTAGGCCACGGTACTGTCCACGTATAGCTGGTATCCCGAGGGCGAGACCGCGCGGATGGAACCGTCCGTGAAGGTGAAGTTGGCACCGTCTTTGGGTACGCTCAGCTTTTCGACCAGATAGGCCGCGAAGCGGGCTCCGCCCAGCAGAGGATTGGAGTTCTCGGTGGTAAAGGGCGCGCTGGCCAGGTACAGGTTCGCATCGGGCCCGGTTTTGGAATACGTGACCGGAATGCGGGTGTCCGGAGGCATGAACCAGTATATCGAATCAGTGCCCGAAGACCAAGCCGGCGTGGTTCCCGCCTGCTGGCCGAAATCCACGGTCCCGTCCTTTACGCTTGCCGTGGTAAGGAATCCGAAGATTCGATTGAGCATGCGCAAGTCCTTGGGCAAGATGCCCGTGAACGGGAAATCCGCCATGGCGGTCATGCCCGAGAGATCGACCTTGCTGAAGCGCAGACGATCCTCGGCCGCCTGGTGATCGGCCTTGGGCACCACCAGGTTGCCCCGGGGCGTATTGCCCGAATCGGCCAGTACGAAGTAGCGCGCCATGAACGCCTGGTTCTCGTAAATGCTGTCGGCGGAGGCGCGGGTAGGGGCCGGTTGACGGGCGAACAGGCCCGCCTCGTTCTTGGCAAGCAGCAGCGGCTTGCCGTAGGGCGAACGCGTGCTCATGCGGATGCTGTCCAACTGGAATTGACCGAAGTATAGGGAGCTGCCCGCGATGGGGTAACGTCCGCGCAGGGCCGGATCGAAAACCACGGTATCGCGCACGATACCGGGATCGATGCGCCGCGGGAATCCCGCCGGCTTGTAGTAAGCCGAAAGGATTCCGCTGAAGTTGGTGACTCCCTGACCGGGAACGACGTTGTAATGGATTTTGCTTCCGCTTCCGCTCAACATCCCGCTTGCAGAATCCTTCACGTCGGTATACCAGTTCCACAGCTCCGTTACCGGCTTGCCGTCGTATGTCGAGTCCAGTTTATTTCCCTCTCCGACGCTAAATTTCTTATTGTCCGGATAATCGAAACCCAGCCAAGTGCTGTACAACCGGTTGTAACTTATGAACGATCTGGGAAGATCGAAACCCGTCAGGGACGCGACCCAATGCAGGCTGGGGCCGAAATAGCTTCCAGCCCCATGATGGGCAATCAAATTCTGATTGAAAAAGTAGGTCGGTTTTTGGACCTGCCTCCCGACCATGTCGAATTGGGTACGGTTCACGGTATTGGAAACCACCTCAACCTTTTTTCCGATGTCCTTTCCGTTGATATAGCCTGGAAAATTGAAAAGGTTACCGTTGAGGAGGATTGTCGGCGCCGAGATCTGCATTCCGACATTGGCGGGTATGCCGGCTCGTACCACGAACCAACTGTTCTTGATTTCTACCGTAGCGGAAGTGTCGCTCTGCCAACTCAGGAAAGGTACATCCAGGCTATCGGCGTAAATGAAACAGGAATCGATCACAAGGTTGTGGTTCACCTTTACGTTGTCGGCGCCCGCGATTAGCGTTGCCTTGGGCTTGTTCAAATGGATCGCCAATCCCTTGAGGATCAGGGTCCCCGTCATCTGTTTCACGTCGATGAAAGTGGAATCCACCTCGATGACGTTATCCGAGTCCGGGCTCGATCTTTTCAGTTGCAGCACCTGGACATTGGCCGAAGGCTTATCGACTTTGAGTTGGCCCGCGTTCTTATAGTGGGAGAATTCCAGATCGTAATTACCCGCGGTGGGCGCGCTATCGACCAGGTTTTTGGAGAGGCGGTTGAGATCACCGGCCGTCTTGACCGGAAGAATCACCAAGGCCTGGGAGAGCGAGGGGAAAAGTCCCACCACGCAGAGGGCCAGAAGGATATGGATTACGCGTTTACAGAACAAATCCGACTTTCTCCACTCATCCCACCCCTGGGAAACCTCCGAAAAATGCCAAAATCTCGGTAATTTTGCAATCTAACCAGGAGGTGAGATCGTAAAAAAACCACACGGATGAAACAGAACGCCGATTCTGGCTGAAAAAGCGCATTCCTAAACTCACTCGGCTAAATTTCACTTTTCACACTACGTATTTACGCCTATAAACATATTTTAATTGATTTAAATCCCACCATACGCTATTTTTAGTTCACTATTACACTACATCTTCGGAGGACGCTTATGCGTACAGGGATATTCAGGTTAACCATCGGTTTAGCCTTCGTTACCGCCCAAGCTGCTTTCGACGTCGCCAGCCTGTCCACTCAAACGGTCAAACAGGGTCAGGCTTGGGCCAACTTCGACACCAAGGTCGATGCCCTGGACATCGACATCTCGGTGGACCATGGTGTGGTCACCACTACCGCGACATTGGCCTACACGCCCGGGAACGGCTTCAACGGCAATTACGTATGCCGGCCGGTGGAATGCATCCAGGCGCCTTGCCCGGATATTTGCGGATATGAAGGGAACGGTGCAGGCATCCCGGGGGATAGCCTGGAAACCACGGCTTGGGGTAACCTCGGTGATAACACCGCGATCACGGAGATGTACTTATGGGTAGGCGACACCAAGGTGCGGGCCGAGTTGCAGGCGCGCGGATTGGCTTCCGCCCAATACGAAGAGATCGTCAAACGGCGCAAGGATCCCGCTCTCCTGGAAACCTGGGGCTCGGGCTATTACACCCTGCGCATCTTTCCCAACCGTAGCGGGGTCCAACGCAAGGTCCAGCTCCGTTTCGTGCAGGGGATGGAAGACGAAAGCAAATCCTTTGCGACCGCCCTGCCCTTGCTGCATACGCTGCAGAACGTTTACATCCGCTCATCGACCTCGACTTCGGCCTCGGAGATGAAATCCATCGGCAGTCTGACACTTAAGGCGGCATCCGTCGATGGCAAGACCTACTCGCTGAATTGGCCCGGCCTGGGCGAGGGCAAGTTCAGCTCGACCCCGCTCGTACTGGGCAAGAGCAAGGTGGAAGAATTGAAAGAGGGCTTCGTATCCGGCGAGGCCGCGGCTTGCACCGGCTGCGCCAATGCCTGGACTGCGGAACGCGGCGGCAAAGCGTGGTTCGGGGTCAAGACGTTGCTGGAAGCGAAGAACCTGGCTTTCGAGGAACAGCCCAAGGAACGTTGCGTAATCGTGGACGTGGATGCGTCCGATTCCCTGGCCCCGGCGCGCGCGCGCAAGCTCGCCCTGCTTTCGCTAAAGGCTTACGCCCAATCCCCGTTTACCGCCAACCTGGCCTTTTCCAACGGCAAAGGCGAACTTCGGTTCCTCTTTCCCGAAGCGGCGGTGATGGATGCGGCGCATCTGGCCAAGGCTTTGGAAGCGCTCAAAGCCTGGGTACCCGTCGCCAAAGCCGATGCGCATACAACGCTGGAGGCTTTCGCTCTGGGGCGCGGTCCCGGGGCAGCCCCCATGGCCGCTATCCTCATCAATAATGATCCGTACGAGTACTACCACTACCCGGTAACCTATGATCCGTCCACCTGGGCCGTCGAGGACGCCAAAGCCCGGGAATTCGAGAACCTCCGGGCCGCGCGCGCGGACATGCTCGCCGCCACGCTGCAATCGGGTCATGTCATCCTGTTCGGGTTCTGGAACGACTACCACCTCTCCCTGGCCGCGCAGGCCACGGGCGGATACAGCATGGGCGGAATCTACGGTTGGATATACCCCCCGTACGGATATCGCGGCGTCGTGATTTACGATCCCCTCGCCCCCGACAAGGCGCCGACGCAATGGTACCTGCCTCCGCTGTTCGGGCCGGGCCGTCCCGACGCGTATGGGGTGCAGGATCTGAAGCTGACGGTTAGCGGCGCGCAAACTTCGGATCTGGTGCTGCTGCAGGAAAATGCCTACTGGCGTTACGCCTACATGCTCGACAAACGTGGGGCCGGTCCGGCCGCGAAGTCGGCTTCCCTGCCGGCCTCATGGTATGGCGGCTCACCCGACAGCATCGCCGTGCGCATCTCGGGAAGCTTCCAGGGTATCGGCAAGGTTACCTTCCGGCTCACCGGGTTGTGGGGCGGCCTGCACTTCGCCAAGGAATTCACCGCCCTACTGATCTCCGCGGGCTCCGGCCCCAATGGGGCCTCTCTCTGGTCTTACCAACAGGTCGAGGCCTGGGGCCGCCAAAGCACCGGTCTGGACGTAACCGCCGCCCAGAAGCTGGGCATGGAGTACCACGTGGTCAACAGCCAGGTGAGCATGTTGGCCCTGGAACCCGGCGTGAAGCTATGGGACAGCTTGCCTGCCAAGGCCGGCCAGAACCAAGCCAACATTCCCGCCGGCGACAGCAAGAACCTAGGCGTGAACGCCGGGGGCATGAATCTGGATGGCGCCAGCCTGGATGATCTCCTGGGGGCCGAGATTACCGGCGTGATTGTCGCGCACACCGGGTTCCCGGCCTCCGGGCGGCTGACGGTAACGTCCGGCGCGGGCGGGACGGAATTCGCATGGCTGCTCCCCCAGGCGACGTCACCGGCGCGTTTCCGTATCCTTGATG
>JAHFCH010000071.1 GCA_023249635.1 Fibrobacterota bacterium
CCGTCGCCCGCCCCCGCGCAGCGAACCCCCTCGCTACCATAACTCGTTGATTTGAAAAGAGAAATGCGCGCGAGACCCAAGATGTTGGGGTATCGTGGAAGAGTCGTCTTACGGCGGATACCCGGAGAAGAGGCGCCTCGTGGGGCTATGTATATATAGGCGGCGTGAAGACGGGGAAGGGATGCGGATTCGGAGAATGCGGCAGAATTTACCTAGTGGGGGAGCGGAGCGAAGCGAAGAAAGGTTTAAGGTCTAAGGTTTAAGGGGGTCCAGCATTTTGGCAAACACCGTGGGACCCACCCCACCTTAAACCTTAAACCTTAAACCTAAAATCTTAAACCTTAAATCTTTGCCTTCAAACCCGGCCTCGGCGAAGTAACAGGGTCCTCCGTAACCCTCGCCCTCCGGCAGCCCTACATCTCTTCGATAGGAGGCACGCCAATCATATCTAAAGTCCGGCCCAGGACGATGCGCGCGCAATCGATGAGGAAGAGGCGGTCCTTCTCCTCGGCGCTGCCGAGCACGCGGCAGCTATGGATGAAGCCATGAGCGCCTTCGGCGATCTCCAAAGCGTATTGGGCCATGGGGCAGGGGTCGTTGGCTTCGATGGCGGTATTGATCTTGTCCGGGAACAGGCTCAAGGAGCGGATCAGGGTCTGCGCCTGCGGTTCGGGGAACCTGGAGAAATCGATACCATCGGTTCCATTTTCCGAAGGGCGGTCCGCCTTGGCGCGTCCGGCCTTCTCGGCGCTCTTGCGCAGGATGCTGCACAGTCGCACATGGGCGTTCTGCACGTAAGGTCCCGAATCGCCCTCGAAGGAGAGGGCCTGGTCCCATTCGAAGCGGATATCGTTGAGGCGACGGTTCTTCAGCTCGCTGAATACCAGGGCGCCCACGCCGATGCGCATGGCCAAGGCTTCCTTGCCCGCGGCTTCGGGATTCTTCTCGAGGATAATCCCCTCGATCTTCTCCCGCGCCGCTTCGAGCACGTCTTTGAGCAGGCTGGCCTGGCCGGAACGGGTCTTGCCCTTTTCCCAGCCCCCGTCCTCGCTCTTGATCAGCACCAACCCGAAAGGGATATGCTCAATGCCCGAGGCCCAGGGGAAGCCCCCCAGTTCGAGCACCTTGATCAACTGCTGGAAGTGCAGGCTCTGGCCATTGTCGACCACGTAAAGGCATTTGGCGAAGCCGTAGGTTTCGGCGCGGTAGACGGCCGCGGCGATATCCCGGGTGATGTACAGGGTGGCGCCATCCGACTTGCGCAGCAGGGCGGGGGGCATGTTATGGGCCGAGAGGTCTACGATCTCGGCGCCCTGGCTCTTTTGCACCAGCCCCTTGGAGGTCAGCAGGTCCATGGTCTTGGGCATATGGTCCACGAAATGGGCCTCGCCGATATAGCTGTCGAATTCCACCTCGAGGAACCGGTAGATTCGGTTCAACTCGATCAGGGTGATGTCCTTGAAGGCTTGCCATAGCCTGCGGTAATGCGCGTCGCCGGCTTCGAGCCGTTGGAAAGCTTCGCGGGCCTTGTCTTCCATGGCGGGATCGGCTGTCGCGGCCTGGGAGAAGGCGGTATACAAGCCGTTGAGCCGCTCGATGGTCATGGCGGCGAGGTCCGCTTCGGTGAGCCCTTCGCGCAGGAACATGACGATGAGCTTGCCGTAGGAGGTGCCCCAATCGCCCAGGTGATTAACGCGCTCCACCTTATACCCGGCCCGTGCATACAGCTTCGAGAGCGAATGGCCGATCATGGTGCCGCGCAGATGGTGGAAGGCCAGCTCCTTGCCCATGTTGGGCGAAGAGAAATCGATGACGACGGTCTTGCCTTCGCCGCGCCGGGAGGAACCGTAGGCGGCCTGTTCGGAGGCGATCCGGCCCAGCGTGCGCCGGGCGAAATCGGTCTGGTCGACGAAGAAATTCAGGTAGCCATTGAGCGCCTCCACCTTGACGATGGAGGCCGTAGGCTTGATCAGCCCGGCCAGCTCATTGGCGATGGCGGGCGGGGCCTTGCGCAGTTTCTTGGCCAGGGGAAAACAGGGGAAAGCGAAATCGCCATGCCCGGCGTGCTGGGGCAAGGTAATGGCGAAAGCGATTTCCTGAGGGGCAAGGCCGGTATGGGGGCCGAGGAGATCCGCGATCTCCTCCTTATAGGTCTTCATCCTCGTCTTCGGCCGTTTCTTCTTCGTGGGTTACGTAGTCTTCCGCCTTGAGCTTGGTGGCTTTGGCGTCGGCCCATAGGCGTTCCAGGGAATAATAGCTACGGGTTTCCTTTTCGAACAGATGGACGATCAGGTCGCCGTAATCGAGCACGGCCCAGCGCACGCCGCTGTGGTACTCCGAACGCAGCGCCTTGATGCCCTCACGGGACAGCGCCTTGGAAGTGTTGTGCAATACCGCGCGCATCTGCGCCTCGTTCTGGCACGTGCAAATCAGGTAATAGTCCGTGAGCGAGCTCAGACCACGCAAGTCGAGCAGCACGGCTTCTTCCACCTTCTTGGAGAAGAGGATGGCCGCGGCTTTCTCTGCCAGCGCCCGGGCTTCTACTACTGTTTTGGTCTTTGCCATCGCTTACTCAACTCCTCGTAATCCTTGCCGATGATGACCGTCGCGTCCACGAGGGCCAAGGGATCGGAAAGATGGATCAGGTTTTCCGTGTCCAGCACCTTGGCCAGATCGCGAGCCACCGGTTCATTCGCGGTACGCGCAACCACCAGGGTATGCGCGTAATTCCAACTGCCCGCGTTCCCGAATTCGATAATGTCGAAGCCGCGGTCCGTGAGGTAATTGCGGAACTGCTCCGCCGCCCCCGGCTTGCCGCAGCCGTTCAGGATCTGTATCTGCCCCGTATTGGGGATGAATGTCGAAGGCTTTTCCTCTTTGCAGGCGGAGAGGGCGAGGGAGAGGAAGAGACCCATGAATATATGGAATTGCAGGCATGAACCCACGGCGCTTCGTTGGATGATCTCGTTAGGCGTCGGGCGTCGGGCGTCGGGCGTTGAATACGCGTAAATGGTGCGCATTTCCCTGCAAATCTTGGATTTGCGCCCGACACCCGACGCCCAACGCCCAACGCGTAGTTTAATCATGGCGCAACTGCTGGATCAAAATCGTTACCGGCGCTAAACGCATTTTCATCGCGGGATTCAAAGGGTCGTCTGACTGCGGCGCGGATAGAAGCAATGGGGGCTAGCGGAACGGACTCAGGAAGGGACTGCTCCCGTACGCCTTGGCGGCGTCCTGGCCGTTGAATAGATGGAGCGAAAGGCTCGTGTTTTTGGTCGGCTTGTATTCCAGGCCCACATGCGGGAGCACCAGGGAGGAGTTCGCGCGCGGATCCTGGAACCCGCCGCGCGAAAAGCCGCCAGTGCTGGAGTAGAGCGGGGAATAGAAGCCTACGTCGGCGGAAAGGGTAAGCGGGTCGGCGAGCCGATAGCTCAAGGTATTCAGGTAAAGGCCCGAGGAGTTCGAACCACCGGAACCGGAAGCGAAGCCGACGGAATAGCTTTGCTGCATCGAGAAGCGGTTGGGATTGAGGAGGGAAAACCCGGAAACCGAATTCCCGTCCCGCCATTCGGGTGCCATTATTTGCCCGCGATCGAAATCGCCGGGTTCGGTCAAAAGGGTATTGGATTGGGTGGGCTGAAAACCGGCGGCCGCATCGGATGAAGAGGTGGATCCCTGGCCCAGAACGACGGAATCGGTGGCGAAAGCGGAGGCGGTGGTAAGGGCTGCGGCAACGAAAACGGCTCGGGTAAAACCCGCCATTCCCTTCGATTTTGCCGCTTCCCGCATCGATTTATCCGCTTTTCTACGTTCCATTATAATATAAACTGGTGGTTAATTCGCGGGTATGTTTTTGCCGTCCACCTTGATGACTTTGGGCGCATGGGCGGCCAATTCATTGGCGTCCAGATGGGCAAAAGTCATGATGATGATGACATCGCCGATATGCACCAGACGGGCGGCCGCGCCATTCACGCAGATTTCCCCGGACTCGGGCTTACCCACGATGACGTAGGTTTCGAACCTTGCGCCATTGTTGATATTGACGATGTGGACTTTTTCGTATTCGCGGATATCCGCCAGCTTCAACAAAACAGGGTCGATGGTAATCGACCCGTTATAGTTGAGGTTGGCGTCGGTAATGGTGGCGCGGTGGATCTTGGACTTAAGGACTTCGCGGAGCATTACCCTCTAAATTACTAAAAACCGAGGGAAAGTGCTGCCGCAGCGTCGCCCTTGGGGCTCAAACCCAGATTCCAGCTGAAACGGCCGGCTTCCTGGTTATCCACGTATCGCGTGCCCAGGTAGGCATCCCCGGCGCTGACGATCATGGCCAGCACCGTGGCGATGGGGTAGTACGGATAGATGCTATGGGTTTCCTTGTTCTGGTGGATGAAGGTAAGGGCGATGCCCGCCACCGCCACCGTGGAAAGCCCCAATCCGAAGTAGGTGCGGTTGGTCTTGTATTCATAGAAGCCCGGCAAAAGGAAGGAGATGAACGGGGTCATATTGTTCGCATCCTGCTTACGGTAGCTGCGATCGATATCGTCATCGGCCATGCCGGCCTTCTTCTCGTTGAGCCAATGGTCCTCGGTGACGCCGAGCTTCTTCCACGGTTCGGAGAAGTATTCGTTGGGCGAGATTCCCACCTCCAAAAGCTTGAGGAACTTGGTCTTGGACATGCCGCTCTCTTTGACCTTTTGGAATTCTTCCTGGCTGATGCCCATGTCTTCCGCGGTGGTGTTTTCCCATTCGTCCGCGAACACCTTCACGGCGCCGAGGTTGAGGAAGAGGACCACGATGAAAAGCTTTTTGATAAAGGCCATATGAAAAATTCCCGTGCTAAGGTCCAGACCGAAGAAACTGAGGTCTAAAATACGGCCATTCAGCAGAAATTGCATGGCCTTGTCTCACAGGATTCTGGTGCCGGGGGGGGGAATCGAACCCCCACAGAGTTGCCCCTACCGGATTTTGAGTCCGGCGCGTCTACCAATTTCACCACCCCGGCGATGGATTCCGCCCGATTGATGAAGAGGCAGCACGCGATTTCCGCATCGCGGGATTCACGCGCCATCCCTTCTCGGGCGGCAAGAATATAACTTAAATGCTCAAAAAATGGAGTATAGGCCCAATGCCCAAGCAAATCCTGATTGATTCCTGTTTCGGGATGGTCCGCACCGCTATTTCCGAGGGCCGGGAGCTGTTGGACTACTACGAAGAGTCTCCGGACCAGGGGCGCAATAAGGGAAACATCTACCGCGGGGTGGTGAAAAAGGTGGATGCCCCCATCCAGGCCGCCTTCGTGAAATTCGCCGGCGGCCGCGACGGCTTCTTGCCCTTGCGGGATGCGGCCGGCAAGCCTCCCAAGCCCGGGGATAGCGTACTGGTCCAGGTGGTGAAGGACGAAGTAGCGGACAAGGGCGCGGCGCTTACCGCCAAGCTCTCTCTCTCCGGCCGCTATCTGGTCTATATACCCGAGCGCGACGGTGAAGGCGGCATCTCCAGCAAGATTAGCGATGAGGAGCGGGCCGCCCTGAAGAAAATCCTGGGGCAGCTGCGCATTCCCGACGGGGCCTCGGTCATCTTGCGGACCGCGGCTTCGGACAAGAGCGTGGAAGCCTTGCAGGAGGATTTGGATCTCCTGATCGGGACCCACCGCGAATTGGCCGAAAAATTTGACGCCGGCGGCGAGCCCGCGCTGCTTTTCCGCGAGGCCCCGCCCGCGCTGCGCTACCTGCGCGAATACTATACCGATGAGATCGAGCGCGTCTGGGTGAACCAGGAGGACGTGCTCGAGCAATGCCGGCAGTTCTTCCACCAATACGAACCCGATTCGGTTTCCAAGGTGGTGCTTTCCCAGGACGGGCCGTTGTTGTTCCAGCGCCTGGGCCTGGAAGCCGACGTCGAGAAACTCTCTTTACGCCGGGTGAGCCTGCGCTCGGGCGCTAACTTCGTGATCGATCAGACCGAGGCCTTGGTGGCCATTGACGTGAACTCCGCGAAAGCTGGGGGCCGCGGCGAAGAGCCCAAACCCAAGGAAGCCAAGGGCCGGGGTAAGGATCGGCGGCATGGCGGCGATCTGGAAGAGACCGTCTTCGCGGTGAACAAGGAAGCCGCGGGCGAGATCGCCCGGCAATTGCGCCTGCGCGATCTGGGCGGCATCATCATCGTGGACTTCATCGACATGGAGCAGGAAAAGCACCGGCGCCAGATCGAGGAGACCATGCGCAAGGCGCTGGCCACGGACAAGGCCAAGGTGAAGGTTTACGACATCAGCCCGCTGGGCATCATGCAGATCAGCCGGCAACGCCTGCGCAAAGCGGGCCATCAGTTTTCGCACCTGCATTGCGAATCTTGCCAGGGGCGGGGATGGCATCCTTCCGCAACGGCCGGGGCTTTGGGCGCGCTGCGCAAAGCGGAAGAAAAGCTGATCGGGAAAAAGCCCGGGCTGGGCCTTTCCATCACCGTGCCCTATCCCGTCGCCAATCGGCTGATCAACGATTTCCGCGAGCACCTGAACGGTCTCGAGAAGCGCTACGGCTGTAACCTGCGGGTTACCGCGATGCCGGCCGCATCCGGCGACGCTGCCATTGTGGTGTTGGGCGGAGGCGAGGGCGGCGGAGAAGTACGTGGTCGCGATTCGGCGCCGGCCCCGTCCGCCGCGCGGCAGCGTGAGCCGCGGCAACCCGAGGCCCGCCCGCAAACTGCCGCGCCGGCTCCGGGCCGGGAACGGCGCCAGGGAACCGGCAAGCGCCGAGAGATCGCGAAGCCCGTAGAGATATCCGGAACGGAAACAAGCGGGTTGGATAAAAGCGGAATAGATAAACGAGGGACCAGAAAATCCGCTGAGCCCGCGCGTGAGCCCTTGCGTGAACCCGCAGCGGAACCGATCGCGCATCCGGATCGGATTGCCGCGGAAGGCGAGGTCGAGGGCGAAGGCAGAGGCGGAAGCGGGGGAGTCGCGCGTACCGGCCGCAAGCGCGGTCATCGCGGAGGCCGTGGTCGCAGGCGCGGAGGCGAGAACGCCATCAATGAAGGCGCGGTCCCGGGCGAACGCAGGACGCCGGCCGCCAGAGAGAAGACGGTACCCCAGCCGCGGCCTGTTCCCCAAGCGCGGTCTGCTTCGGTCCGCACCCCGGTCGAGCGTCCCGCCAAAGAAGCTTCGGCCGCCGAAGGCTCGCGCAGCCGTCCCCGCCGCAGGCGTGGGCGAGGCGGATCGACGAAAACTCCCGAAGCCGGAAGAGGCGCTGCAGGTTAAGGGGCTACGGGCACCGGTTGGGAAAGCACTTGCCGGGGCTTGAGATTGGTCTTGGCGTACTCTTCCGCTTCGGCTGAGGTCGCGAAGCGGCCGACCCGCACCTGGTACATCCGCTTGCCGCCCCGATCCCGTTCCACCATTTCCGGATTGAGACCCAGCTTCGCCAGATTGGCGAGCATGGTCTGCGCGTTGCCTGCCTGGGCGAAAGCGCCGCATTGCAAGGTGAAGGGTTTTGCCGGCGCCGCCGGCGCGGGCACGGCGGGAGCGGGTGCGGGTGTCGCTGCGATTGGCGCCGCGGGTGGGGTGGCCGTGGGAGCAATGGGTGTAAGCGGCGCAATCGGCGGAGGCGGCTTGGGTAAATCGAAACCGGTCTTGGCGCTATCGGCGGGTTTCGCGGCGGTCAGGCTGTCCCGCGCGGGCGGCAGGGCGGCGCGCGGCAACCCCGGCCCGGATTTCCACTTCGCGGTGTCGATTCCCGAGTTCAGCTTGCGCAGGTAACGCGACTCCGGGGATTGCGGGTATCCCGCCAGCAATTTCCCCATCAGCGATTTTTCCGTTTCCCGATCCACGCCTTGGCGCACCTGCGCGGCCAACAGCAGCAGCGGAGGGCGCTCCTCTTCGGGAGTCTGATTCAATGCGCCCAGCACCGATTGCCAGGCGCCTTCGCGATCGCCTTTGGCCGCCTTCGCTTTCGCCAAGCCTTCCAAGGCCAGCGGATAGTAATAGTCGGTGACCTTGGTCCCGTCCAAGAGTTTCTGGAACCAGGCCGCGCCCGAGTCCAGGTAGTTGGTGCGATCCGGTCGCGATTGCGCCAACGAGAGACAAGCGTTGCCCATCCAATACAAGGCCGGTTCGCGCCAATCGCCTTTGGGGAATTGCCGCAGGTAATCCCGGAAGACGGGGACGGCGAGATGGTATTTCCCGGTCGCGTAGGTGTATTGCCCCAGACGGAATTGGCTTTCTTCCGCTTCGGGCGAGGTGCCGCCTGCCTTGATGGCCTTCTTGAAATACTCGGCCGATTCCTTACCGGGCGCGCCCAGCTTGCCCAGCATCAAAAGCAGGAACGCATCGTCGGGTCGCTCCACCAGACGCTTGAGGCAAAGGGCATGGGCCGAATCCAGCAGGCCTTTGCGGGCCAGTCCCAGTATGGCTTCGCGGCCATCGCCTGCCGGGGCCTGGGTTTCCGCCGCGGTGGGCGGGACCGGGGCGGCCGGGAGGGCCGGCGCGGGAGCCGAAACCGCGGAGGATTCCACCGGCGGCGGGGTAGGGCGTTCTGCCAGGGAAGCCCACAGCGTTGTTGCGGCGGCGGAGAGGAGAACGGGGATAAAGGCGGAAGCGGGAAGGCGCAAGCGGGATCCGATCACAATATGGGACGTTTCCCCGTATCGGAAGCGGTACGGGCCGCCGCGGCCAGGCGATCCAATTCGGATTGCAGGCGGGCGATCTCGTTCGTCTTCCGACGCAATTCCCGTTTGGCGGCGAAGGTGCGGGGCAGGTCGATGGCGAGGAACAAGGCGACACCCGCGAGGAAGCTGAGCAGGACCCAGAATCCGAATACCAGGGTGATGCGGAATTTGAAGATTGCGACGCTGAGGGATGTGCCGAGGTCATGCTGATTCTGGAAAGCCAGGTAGGCGAGTACGCCCGCGAGGGCCACGGCCAGGATGCGCTTGAGGTTAGCCATGGTGTTCCCCTATCCTTCCAAGGCTTCCACGGCTTCCAGCGCTTCGCCGCGGAGTACCAGGCCGCTGCGGGAAAGGATGAGCACGCGGGCGAGCGATCCCTTTTCCAGGCCGGGGGCATGGGGGAAAATGACCTTCTTGAAGCAACTGGTCTTGCCCATCCACTCGCCTTCGTTCCGGGTGGCGCGCTCCTCGATGAGCACCTCTTCCACGCGGCCGGTCATGGCCTCCAGGTTGCGTTCGCTGATGCGGAACTGCGCCTGGATCAGGCGTTCCAGCCGCTCTTGTTTTTCCGCGGCGGTCAGGGTTTCCGCTTCGTCGAAGGCGGGCGTGCCCTCGCGGGGTGAATAAGCGAAGGTATATGCGCTATCGAAGCCGACCTCTTCCACCAGGGAAAGCGTTTCGGCGAAGTCCGCTTCCGTCTCGCCCGGGTAGCCCACTATGATGTCGGTGGTGAATCCCACCCCGGGGATGGCGGCGCGGGCCTCGGCGACGATTTCCAGGAAGCGTTCGCGCGTGTACTGGCGGCGCATGCGCTTGAGCATGGTGTTGGAGCCCGATTGCACCGGCATATGCAGATGGCGGCATACCTTGGGGGACTCGGCCATGGCGCGGATGGTTTCGCTATCGAAGTGGCGCGGATGGGGTGACGTGAAGCGGATACGCTCCAGGCCCGGGATTTTGTCGAGCTTGCGCAGCAGCGCGGGGAAATCATCGTCCGCGGTGCGGTACGAGTTCACCGTTTGGCCCAACAGGCAAACTTCCTTTACGCCTTCGCCCACGGCGCGCTCCACTTCCGCCACGATGGAAGCGGCTTCGCGGCTGCGCTCTACGCCCCGGACGGTTGGCACGATGCAATAGGTGCAGCGTTTGTTGCAGCCCCGCATGATGGTGATATGGCAGGTGACGGCCGAGTCCAGCCGCGCCATGATGCCCTCGTAATTCTCGAAGGCGTTCTGTTCCGTGAGCACTTGGGCGGTCTTGGGGCGATCCTGGAAGAGCATGCCTTCCAATTGCCGGTAATTGTCGGGACCAACCACGTAGTCGACATGGTCGAGTTCCACCGGGATCTTATCGCCGTGATTCTGGGCCATGCAGCCGATGACGGCGATGCGTACGCCGGGCTTGCGGCGCTTGTAATAGCGCATGCCGGCGATGCGCGCGTAGGCCCGATCCTCGGCGCCGCCGCGGATTGAACAGGTATTCACGATGAGCACGTCGGCCTCGTCGGCTTCGCCCGTGGCCAGCATGCCCCTTTTCTCGAGCATGCCTCCGATGAGGTTGGAATCGTACACGTTCATCTGGCACCCGAAGGTGGCCAGGAAATATTTCCCTGCCTGCGCGCTCACGCTTTGGTCTCCGGTCCCGCCGGGCGGGCTTCCACGGCGGCGATGGCTTCGACCAGGCCGCGCATGTCTTCGAAGACGGCTTCGGGATGCTCGGCCAGCATCATGGCCCGCGGCGCCATGCCGCCCAGGAATCCCAGGAAGTGCGAGCCGGCGCGCCGGGCCGTGCGGAGATCCTGCACGCCGTCCCCGATCAACAGGGTCTCTTGCGGGGCGACGCCTTCCGTCTCCATGATCTTGCGCATGGCTTCCGGATCGGGTTTCAATCCGTAGGGGTTGTCGCCGCCCAGCACCTGGGTGAAATGGGGAGCGAGACCCAGGCCGGCCAGGATCTTGCGAGCCGGTTCACCATGTTTATTGGTCAATACGGCTTTGCGGAAACGGCCCAGGCGGCCGAGCGATTCGGTGAGCCCGGGATAGGCGCGGGTCTCGGCCAGGCAATGTTCGCGGTAATGCTCCAGGAAGGCTTCCACGCCGGATTCGATTTCCGCGTTGGAGGCTTGCCCGTCCCCGGCGGCCATGATGCTGCGCATCAGCAGATTGCGGGCGCCATCGCCCAGGAAGGCGATGATGGATTCCAGCGGCAGGGGAGAGGAGCCCAGTTGGCTCAGGGCGGCATTAACGGATGCGGCCAGATCCTTGCGGGTATCGGCCAAGGTGCCGTCCAAGTCGAAAACGAGTAGCTTTATCACTTCAGAAAGATAAAATCACCTTCCCTCCGCGACCAGGGACCCATGCGCTTCCTCCTCGCCATCCACGACGTCTGGCCCGGGAACTTCCCCCTGGTGGCAGGATACGTGGAGGTTTTGCGGTCCTTGGGCGCCCGCCGCATCGCGCTCCTGGCCGTTCCGTCTTTCCACGGGGCGCCCCTCATGGACGCCAACGCCGAATTCCTCGCCTGGTTGCGCGCCGAAAGCGCCCTGGGCACCGAGCTCTTCCTGCACGGCTACTACCATTGGATGGGCGAACTGGCCGAAGGCGAGGGCTTCGCGGCGCGGCGTAATCCCTGGGGCCGCTTCGTAAACCGCCGGCTGGTCGATAGGGAGGCCGAGTTCTCGGGATTGCCCCGCGCGGCCCAAGCCCGCATCTTGGACGACGGCCTGGCCGTATGGCGGCGCACCGGCCTGCCCTTGACCGGTTTCGTGGCTCCCACCTGGCATGGCGCCCCGGCGCGGTCCCGCTTGCGCGATTCCGGCATCGGCATTTTCGAGAGCCGCTTCTACGTGCGGCATTTCGCCTCGGGCCGGACGCGTTTCGTCCCGCCCCTGGCCTGGAATCTGGGTACGCCCACCGGTGAGCCATCCCTATTCGGGGGAAAGGCGTGGTTGGGGGCCATGCTGCGCGCGCCCCTCATGAAGGTCGCCTTGCATCCCGGTGACTTCGAAGGCCGCGGCACGCGCCCCGCCCTGGAACGGGTATTCGCGGCGGGAACCAATATCGGCTATGCGGAATTGTTCGGCGCCGAAGCGCCTTCGGCCTTGGCTATGCCCGCTCATGCGGAATCGCAAACCGCCGCGGCCAGGTTTAGTAATCCGAATCCGGAAGACCCGTCCTGAACATGGAAATCGGCGAAATTCAGCTGATTTATGTGGATATTTGACCCTCCCGGGTCAAAAACGCCTTGGCAAATGTTTAGTAAAAAGCAGATTTTCCCGGCGACCGGCTGTATATTGGATAGCAAGTGATTTCGATCTTCGACTATTCCAATTACAGGTTGTTCCTGCGGGATTGCCTGCAGGCGCAGAAGAGCGAAGGCCGGCCCATCACCTATGAAGCCCTGGGGGAGGCCGCGGGTTTCACTTCCAAAGGCTTTCTCACCCAGGTTTTGCAAGGCAAGACCAACCTACCCGAGCGCATGATCGGCGACATCGCCAAGGCGCTCAACCTGCGCAAGAAGGAGCGGGACTATTTCGATCTCTTGGTCCGGTTCAACCAGGCGAAACGCGCGCATGACCGCGCGGAATTGCATGCGCGCATCCAGGATGAATTCAAGGCCGAGGTCAAATCCCTCGGCCTCGATCAATTCGAGTATTACCGGAAATGGTATTACTCCGCCATCCGTTCCCTGCTCGGTTATTACCCGTACCGTGGCGATCACGCCGCGCTCGCCAAGCAATTGGAACCGCCCATCACCCCGGCCCAGGCCAAGCGCGCCATCGCCCTGCTCGAGGAGCTGGGTTTGATCGCGCGCAAGGAGGATGGGCTGTACCATCTCACCGATCGGCTGATCACGTCGGGAGAATCCTTCGTTTCCCATGCCGTGATCGAATTCCAGCGCGAGACCATGGAATTGGCCAAGGCCGCCCTGGAGGTATTCCCCAAAGGCAAGCGCAGCGGTTCGACCCTGACCCTGGGCCTTTCCGAAACCGGCTACAAGGCGCTGGAGGAAAAGCTTCGCGTGCTGCGCCAGGAGTTGGTCGAGATCGCGCGCTTCGATAAGGCCATCGATCGGGTGATCCAGGTGAATCTGCACGCGTTCCCGCTGACGCGGAAGCGCAAAGACGGGAAAGCCAAACCATGATGAGCCGCCTCCGCTTATTCCAGGCCGCGCCCGCCGCCGGGTTTTGGGCCGTCTTATCGGCCGCGGCCTTGCTTACCGCTTGCTGGGAAACCCAGGTGGCCGAGCCCGATAAGGGCGGCAACTCTTCCGAGACCGTGGCCCTGGTGGGCGGCAAAGTGGTCGACGCCAACGGCGCCGGCGTCAAGGGCGCATCCGTGGCCCTGGTTCCCGACGCCTACAATCCGGTTGCCGCACCGGGCTTGCCCGCAGGCCTGCTCGCCACCACCGATGACAAAGGCGCCTTCACTTTCGCCAAGGTGCCCAAGGGCAAGTACGGCGTGGAAGCTCGCCATCCCAGCGACGGCACGCGGCTGATGGCGCTGGGCATGATTCTGCAGGCCCCGAAAGAGGCCATCGCGACCGATACTTTGCGCAAGACCGGACGCGTGCGGGTACGCCTGCCGGATTACCTGAAGAAACCCGGAGGTTACCTCTACATTCCCCACACCCGTTTCGCATGGGCCGTGACCGGGACCGCCTTGGAACATGGTTATCTGGATCTGGATTCGCTGCCGTCCTGCAATTACGGGGCGTTGGCCTTTACCCTGGATACCAGCCTGGCCGGTTCCGATACATTGGGCCGGGCCTTGGATGTGCTTCCCGGGGCTACCCTGCTGCTCGGGGTGTTCGCAGGTTGGTCGCATACCGCCTCGGTCACCATCAACACCACGCCATCGAGCGCGGACGTGGCCGCCAACGTTTCCGGCTTTCCGCTGTTGCTGCGGCTGACCGCAACGGATTTCGATTTCTCCCAGGCCGCTGTCGACGGCGCGGATCTCCGCTTCTCGCGCAAGGACGGCATGCCGCTGGCTTTCCAAATCGATCATTGGGACGCCGCCAAGCGCGAGGCCGCCGTTTGGGTGGGGATGGACACCGTGCGCGGCAATGATTCCGCGCAAGCCTTCCGCATGCATTGGGGCAAGGCAGGCGCGGCGACGGCTTCCAACGGCCCGGCGGTATTCGGGGCGGCCGGTTTCGCGGCGGCCTGGCATCTGGAAGAAGAGTCGGTGGGCGCGGGCAATGCGGGCGTGTACCGCAACTCGGCCGGCGATGCGGACCACGGCCTGGACTCGCTGGCCACCACGGATAGGACTGGTGTGGTTGGTAACGGGCATTACATCTTGCCGGGCGAATATATCCGCGTGCCCGCCGCTTCTGCGTCGTTGAAGCCCGCGCGGACGATTACCATCTCGGCCTGGATCAAGCCCGGGGCGACCGATTCCAGCGGGGCCGAGATCGCCTCCATGGGCAATGACTACGGGATCCGCGTGGTTCCCAATGGCGAAGCGTACATGTTCAATTACAACTCGCCGCGTTCCGACCCTTCCAATTTCGTGCTGGAAACCTCGGGGCAAAAACTGCTGAACGATCAATGGCACCTGGTGTCCGGGACCCTGGATACCACGCATATGGAAATCTTCGTGGACGGCGTGTTGGCGGCGAGCAACGATTCCCCCAGCGGGGTGATGAAATACGACGGCGGGCCGGATTTCTTCATCGGCCGCCATGGCAATAACGAAACCCAATGGGACTACTCGGGGTATATCGACGAAGTACGCGTGCTGCCGGCCATCGCCACGGCAGCCTGGCTGAAGCTGGCCTACCAGACCCAGAAGCCGGGCGCGACCGCGGTGAAAATCTCCCGCTAAAGTCCGCTAAACCCGGTTATAATCCGCTAAAGCCGGTTCACGGCTTGGCGACGACGGTGACCGTTACGGCCGCCTCCGATACCAATGTGCTCTTATCGTCCCTGGCGGTAACCTGCGCGGTACCCTCCTTGATGCCCACCACGAAACGCTGCTTGGCTATGGCAACCACCGTGGAATCGGAGCTTTTCAGGTGGAACGAGGGATAATCGTTCTGGGTCTCTTCGCGTCCGGTGGCGGTGAGGGTGGTGCGGGAAGCGGTCCACAGGCCACTGGTATCGCCCACGTGGAAGGCGGTGGGCAGGCCGGTATCCTTGATGTCGAGATGCTCTTTATTGGTTTGCGGATCGGTGGCGCAGGCGGCGAGCAATGCGGCCATGGCCGCCATGGTGGAGAATACGGCGAATCGCGAGGCCGGATGGTTCGGCATGGGGAACTCCTTTCGGGTAAGCGCGGAGATTAAGCTACGAAAAATATTTTCGCCAATCCCGGACGCCGCGGGATTGGGAAGCCGCACAGGCCGCGGCCGCCAGGTTTTCCGCGAGATGGTCGGCTTTGCCGTACGTGGGCGAAGTATCCAGCAAACGCGCGCCGCCGCCGAAAAAGCCTTGCAACACTTCGCGCAGGCGATTACCCGCGGCATCGGGCGCCACGTCGAAGCTTTTCCATGTGCCCAGACCGAGGACGCGAATGGTTTCACCGGATACGGGTATGATGCGCTGTGGAAGGATGCCTTTCTGCATGGCGGTGTAAAATATAGTTTTGCCAACGCGCCGGATCTTCCGCGCGCGGGGCCGGCGAAGGGGTAGCTATGCTGAAGTGGGCGGGGCGGGCGGCGCAAGCCGCGATAATGATCTTGGGATTGAACCTGATGGCGGCCGCGCCGGCGCGCGCTGCCGACCCGGATAGCACCAATGGCTGGAACTACGGCTACGATTCCCTGCTGCGCGATCTGGGGGAATGGCGGAAAAGCCCGCATGTGCGCATCGACTCGGTAGGCGCGACCGTCAAGGGCCGGGCCTTGTGGATGGTCTCCATCACCGCCGTCGGGGACAGCGTGGGTCGTAGCGGCGATCTCACCCCCCGCAAGCACCGCGTCTTCATGCATGCGCGCACGCATCCCGCCGAGGTGCAGGCCCAGCGGGTGGCCAATGAGGCCATCCGGTTCCTGTTGGCGGACAATCCCCAGGCCGAAGCTTTGCGGCGCGATTTCATCTTCAATATCATCCCCATGTACAATCCCGATGGCGTGGAGCTCGGAAAGCCGCGGCAGAACGCGCATGATTCCGATCTGGAACGGAATTGGAACTACGCGACCATGGAGCCCGAGCCGATAGCGTTGAAGAAGACGTTCCAGTCCTTTATGGCGGGGCCGATTCCCATCGAAGTGGCGCTCAATCTGCATTCCGATCAATTCAATTGCACCCGCTTCTTCGTATTCCATTTTCCCGCCGGTACCTCGCAGGCCTATTCCGATCTGGAGAAGTCCTTTATCGCCGGCGTGCAGGCGCGCTTCCCGGGCGGCATCAAGGATTACACCTTCAATCAGACCTGGCCGGTGCAGCCCGGGCTCCAGTACCCGGAGGGTTTCTGGTGGTCCAACTACCACGAGAACGTGATGGCGTTGACCTACGAGGATACCAATTGCCCCAATGCCGGCCGCTTCGACAGCACCGCCACCGCGTTGGTGCTGGGTTCGGTCGACTACATCAAGGCGCGCATGACCGCGCCCGTGCTGGCGCGCGCCAAGACGGAAACCCGCGTGTTACTGGTGCCCGAGGGCGTGCGCATCGCGGCCGGCCCGGAGGGTGGTCGTTGGGAACTGGTCGATTCGCGCGGTCGCCGCATGGCGGAAGGAGCCACGGGGGCCCAAGGCGCGCTCTTGGCATGGAACGGCCTGCCGAATGCGCCCATGCGCATCCTTTCCGTGGCTTGGCCCGGCGGAGTTCGTTCCCGCGTGGTCTTGCCCGCTTCGGCCCGCTAGCGCCCCTGGGTTGCTTGCGGTACTGAGGGAATTTGGGATTGGCGGCGGCCGCCGATCCCGCTGTTTTCGCCTGGATTCCCGTCCGGGTATCGGAACTTGACCGCATGCCTATAAGGTGTAGCTTTCCTAAGCATGCGTAGCCGCTCCGTCATATTCGTCATGGCCTGTATATTGGCCGTTTTCGCTCCCCTTTGGAGCGAGCCCGTTGCCCAATCCGTGGCCTTGAAAAACTCTATGAAGACGGTAGATTCGGCAACCGTAGCCAAGAGCCTCAGCCCCCTCGCGGGCGCTTACCGCGAGCATGCCCCGCTGGCCTTTTTCTCCTTAGGTTCCTTGGCCGTGGGCGGAGTCTTCTACGGGATAAGCCACGGTATGGATAAGGCCAATGTGGGATATACCGCCGGGGATCGTACGCAAATCTCCACCGCCGTCGGCGTGGCGGGCGTTACCGCCTTGCTCGCCGCGGGTTCCTACTTCTACTACGTTCACCGCAGCGTGGCCCAGTCCCAAGCGGAAGGTTCCGATTGGGATGCGCAGGTAATCGGCGGCCCCGACGGCGACGGCGGCGTGACCGTAGGCGCGCGCCTGACCGTTCCGCTCCCCTAATCCCCGTTTTCTATTTTGCTCGGAGCCCCCGTGGCCCGGAGCCTTCCCATGATGACCGCCGAACAATTGCAAGCCAAACTCGCCAACGTGAAGGTGAATGGGGCCGCGTGCAGCTACACCCTGGATAAATGCGCCTCGCTGGTCCCGATGATCAACGCCATCAACGAGATCAAGAAGCAGCGCAACGCGGTGATCCTGGCGCATTCCTACGTGGCCCCGGAAATCGTCTACGGCGTGGCAGATTTCACGGGCGATTCATATGGACTGAGCAAGGACGCCATGGGCACCACCGCCAAGACCATCGTCTTCGCCGCGGTGCGATTCATGGGGGAGACGGCGAAGATCCTCAACCCGGACAAGGAAGTGCTCATCCCGGGCACCGATTCCGGGTGCACCCTCGCGGACGCGGTGACCGGCGCCGACGTGCGCGCGCTCAAGGCGAAATACCCGGACCACACCTACGTCTGCTATATCAATACCACCGCGGACGTGAAGGCCGAGTGCGACGTATGCGTTACCTCTTCCAACGTGTACGATATCGTGGAGGCCATCCCCAACGACAAGATCTATTTCCTCCCGGACAAGCTGATGGGCCGGAACATCCAGGATGAGATGGCCCGCCGCGGGGTCAACAAGGAAATCCTCCTCTACGAGGGCACCTGCTACGTGCATGAGGAATACGATCCGGAGATGATCCGCTTCATGCGGGTCAAGTTCCCCAAGCTCGAGGTGGTGACGCATCCCGAATGCGCTCCCGAGGTGGTCAAGGCCTCGGATTACGTGGGCAGCACTTCGCAAATGCTCAAGCATGTCGCGGCCTCCAAGGAAAAGGATTTCCTGGTGCTGACCGAATGCGGCCTGGTGTCGCGCCTGCAGGCCGAGCATCCCGAAAAGAATTTCGTCGGCGCTTGCACCATGTGCCGCTATATGAAGTCGAACACCTTGCAGGACATCCTGCGCGTGCTCATCCAGCCCCGGCGCGAGGATCGCATCGAGATCGACGAAGACGTGCGCAAGCGGGCCTTGGCATCCATCGAAGCCATGTTCCGGTATACCGAGGGTTCGGTCCCCGGCCGCGCGTAAGATGCCCTCCCACGCTTTCCGCATCCACGGGGCCGGCTGCGGCATGGCGGATTTCCTCCATGGCGAAACCGATTTCTCCTCGCCGCGTCTCGACGCCTACCGCTCCCGCGCGCTGGGCGACGGCGGGTTGGCGATGGGCAAGGTCACCTTTCAAAACGATCTGGTCGAATTGGCCGCCTTGCGCCGCGCCGCGGGTGAAGCGGCCGGAGCCGATTGGGAAGCCATCCTCGCGGATATCACGGGCCCGGATGCGCCCGCCCCGGATTTCAACGTAGGCGGGCCCGCCTTGGCTGCGCTTACCCTGGCCGCGCAGATTCTCCGCAGGGCCCGCGTGCCGGTCACTTTTTACGGGGCCTCCGGCGACGACGGCGATGCCGCCCGCATCCGCCACCTCTTGGCCCAGACGCCTTTGGATATGACCTGCTACCGGCGCAAGCCCGGGCGCACGACGGCCGCCCATGTCTTTTCCGATGCCCGCGCCGCCGTCGGAGGCGATCGTTGTTTCGTACACCGTCAGGGCGACGATTTCCCCCTCGACGACGTGTTCCAGGGGGAAAGCTTTTTCCAAGCCGTCTTCAACCTGTACGCGGGCACGGCGTTGGTGCCGGCTCTGCATCGCGCCCTGCCCGGCTTGCTGCAGAAAAGCCGCCGGCGCGGCGCCCTTACCATCGTGGGTACCGTGCATGATTACGCGGCGGAGAAATCCGCGCCCGGCCGCCCTTGGCCCCTGGGCGGGGAGGGTGGGGAAGACGCTGCGGCTTTTCCCTGCATCGATCTGCTGGTAGGGGATGCGGAGGAAATCCGCGGGCTGGCGGGATCGCAGGCGGGCATCGAAGCTTGCGTCGATCTGCTATTGGCCCGTGGCCTCACTACGGTGGTGGCCACCAACGGAGCCGATCCCGTCTACTACCGTTCGCTCGGCGGCATCTTCGGGGAATGCCGCGGCCATGTTGCCGCGCATCCTGCCTTGGCGGCCCTGGCCGCCGATCGCCGGGGTAACCCCGGTGATACCTGCGGGGCCGGTGACAATTTCCTCGGCGGCCTGGCTGCCGATCTGATGGATCAACTTTTGGCGGACGATTTCTACCCCAAAGGGGAACCCCACATCGAGCGCGAACTGCTGGAGGTAATGCCGCTGCATTTGCGCCGCGCCATCGAATTCGCCTGCGTTGCGGGCGGGCTGGCCTGCCTGCAATCGGGCGGGGTGCGCTTGGAAAAGGCCTCGGGCGAAGCCCTGGGCCGCATCCGCCAATACCTGCCTAAACCCATCGCGGCCAAAAGGCCGTGGTAAGGATACCCGTATGACCACGCGACTTTTCATGATCCTGAATGCGGCCACCAGCGCCGTGGCGATCGCTTTCCTGTTCTGGCTCTTGTATTTGCGGCATGGGGCGGGGGAGGCGTCTTCCTTGGCGTTCCTGCCCGCGGTGAACGCGGGACTGAACGCGACTACGACGCTATGCCTGGTCCGCGGGTGGTTCGCGATCAAGGCGGGCAATCGCGCCTTGCACGCGTTCTGCCAGAAATCCGCCTTCGTGTTCTCCTCGGTTTTTCTGGTCTGCTATATCATCTACCATAGCGTTCACGGCGACAGTCATTTCCAGGGCCACGGGATAATCCGACCCGTCTACTTCGCCATCCTCATTTCCCATATCCTCATGTCCATGGCTGCCCTGCCCATGGTATTGGCTACTTTCTTTTTCGCCCTGACATCCCGATTCGAAACCCATCGTAAATTAGCGCGTTGGACCTTTCCCATTTGGCTATACGTTTCCGTGACGGGGGTGCTCGTGTTCGGGTTGTTGAAGACATTTAATGGGTGAAGTTGGTTGGGATAAAACCGTCGGGCGTACGGGCAATCCCTTCGAGTCGCGGCTCCGCCCCTGGGCGTCGGGCGTCGGGCGTTAAGAAATGCGTTAATCGCATGAATTCTCCGAATTCTTAACGCCCGACGCCCGACGCCCAACGCCCGACGAAACCTCGTCAGACCTACCCCCGCTGTTAGCCATAACCCCCCGAATTTCATAAGTTTCCGGTCCGTCCATGGACCAGGACAAATACATCCCCTCCTTTCCTAACCGATACCGGCCCTGGCTACATGCCTACGGAATCGGACTTTGCGCCTGCACCTTTCTGCTCCTGTTCGCGGGCGGGATGGTTACCAGCACCAATTCCGGGCTGGCGGTTCCCGATTGGCCCACCACTTTCGGCCGCAATATGTTCCTGTTCCCTCCTTCCATGATGAAGGGCGGAATCTTCTATGAGCATGGGCATCGCTTATTCGCATCCATGGTTGGCCTGCTCACGGTAGCCAACTGCCTGGGTTTCTGGCTGCTGGAAAAACGCGTTTGGTTGCGTTGGACCGGGACCGCCGGTTTGCTGCTGGTCATCGTCCAAGGCGTACTGGGCGGGCTCACGGTGAAGTTCAAGCTGCCTATGCCCGTCTCGGCGGCCCATGCCTGCACGGCGGAATTGTTTTTCGGGCTGACCGTGCTGATGGCCTTCGCCACCTCGCGGGCCTGGATCGATGCGCCGCGCCCGCGCTTGAGCCTGGCGCGCCGCGAACCCCTGCTGGCCCTGGCGTTCTGCGCGGTGGTATTCCTGCAGATCCTGATCGGTGCCGTGATGCGGCATAGCTACGCGGGTCTCGCCATTCCCACCTTTCCCCGCGCCTATGGCGAATGGGTTCCGCCCTTCTGGAATTTCGGCATCACGGTGCATTTCCTGCACTCACGCGTAGGCGCTTCCCTGATCCTCGCGCTGGGGGCGGCCTTGATCGCGTCGGTATTCGCGAGCCGGCAATCCCGTCTGGCCCGTTACCTGGCCGGTTTCCTGGTCTTCGCGCTCGCCTTGCAAATCTTCCTGGGAATTGCGACGATATGGACCGGAAAAGCTCCGGTGCCCACCACCTTCCACCTCTCCGGAGGCGCGCTGGTGTTCGCCACGGGCTGGCTGCTTTTCCTGGCCTTGTGCAGATTGCAACCGGTTGCCGGCGAAGCGCAACGGAGGGCAGACGCGATGGGAGTATTGGCACTGACATGAGTAGTTTGGCCGTCCCCACCACCAAGCCCGTCAAGGATCGCAGCGCCAACGGCCCGGTATCCAGCTTCTTCGAATTGATGAAGCTGAAAATGGTGTTCCATATCCTGATTACCACCTTCGTCGGGTTCTACGTCGGCAGCAAGGTCGAAGTGAACCTTACCCTGCTGTGGCATACCCTCGCAGGCACGGGCATCCTGGCCATCGGCGCTTTCGCCCTCAACCAGGCCATCGAAAAGGAATACGACAAGCTGATGGAGCGCACCCGCCTGCGCCCGGTGCCGACGGGACGGGTCGGCCGCAACGCCGCCATCGTATTCGGTTGCCTCTGTTTCGTGGGTGGCACCGCCTACCTGTGGATGGCCGTGAACGCGCTGACCGCCATATTGGGCGCGGCCACTTTGATCCTGTATGCCGCCGTATATACCCCGATGAAACGCCTGAGCAGCCTGAACACCCTGGTAGGCGCCATCCCCGGCGCATTACCTCCGCTTATGGGCTGGACCGCCGTCCAGGATTCCCTCGGCCTGGGCGGATTGATCCTGGCATCCATCCTTTTCTTCTGGCAGCTTCCCCATTTTCTGGCTCTGGCCCTGATGTACAAGGACGATTACCGCCTGGGCGGCTTCAAGATGCTCAGCGTGACCGACCCTACCGGGGAAGCCTGCTTCCGGCAAATCCTGACGCAGACCCTGACCTTGATCCTGGTCTCGTTGTTCCCGTTCGTATTCCGCCTGGCGGGCTGGTGGTATCTCGCCATTGCGCTGCTGGGCGGCGGTTATTTCATGCTCGCGGCCTGGTCCTTGGCGCGTCGCCGTGATCGCCCGGCCGCACGGGCATTGTTCTTCACGTCCTTGGCCTATCTTCCGGCGATCTTGCTGGCGATGGCATGGGACAAGACGATACTGTTCGTGTAGGGATTCCGGTCGGTCCGGATATTTCCGCCCCGCGGCGGATGTAAAGAGTTCCGGCGGGCGCGTACATCGGCTCGCGACCCCGTAGCATCCGTGCGACGGGTGGTTTCCGCCAGCGCCGGGGTTAAGCGATTGACTTCGCTCCGGTTAGGATGCACCATGGGCGCGGACCCGTTTTCTCTCCGCGGCTTCCGAAATAAAATTCCCAATTCCCGCTTGAGATTCGATCTTCGCTTATGCTAGTCTACGCGTAGTCAATGGAAGATTTTTTAACCCTTTATACGGCTGATTTTATTGAAAACCGATTTGGGCTTATTTATCTTTTTCCGCCGTTGATGATGGCCTCGGACAAATCCGGCTTCCTGCTCGCCCAACTCCTGCAACGGAGAGCTACTTAATGGTATTCCCCAAGTGGACCAACAAAATCCCGGCCATAGCCGCGGTATCCGCATTCATAATTCTGAACGCGCTGATCTTCGTGTTCTGGTACTGGTTCTCGCCCAAGCACCTGAACGTCGGATACATGCCGGAACAGCCCGTGCATTACAGCCACAAGCTGCATGCGGGCACCATGGGCATCGATTGCCGCTATTGCCATTTCAATGTCGAGCGCGGTTCCTTCGCCGGCGTGCCTCCCACCGAAGTCTGCATGAACTGCCATACGACGGTGAAGACCAGCAGCCCCGAGATCGTAAAGGTGCGCGAAGCCTTCGCCACCGGGACGCCTATCAAGTGGGTGCGCATCCATAAGCTTCCCGAGTTCGCCTACTTCAACCACAGCGCCCACGTGAACAAGGGCGTCAGCTGCGTGGAGTGCCACGGCCGCATCGACCAGATGGACGTGGTCCGCGAGTTCGCCCCGCTCAGCATGTCCTGGTGCCTTGACTGCCACCGGGCCCCGGCCTCCCATATCCGCGACCGCAAGCTCATCACCAATCTCGCCTGGCATCCGGACGGCGACGCGGTGGAGAACGGGCTTAAGTTCATGGAAAAATATCACGTTAATACCAGAACGGACTGCAATACATGTCATCGTTAAATCTGGACCCCAAGGATACCGGCAAGCAGTATTGGAAGAGCCTTGACGAGTTGAACGCGGCCCCGGAGTTCAAGGCATTCGTAGAACGCGAATTCCCTGAAGGCGCCTCGGAACTGGGTACCAACGTATCCCGTCGTCGTTTCCTGCAAGTGATGGGGGCCGGCATGGCTCTCGCCGGCGTGTCAGGCTGCAAGCCCATCCGCCGCCCCGACCAGAACATCCTCCCCTATAACAAGATGCCCGAGAGCCTTATCCCCGGCGTCCCGCAATTCTACGCGACCACCATGTCCATCGGCGGAGCTGCCGTTGGCCTGCTCGTGGAAAGCCACGAAGGCCGTCCCACCAAAATCGAAGGCAATCCCAAGCATCCCTCCAGCCTCGGCGCCACCGGCAAGTACCATCAGGCCTCCGTCCTGGGTCTGTACGACCCGGAGCGCACCCAGGTTCCGGTGAAATCGGGCGTATCGTCCGATTGGGACTCGTTCTGGAAGGATGCCGAAGCGCTTTTCGCCGGCTACAAGGCCAACGGCGGCGCCGGTTTGCAATTCCTGAGCGGCTACATCGCCTCGCCCTCGCTTGCGGACGTCAAGGCGCATGTGCTCAAGACCTATCCCAAGGCCCAGTGGACCACGTATGAAGCCGTGAACCGCGACACCCAGGCCCAAGGCATCAAGGCCGTGACCGGCCAGGCGCTGGATCCCCACTACAAATACCAGAACGCCAAGCGCGTTCTCTCCATCGACGCCGATTTCACCGAAGCGGAATCGGATCATCTCAAGGCAGCCAAGGCGTTCACCGCCACCCGTGACCCCGATCTGGGCACGGAAAAGATGAGCCGCCTCTACATGGTCGAATCCATGTTCAGCCCCACCGGTGGCGCCGCCGATCACCGCCTGCGCGTCCGTCCCAGCCAGGTCGCCAACGTTTTGGTCCTGGTCGCCAAGGAATTGCAGGCCCAGGGCCTCGATCTCGGCGCCTGGGGCGCCGAAGTCTCCGCTCTCGCCGCCGACGCGGCCACCACCGGCGTCAAGCCGGAATACATCAAGGAACTCGCCAAGGATCTGTTGGAAGCCAAGGGCGCCTCCGTCATCGTGGTCGGCAGATACCAGCCCGCCGTGGCGCATGCGCTGGGCCACGTGCTCAACGCCGCCCTGGGTAACATCGGCGCTACGGTGGAATACAAGCCCTCCGTGGTCGTGGCCCTCAACGGCGAAACCAGCTCGCTGGAAGGCATCACCGCCCTCGCCACCGCCATGGGCGCCGGCCAGGTGGAAACCCTCGTCATCCTCGATTGCAATCCCGCCTTCGCCACCCCCGCCGATCTCGACTTCGCCGGCAAGCTGGCCAAGGTCAAGCACGTCATCAACCTCGGCGCGGAAACCAATGAAACCTCTTCCTTGAGCGAATGGCACCTGCCCATGAGCAATTTCCTGGAAGAATGGAGCGACGGATTGGGCTTCGACGGCACCGCCTCCATCGGCCAACCGCTCATCCAGACCATGTACGCCAGCCAAGGCGCGGCGGAATTGCTGGCCGGCCTGTCGGGCTACGCCCAGCGCCATAGCCATGACATCGTCAAGGAATACTGGCGCTCCAAGCTCGGCGGCGCCGACTTCGAACATACCTGGCGCCAGATGCTGCACGACGGCATCATCCCCGGTACCGCCCATGCTTCCGTGACTCCCGGCTCGGCGGCCGGCGGCTTCGCCAAGCTCCCGGCCTTGCCCCAGGGCAAAGGCACGGAAATCATCTTCCGCCATCATCCCAATCTGTATGATGGCCGCTACGCCAACAATGCCTGGCTGCAAGAGCTCCCCGATCCGGTCACCAAATTGACCTGGGACAATGCCGTTTACGTTTCCCCCAAGCTGGCCGACCGCCTCAAGATCAGCGGCATGCTGACCGCGGAGCGCACGGGAACCCGCATGGGCGAGTACCGCAGCCGTCCCATGGTGCGCGTCACCGTGGGCGGGAAATCCCTGGAAGCCGTGGCCTGGATCGTTCCCGGCCTCTCCGATGAAACCGCCGTGCTGCAATTCGGCTACGGCCGCCGCACCGTCGGCAAGGTCGGCACCGGTTCGGGCTTCAACGCCTACGCCATCATGAACAGCGCTTCGCCCTTCTGGGCCGGCGACGTAAGCATCGAAGCCACCGGCGGCGATTACGAAGTGGGTTGCACCCAGGACCATTGGTCCCTGGAAGGCCGCCCCATCGTGCGCGAAAAGGGCCTGGAAGTCTACGAGGAGAACAAGGAAGAAGCCTTCTCCGAAGAACTGTGGAACGAGCATCCCGTCGACCCGAAGGATGGCCTGGAGAAATCCCTGTGGACGGAAGCGTCCGCGGCCAAGAACGGCGATCGCGGCACCTACGACTTCACCCAAGGCCAGCAGTGGGGGATGGTCATCGACCTGAACACCTGCACCGGCTGCAATACCTGCCTGTTGGCCTGCACGGCCGAGAACAACATCCCCGTGGTGGGCAAGGAGCAGATCCTGCGCGGCCGCGAGATGCATTGGATCCGCCTCGACCGCTATTTCACGGGCGACGTGGACAATCCCGAGATGGTGTTCCAGCCCATGACCTGCCAGCAATGCGAAAACGCGCCCTGCGAAGAAGTCTGCCCCGTCGCCGCCACCGTGCATTCGCACGAAGGCCTCAACGACATGGCCTACAACCGCTGCGTCGGCACCCGTTATTGCTCGAACAACTGCCCCTACAAGGTGCGCCGGTTCAACTTCTTCAACTACACCAACCAGTGGAAGAATTCCACCTTGGCCATGCAGAAGAACCCGGACGTGACCGTCCGCTTCCGCGGCGTCATGGAGAAGTGCACCTACTGCACGCAGCGCATCAACCGCGCCCGCATCCAGTGGAAGAACAAGGGATCGGAAACGATTCCCGACGGCGCCGTGACTCCGGCTTGCGCGCAGGCCTGCCCGACCGATGCCATCGTGTTCGGCAACATCAACGATCCGGAAAGCCGGGTCGCCAAGCTCAAGAAGCATCCGCGTAACTACGGCGTGCTGCGCGATCTGAATACCAAGCCCCGCACCACCTATCTGGGTCGCGTGCGCAATCCCAACAAAGCCATCGAGAAAATCGCGGCCTAAGGCCGGAATCGCGTAAGGGAACAGCCTGTATGATTATCCATAGCGACTTCGACCCCACTAAACGGCCGGTACTCGTAGAGACCGAGGACTTCCACGAAGTCACCGACGTCATTACCTTGCCCGCCGAGGCCAAGCCCACCTTCCCGTGGGTCCTGCTCCTGTTGGGAAGCCTTTCCCTGCTCTCCGTGATGGTGGGCATGATCGGCTACCTGTTCTGGGAAGGCACCGGCGTCTGGGGCGTGAATATCCCGGTAGGCTGGGGCTGGGCCATCGTGAATTTCGTGTGGTGGATCGGTATCGGCCACGCGGGAACCCTGATTTCCGCCATCCTTTTCCTGTTCCGCCAGAAGTGGCGCACCGCCATCAATCGCTTCTCCGAAGCCATGACCATCTTCGCGGTAATGTGCGCCGGCGTCTTCCCGGCCATCCACGTGGGACGCATCTGGGTCATCTACTTCGTCTTCCCGATTCCGAACAGCATGGGCGTATGGCCCAACTTCCGCAGCCCGCTGCTGTGGGACGTGTTCGCGGTCTCGACCTACTTCACGGTCTCGGTGCTGTTCTGGTACATGGGCCTGATCCCGGATTTGGCCACCTTCCGCGACCGAGCGACCACCAAGGTCCGCAAGTTCGTGCTGGCCGTCTTCGCCCTCGGATGGCGCGGGTCGGCCCGCCACTGGCAGAATTACGAGCGCTCCTACCTCATCCTGGCGGCCATCTCGACGCCCCTCGTGCTCTCCGTGCACTCCATCGTGTCCTTCGACTTCGCGGTTTCCAAGGTTCCGGGCTGGCATACCACCATCTTCCCGCCCTACTTCGTCGCCGGCGCCGTCTTCTCGGGCTTCGCGCTCGTGGAAACGCTGCTCCTCATCGCCCGCAAGGTGTACGGCCTGGAGAAGGTCGTCCGTATGCACCATCTCGACAACATGAACAAGTTCATGCTGCTGACCGGCTCCCTGGTGGGCTACGCCTACTTCATGGAAATCTTCATCGCCTACTACTCCGGCAACATCTACGAGCGCTATGCCTTCTACAACCGCGCCCTGGGCGAGTACTGGTGGTCCTACTGGATCATGATTTCCTGCAACGTCATCTCCCCCCAGTTCTTCTGGTTCAAGTGGTGCCGCCAGAACATCCCGTTCATGTTCATCATCACGATCTTCATCAATATCGGGATGTGGTTCGAACGCTTCGTCATCGTGATCACCTTGCATGCCGACTTCCTCCCTTCGTCCTGGGGTTACTACCGCCCGACCTGGGTGGATATCTGGACCTACGTGGGTACCTTCGGCTTGTTCGGCACCTTCTTCCTGCTGTTCCTGAAATACCTGCCCCAGCTGGCCATCGCGGAAGTGAAGGGCGTAATGCCCGTAGCCAGCCCGCATCACGGCGAACACCACGGCGCCGGAGGACATTGAGATCATGGAAAACACAGCCCCCGCCAAACCCAAGCTCTTCGGCGTCCTGGCCGAATTCGCCAGCGTCAAGGACGTGTACCATGCCGCGGAAAAGGTCCGCGACAAGGGATTCAAGAAATGGGACGTGCATTCGCCGTTCCCGATCCACGGGATCGACCGGGCAATGGGCCTCGGCGATTCGAAGATCGGCTTCATCGCCCTGTTCGCGGCCATGGCCGGCGCCTTCGGCGGCTTCGGCCTCCAGTACTGGATCAACACCCTGGCCCAACCGGTGGTCATCGGCGGCAAGCCGCTGAATCCGTACCCGGCCTTCGTGCCCGTCACTTTCGAGCCCGGTATCCTTTTCACGGCCTTCGGATGCCTCCTGGGCATGCTGGCCTTGAACGGCCTGCCCCGCCTGTACCATGCCTGCTTCAAGAGCAAGAATTTCGGCAAGTTCTCGGACAACGGGTTCTTCATCAGCATCGAGGCAA
>JAHFCH010000072.1 GCA_023249635.1 Fibrobacterota bacterium
TTCGGAAGGATGGTTCACGCGGCCCCAGCTCATATCGGTGATATGCAGCAGGCCGTCCACGCCGCCCAGGTCGATGAACGCGCCGAAATCGGTGATGTTCTTGACCACGCCTTCGCGGATTTGGCCCTTCTCGAGGGTGTCGATGATTTCATCGCGCATCTTGGAGCGCTCTTGTTCCAGCACCACGCGGCGCGAGACCACGATGTTGCGGCGGATCTTGTTGACCTTGATGACCTTGAAGTCCATCTTCTGGTTGATGAGGGCGTCCAGATCCGGCACTTGGCGCAGATCGATCTGGGAGCCGGGCAGGAAGGCTTCGATGCCGAACAGGTCGACGACCACGCCACCCTTGATGCGGCGGGTGATGGTGCCGGTGACGATCTCTTCCTTCTCAAAGGCTTCGCGGATGCGTTCCCACACGCGCATGAAGTCGGCGCGCTGCTTGGAGAGGATGATCTGGCCTTCGCCGTTCTCAACCTGCTCGAGGTACACGTCGATGACGCGGCCCACGGCCAGGTCGACGTCATCCTTGAATTCCTGCTTGGAGATGATGCCTTCGGACTTGAAATGAATGTCCACGAAGACGTCGGTATCCGTGATGCGGACCACGGTGCCCTTGACGATGCTGCCCTCGGCGTAGCCGGTCAGGGTCGATTCGTACTGGGCGAGGATTTCCTTCTTGACCGCGCCGGGAGTCTTGGCATCGACTTCTTCGCCGAAATCCTTCAAGTCCTCTTCGGTGCCGTATAGCATTTTGACTGACATGATATTGGGTTCTCTCTGCCTGGCGGAGCGGGTTGACATCCCGGACCCCGGGATGAGCTGCTTGCCTGGCTGCCCTCCGGGAGGAGGGCGGGCCTTCCCTTTATTCTTGTAAAAGGAAGGTCGGCATCCGAAGCTACCCGTGTTTCAGGGCGTTCTGGATGCGGTCGACAATGATAGCAACTTGACCCTCGAATGTTAACCCGGAGGTATCGATTTCCTCGGCATCCGGAGCCTTCATCAGGGGGCTGTGGGCACGGCCGGAATCCTTGCTGTCCCGTTCTGAAAGATTTTTGAGGACATCGGTGTAATTACCAGGCAAGCCAAGGCCTTGCAGCTCCCGAACCCGGCGTTGCGCGCGCACTTCCGGGCTGGCGGAAAGGAAGTATTTGAAGCGGGCGTCGGGGAAGACTACCGTGGCCATGTCGCGGCCTTCCACCACTGCGCTTTGGCGCATGCCGATCCGGCGCTGAACAGGTACGAGGGCGTGGCGTACCTCCGGAATGCGGGCATAATCGGAGACGGCGTTGTTTACGGCGGCGGTGCGGATTTCCAGGCTGAGATCACGACCTTCAACCGTAAGCCTTCCCGAGGGGTCGGCATGCCACTCCAGATCATTCACCATAGCCCGGATTTCCTGGATTTGCGAGGGATCGAGGCCACGTTCCTGGGCCAGAAAAGTGACCGCCCGGTACATGGAACCCGTGTCCAAATGCAGGATCCCAAGCAGGCGGGCCACGGTCTTGGCGGTACTGCTCTTGCCCGAGCCGCTTACGCCATCGATGGCCACGATATAATGTCCGCGGGGGGTTTTTTCCATAAGTCCAGGCTGGCTGCTAGGCTAGGAATCTAGGAAATCGGCAGGGCTATGGCATAGCGGCGGAGGAGAGGGATATAATCCCGTAAAAACCCAAAGGGTCCGCGCGTCCGCGGGCCAGTATCGGAAGCGCCCAGCTTGAAGCTTTTCCCATCGTCCCAGGCCCCCTACCCAGTCGCCAAGACCGTTGGCTTGTTGCTCGCCTGTTTCGCCAGCCAAGGATTCTTCTGCTCGGAGAAGCATGAATTGCCGAGTCTGCCTACCCCGCTGCTCACCGACATCCGTCTGAAAATCTCCGATCCTTCCGTGGGAACCGCAGGGGTTTTCATCACCTGGACGTATTCCGATCCGAAACGGGTTTCCTACTTCGAGCTGTACGAGACCATGGACCTGAATGACCTGAAGAACTCGGTGCGGTCGCAACCCGCCACCGATTCCCCTACCGCCATTTTGCCGTTGCCCGACTCTTCCCGCCCCATTACGGTCTACTTCGCGGTACGCGCCGTCTGGGTGGAACCGACCGGCCAGAAGCTTGTCTCCGACACCCTCAAACCCGATTCCATCACGATCACCCCCTCGCTGAGCATCAACAAGCCCGCTTCGGGCAGCTTCATCGGAGGCCGGGTACTGAACATGGAAGTACAAACCAGTTCCGACCCCGGGGTGATGCTGCGCATGGCGTACTACGAAAAAGACGGCGCCAAGTGGATGGCCAAGCAGGATACCTGCCTGCCCCTCGATCGCTGCGGGCAGCCCATCTTCGGCCCTTCGCTCCAGCGCGATTCGCTCATCCTTGAACAGCATGGCGCCACCGATACCATACCCGCATTGTTCTGCGTGGAAGGGACGGAAAGCTTCCAGGAACAACGCACCGGCTTGGCCCAGTCCATCAGTTGCTCCCGCTTCTTCAGGGTGAATCCATGACGCAACGCTTGCTCGCGCGCCCGACTATATATCCGCGCCCGCCCGTCAGATCCTTACTTCCGGCCCTGCTCGCCGCTGCCTTGGCGCTGGCGGTCCCGGCACGCTCGGGATTGGGGAGCAATCCTTTTTCGAAACTGCGGACCACGGCCGCGGCAATCAAGTCCAAGCTTACCGCGCAGCCGACCACGATCCCGGGCGACGCCGAATGGCTGCTGGAATCGGTAGACGTTTCCGGGATCAACCTGATCTGGAAGGATGGGCATCCGGGCGGGGTCGCTTCGGCGCGAACGCGCACCCTGGCCATCGCCGTGCCGCCGGGCAGCACGGCTTCGGCATCCTTCCTGGAGGGATCATCCGGAGGTAACCTGGCGGTTTCAGCGCCGGCGCGCTTCCGGGACGTTTCCATATCCGCGCTTACCTTCACTCCGGCCGTTACCGCCATTGCCCGCACCGTTTCCGCCCGCATTCGCGTGGTATTCCGGGTCGGAAACCTCCCCGCTTGGAGACCGGCATTCGCGCCTTCGGAAGCGTCCCCGGGGGAAAGGCAATTGAGCGGATGGGTGGCGAACTACGCGCAGTCCCGCGGCTTCCGCAGCACCCCCGCCGCCGCATTGTCCAAATCCGCCGCTGACGGTCCCTCCCCTGGGGCTTATCTCTCGGCCCGCCGGCTGGTGATCAAGACCAAGGGCGATTCCATTGAAGTCGTCACCTATGATGCCTTGCGTCTGGCGGGACTTCCCTTAAGCGACATCGATCCCCGCCGGATGCGCCTCTATTTCGACGGCCGCGAAGTGCCCATGTTCGTATCCGGCGAGCAGGATGGACGCTGGGATGCCGAAGACTACATCGAGTTCATCGGCAAGCGGCCCTCGGGGCTGACCAGCTACAATTCCTTCTACGCCAACCGGGCAGTCTTCCTGCTTACCTGGGATGGCGGCAGGTTGGGATTGCGCGCGCCCGCGGTGCCTGTGGCTTCGCGTACCGGGGGCCTGGTGCCTTCCTTCCCGGCCGATGCCAAAGCGGCCCTGCCCTTCCAAACCCGTGTCCATATCGAAGAAGACGTGGACGTACTCCGCATCGGCAGCACTTCGGCGGAAGAAATCATCGATCTGGGTTCGCGCGTGCAGGAAACCGAGCTCACGGATTTCTGGGTATGGAAACGCGTAGGCGCGGAGAAGGATCAGACCGAGGTGCCCTTCTCACTGGGTTACTCCCCGGCCGACCTGGGCAACGGCAAGAAAGGCGGCAGCGTCGGGACCTTGCGCATCACCCTCAACCTCAAGGGCATCACCAACAATCCCAATGCCGCGCCGGACCACCATCTCAAGTTCTTGCTGAATGGAAGGGACATCTCGCTCACCGAAGCCGTGAACCATGATGCCATTTGGGAAGGGCAGGAATCGTACACCTGGGTCTCCCCGCCCTTGGACCCCGGTGTCCTCAAGGCAGGCAAGAACAGCCTGGTGATCCAGAAGGTGAATGATCTCAAGACCTCGGACGGCCAACTGGTCGAAGTGCAGGATGCCTACCTCAACTTCATGGAACTGGAATTCCCCGCGGCATACAAAGCCGTCAACGATATGCTGGCCTTCAGCAACTCCTTCGCGGACAGCTCCGGACTCAAACTCTTCACCCTGGAAAATTTCGTCTCCAATGATTTGAGCCTGTGGGACAAGCAAGGCCGCAAGCTGACGAATTTCCGGGTGACCCGCAACGGCGGGGCCTGGGAGGCCAGCTTTCTGGATACGCTCTCGGGCCGTACCGATTACCTGATCTGCGCCGCGGACAAGCGCGAGGTCCCGGAAATCCAGTTGGATACCTTGGACAACCTGCTCGACACCAAACAGGGCGCGGACTATATCGTCATCACCCAGCGGGAGTTGAAGGGCAGGGCCCTCGATTCCCTGACCGCCTTCCGGGCCAAACAGGGTCTGCGCACGCGCGTGGTGATGGCGCGCCACATCTACCAGGCCTTCGGGGATGGCTCCATGGATCCGATCGCCATCCGTCGCTTCGTGGCCTATGCTTACGCCAACTGGGCCCGGCCTGCCCCGGCCTACCTGGCCCTGGTCGGCGACGCTTCCTTGGGATTCGAGAAGCTGGGGACCACGATCGTGCCTTTCCATCCCGTGAACATCCGGGGCTGGGGCGTGGCGGCCAACGACGACTATTTCGCCAAGGTCTCCGGGGACGACGACATCGCCGATCTCAACGTGGGCCGGATTCCCGCCGCCACACCTCAGCAACTCTCCCAAATCGTCCACAAGACCCTGCTCGCCGAAACGGCGCGGCCGCAAGGGCATTGGAGCAACAAAGCCCTCTTGATATCGGGATTCGAATCCGCCTTCACCAATCAGAACTACGTACTGCAGGGAATCGCCGTGGGCAACGATCGCCAATACTCCCGCGTGGATCTGTTCCCCGGCTCGCCCTATTACAAGACCGCTGCGCAACGCGCGAACTTCTACGACCAGATCGATTCCGGTTTCAACCTGGTGAGCTTCGTGGGCCATGGCGGCGGCGCCGTTTGGTCCGATGCAGGGGTACTGACGCTCAAGGCTCTCGACGAAGGCAAGATCACGGGCGATTACCCCATCTCCCTGGTTTCCTCCGTCACCTGCCTTACCGGGTTCTTCGAGGACATCCACGCCCCGTCCCTGGGCGAAGAGATGCTGCGCCTACCTGCCGGCGGTGCGGCGGGTTTCTATGGGGCCGCGGGCTATATCTCCAATCTGGCGGGTGAAGCCCTCTCCTCCGAAGTGATTCGCGCCGCCACTTCCAACGGGTTCACCAGCAACGGCGCCATCATCACCCAGGCCGAGACCATGGTCAAGCTGCGCACCGGGGACGTTTTCCTCCCCATCCTGGCCGAGTTCAACCTGCTCGGCGATCCCGCTTTCGGCCTGCCCTACCCGGCCCGGGAAGGCAACCTGGTACTCGATCCCGACGTTCTCAACAAATCCTCTTCCCTAACCGTAAAGGCGTCCAAGCTGCCTATCGAGACCGGTGACGCGGCGGTTACCGTCTTCCTGGGTGACTCCATCCAAGGCGAAGAAAACGGCAAGCTCTCGGGAGGATCCCTGGAAGTGAAGCACGCCTTCGCCGGCACCTCGCCTTCCACGCAGAACGGAAAGGTGATCGTGCATTACTGGGATGAAAAGCGCGCGCGCGTGGCGTCGGCGCCTTTCTCCGGCCTCGATTGGCTGATCGATTCCGTCGCCATCGATCCGCCCGGGGCGGCTCCCGGCGACTCGGTGCATATTACCGCGCGGATCAATACGGCGTATGCGAAGACCGTTTTCCGCAACGGGGTCACTTTCTGGGAGGTGGGCGGGGAAACCGCCAAGCAGTTCCCGCAGAACAACGTTATTGGACTGGTCAGCGCAGACAACATCCATCTGGTCTCGGTGGTGAAGATACCGCTGGAAGTGCCCGAGGCCGATTTGGCGAATCCCCACGTGCATATCGGCTTCCGCCTCAATATCGGAATCCTCGACGTGCAAGGGGATACCGTGGACGCGCTTTCCCTCGGCTCGCGCACCTATTCCCTGCCCCTCAAGGAACTCCCCCGCCTGGAATTGCCCGCGCGCGCCATGCATCTTCCCATCCAGGACGAACTGGGTTTATGGGTCCTCTTCCACAACCGCGGATTCGGAACCGCCAAGGATTTCCGCGTCTCCCTGATGCGCGATGCCGAAGCCTCCCTGCCTATTCTGGATACGCTGGCCTATGCCAGGAGCCTGGGGCTGGGCGGGCTCGATTCGTTATTCTTCCCCCTGAACGACAGTATGCTGGCCGGCAAGCGTTTGCGCGCCACCCTAATTCCCTCCCGGGAGGGTGAACTCGCCGAGGCCGGACGCTCCCAGGATACGGTGTTCCACGTGAGCACCCGCAAGCTGGGTAGCTCCGCGGATACCCTGGCGCTGGATACGTCCGGGCATTTCGTGACGGTTTCAGGAACTCCCGCGAAACCCGGCCGCGCTTTCGCGCAACCGGTTTCCGTGCCCAGCCTGCCTCCCCACCTGACCCCCGCCGAAGGTGCCCTGCCGATTACCGCGTTCCGAATCGAGGCCGGGGATTTCGGCGCGGCGGGCTTCACCTTGGGCATCGTGGATAGCGACGGAGTGCTTCCCAAGCGGGCCGCCGCCGCCGCGGGCCGCGCGGCCTGGCATTACCGCACCCTTGCGGGTCAAACCTGGATCAAACTCGACACGATTGCCGCCCCGGCCGACAGCCGCGTAGCGGCGGGCTTCCGCAGCGGACTCTACGCGCTCCTCGTCAACAAGGACGTTACCGCGCCCATCATCCAGCTCAGCAGCCGCGGCCAGGCTCTGCTTAACGACGATTACGTGCCCCTGCACACCCCCATCGACGTGGTGATGCGCGACGGAGAAGGCGTGGATCTGGCCCTGCATCCCCCGCTGCTCGCCAGCCACCAGCAGACCCTGGATACCACCAACAACAGCATCGAGGCCAACGACCTGTTCCCCACCCTGGCCCGCATCAACTTCATCCCCGTCAAGCGCTCCGACCACGACTCGATTACCATCACCGCCAGCGACATCTCGGGCAACAAGTCGACCCGCACCCTGGCCTACCGCATGGGCGACAAACTGAAGATCCGCGACCTCGGAAGTTATCCCAATCCCTTCGCCGATACCGCCACCTTCGTCTACAGCCTCACCGACTATTGCGACCAGGTGGATTTGAAAATCTATTCCCGCGCGGGGCGGCTCGTGCGCGACCTGGAGCAACGCAACGTAGTGGGATACCAGGAGGTGGTCTGGGACGGCCGGACCAATGGGAACCACGAGGTCGCCAATGGCCTGTATTTCCTGAAGATCACGGCGAAAATCGGCTCCAACGAGACCTCCCGCACCTACAAGCTGTTCAAGAAGAAGCGCAAGTAGGCGCATGCCGCCTGCCGGGGCGGATACCTAGATTTCGTCCATGGTAAAACCCATGGCGAAACCCTCCTCCGGCCTGGTCTTTTCCGAAGCCTACCTGGATCATGTCATCGATACCGGCCATCCGGAATCGCCCGAGCGCCTGCGCGCGGTGGCTCGCCGCCTGCGCGAATCCGGTTTGAGTGATCACTTCGCCTCCCTGACTCCCATCGCCGATCCCTACCCCGCCCTGGCCGCGGTGCATTCTCCCGCGCATATCGCTTGCGTACGCAACATCCCGGTTACGGGCGGAGTGGCAGCCTTGGCGGCCGCCGGCGCGCTCGCGGCGGTGGATGCGGTATGCCGCGGCGAAATGCGCAATGCGTTCTGCGCGGTTCGCCCCCCGGGCCACCATGCCCACGATAGCGGCGCCGAGGAAGGTTTTTGCTATTACAACAATGTCGCCGTGGCCGCGCGCCATGCCCAGCGGGCCCACGGATGCGGCAAGGTCCTGATCATCGATTGGGATTACCACCATGGCAATGCCACCGAGGAATGCTTCTATTCCGATCCTTCGGTGCTGTTCTTCTCCACCCATCGCTGGAAGGCCTATCCCGGCACGGGAGACCCGTCGCGGCGGGGAGAGGGACAAGGCGAGGGATTCACCATCAATGTGGACCTGGGTCCGGCGGCAACGGATAAGGCCATCCTGGACGCCTGGGACCGTGAATTCCTGGCCGCGGCGCAGGCCTTCCGGCCCGATCTGGTGCTCATCTCCGCCGGCTTCGACAGCCGCAAGGATGATTGGCTCGGCGACTTCCGCATCGGCGACGATGCCTTCCGGCGCATGACCCGCATGGCCATGGGATTGGCGGACATCGCGGGCGGCGGCAAGCTGGTTTCCCTGCTGGAGGGAGGCTACAACCCGGATGGCTTGGCGCTAGGCGTTTCCGCCCACCTGGAAGAGCTGCTCGCGACGCCTGCTTGAAACGCGTCCGGGCCGTCGCGATGGGGCCAAGAGTCCGTGTTTCTAGTATCTTTGCCAGCGATGTCCCGCGAAATGGATGAGACGGAAGCAGATGCCGTAGCGGAACCGGACCCGGGCGAGGGCGAGGAGAGTTCGGATTTGGCCGAACTCGAAAGCGCCGAATCCGAAGACACCGAACCGCAAACCGGCGAACTCGAAGCACCCGATCCCCTTAGCGCCCCCGATCCCGGCCTGTACCTGGTAGCCACGCCTATCGGCAACCTGGAAGACATCACCTTCCGCGCCATCCGTATCCTTAAGGCGGCGGATCTGATCCTGGCCGAGGATACCCGCCATTCCCGCGTGCTGCTGGGCCATTACGGCATTAAACGTCCCAGCGAGAGCTACAACGATTTCAACAAGGAAAAGCGCACGCCGGCCTTCATCGAACGGCTCAAGCGCGGCGAAAGGATTGCCCTCATCTGCGATGCCGGTACCCCCGGGATCGCGGATCCCGCTTTCAACCTGGTGAAAGCCGCCCTGGCCGAAGGAATCCGCGTGCACCCCATTCCCGGCGCTTGCGCCTTGATCGCGGCGGTAACGGGTTCCGGGCTGCCCACCGATCGTTTCGCCTTCGAGAACTTCCCGCCCAAGAAATCGGCCGCCCGGTTGCGCAAGCTTCAGGAAATCAAGGCGCGTTGGGGCGGCGAGGAACAACATGCGCCGACCATGGCCTTCTACGTTTCGCCCCACAACGTGCGCCAATTCCTGGAGGAAATCGCCGAGGTGTTCGGCGGGGATCTCCACGTGGTATTGGCCCGCGAACTGACAAAGAAGTTCGAGGAGTTCCGCGCGGGCACCGCCACCGAACTGAGGGAATGGTACCGCGAGCGCTCCCCTCGCGGCGAATACGTGTTGATGTTGCATCCGCAGAACAAGCGGTGATGCCCAAGCTCGCTGGACTGCTGCGCAAGCTGCGCCCAAGCCGCCCTGACTGGAGCGCCCTGGGTCCCATCCTCCTCTCCCTGGTAGCCTGGGCGTTCTGTTACCCGCCCTTTCCCCTGGGTCCATTGGCCTTCATCGTCTTGGTGCCCGCCTTCGTCGTCACGGCGCGGCTGACGACGCGCCAGGCCTTCGGCTACCATTTCCTGGCCGGCATCGCATACAACCTGGTGATGTACTGGTGGATCTACAATGTGATGAAGGTGGGTCCGGCCTTGGTAATCGGCGGCGGGCTGGTCGTGATGATCCTGTTCCTCTCCTTGTTCAACGGCGTGCTAGGCTGGATCTTCCGTGTGCTGAGCGGGACCCGCGGCGGCCTGTACGCCTACCCGTTCTTATGGGGCGGCCTCGAAGTCTTGCGCACCCAAGGGGAAATGTCCTTCCCCTGGAATGATATGGGCTATACCCTGGGCCATTGGCCGACCCTGATCCAATGCGTATCCGGAATCGGGATCTTCGGATTGTCGATGGCGGTCATCGCCTCCAACTGCCTTTGCTTTTGCGCTTGGCGCTCCCGCGGTACGCCACGCTGGGCCTTGGGCGCATTGGGGCTGGCGATACCCGTCGGCCTCGCCGTGCAGGGCACTCTTTCCCTCGCGCGCCCCGAGGCGCCGAACGCACCTACGGTGGACATCGCCCTGGTGCAGCCCTCCATCGAGCAAACCAAGAAGTGGGATGAGGATTATTTCCGCGACGTGATGAAAAAGACCTGGACCGCCATGGTGGGCGATCCCCTGGACAGCGCGCGCCTGAAAGGCGCCGACCTGGTGGTGCTGGCCGAAACCGCGGTGCCGGATTTCCTGCGCAGCCGGCCGGAGGAATATGAGCGTTTCCGCGCGCTGGCCCGCCGCACGGGAGCCGACGTACTGGTGGGCGCCCTCGATTTCGTCCCGGACGATCAGCCCTATCGCAAATACATCTTCTACAACTCGGCGTTCCTGTTCCCAGGCGGCCCAGGGAAAGAAGTCGTGCTGCAATATTCCAAACTCCGCCTCGTCCCCTTCAGCGAACATCTTCCCTTCGACGATATCTTCCCCATCATCAATTACGTGAATCTGGGGGAAGGGGATTTCTCCCCGGGAAAGGACTACGAGATCTGGGACCGCCAGGCCAAGTACGCTCCCTCCATCTGTTACGAGATCATCTACCCTGATTTCGCCCGCGGGGCCCGGCGGCGCGGAGCGCGCTTCTTCGTGAACATCACCAACGACGGCTGGTTCGGGTATAGCAACGCGCCCTTCATGCACGCCAATATCGCCCGCTTCCGCGCCATCGAAGTAGGCGCCCCCATTGCGCGCTGTTCCAACGCCGGCATCAGCGTGTTCTACGATTACAAGGGCAGGATTCTCGGTAAGACGCGCCTGAATGAAGCCACGGCCTTGCGGCGGAAGCTGCCTTTAATAGACCGCGAGACCTGGTATCTGCGGCATGGGGACATGGTAGAGGCGTTTCTGGAGTGGTTTTTCGTGTTGGGATTCGCGGCGTGCTGGCCGTTGGCGTGGAGGGTGAATCGGGAAGGGTATAAGGCTTAAGGTCAAAGGTTTAAGGTTTAAGGTTTAAGCGAAGAAATTTTTATCCCACCTTAAACCTTAGACCTTAAACCTCTCTTCAATACCCCTCCGGCACCTCAAGGTGCAAGCCCACCCGCACATCCTTCCAGTAGCGTATCATCTTCTCCCGGATGGTGTCGCCGGGAATCTCCTTCAAGGCTTCCAGCATCGGTCCCACTTCCACCAGGGCATTGTTAGTTCCACCGCATTCCACCAGGCCTACCGGGCCACCCGAATAGATCAGGTTGCAGAAGTTGAACGAGCAGCGTTCGAAATGACGGCCGGAGATGGAAACGTTCTCGGATAGGAATTCACGGTTGCGCACCATTTCCAGGCCGGGCGCGGGCCGCAGGGATTCCTCTTCCGCGGCCTTGGCCTTTTCCTTGGCGGCGCCTTTACCTTCCGCTTCCGATCCCGCTTCCCCTGCCGTCATCGCCTGTCTCCTTGGAAACCAATGTTCATGGGGCCGGAAAGGCGCGCGTGCGCACTGCCCGGCAATAATCCTTGGCGCCCGCCAAGGCCGCGGCCCGCAGGTCCGCGAAGGCATGGGCGAAGGGCGGATAGACCCCCGCATGCATGCCCAGGAAATCGTGCAACACCAGCACCTGTCCGTCGGTGCCCGGCCCGGCGCCGATACCCACCGTAGGCACAGGTACCCGGCGCGTTACCTCGGCAGCCAGGTCGGCGGACATATGCTCCAACACCATGGCGATAGCCCCGGCCGCGGCCAGGTCGTCCGCCGAACGCAGCACTTCGTCCCGCTCCGCGGGATCGCGGCCCACCTGTTTGAAGGATTTCGCGGTTTGCGGCAGTAAGCCCAGATGTCCCACCACCGGCACGCCTTCCGAAGTCAGCGCCCGCACGACTTCAAGCTTGGCGCCCTCCAACTTCACCGAATGCGCCCCGGCCGCGCGCAGGCGCTTGCCGTTGGCTACCGCGGTCGCGGCATCGCTATCCGAACCGAAAGGCATATCCGAGAGGATGTGGGTCTCCTTGGCCCCGCGGGCAACGGCCCCCGTGAATAGGAGCATTTCCGCCATGCCTACCTCGCGCGTGGATTGCAGGCCCAAAACCACGTTGGCCAGGGAATCCCCTACCAGGATCACGTCCACGCCGGCTTCCTCGAGGATGCCTGCGAAGGGAAAGTCATAGCCGGTCGCCATCACGAGGGGGGCGCGTTTGAAACGCGCGAAACCGGAGGCGAGGATCATGGAGCAAAGATAATAACCGGGCGCCCAGGCACTTTGGGGGATCTCACCGGAGGCTCAGCGCCGCGGCGAAATCGGCCCAGGGGATGTCGGCCCGGGGAAGCGCGTCAAGCGAGAAGTTCGCCACCAGATCCCGCGCCTCGCGCAGCGGAGCCGGATCGAGCCCCAGCCGCGCCGCGAAAAAGCGCAGCAGCGGAAGCGGGCCACCCCGCTCCCGCAAGGCGAGCAAGGACTCGGCCCCGGCGGACTTGGACAATTTGCCCCCCTCGGGCCCGAGCAAAAGGGAATGATGCAGGAAGGCGGCTTGCCGGAAGGAATCCGCCTCCGCCTTTCCAGCCAACCAGGCCTGTGCCCCCGTCGAAGGGAGCAAGTCCGATCCGCGCACCACCAAATCGATGCCCAGGGCCTCGTCATCGGCTACCGATGCCAATTGGTATGCGGGCAAACCGTTTTTCTGCCATACCACGAAATCGCCCATCTCCCGGCCCGGAAAGCAATCCAGCGCGCCCCCATCCGCATCCGCCAGGGTAACCTGCGCGTCACCCTCGACCCGCGCCCTAAGGTGCAGGCCTTCCTGCGCGGTCTCCCCCGCTGCCGCGGCCCTTCCGGGAAAAGCCGACTCCGCCCAGGGAATACCCGCCGCCCTGCAAGTGCCCGCATACCGGCCCGGAGTCCCCTTGGCTTCGGAATCCTTGCGGGCCTTTTCCCGGCTGCATCCGCAGGGGTAAACCAAGGGGCCGGCCCCGCCCGTATCAGCCCGCGCCAGCCGTTCCAGCATCCCGCGATATAAGGGCAGACGCAGGGACTGGCTATGCGTGTCGTGGAATTCCGCCGCATCCCGCGGACCCGAATCCCAATCCAGACCCAGCCAATCCAGGGAGGCGAAAATATCGGCCACGTATTCGGGGCGTAACCGCGCGGTATCCAAATCGTCGATGCGCAAATGCACCGACCCGCCCCGCGAACGCGCGGCCAACCAGGTGATCAAAAAGGACCAGGCATTGCCCGCATGCAGGAATCCGCTCGGCGTCGGCGCCAGGCGAGTCCGCGGGGCCTTCATCAGAGCGGTTCCAGCATCTGGTGGTAGAAGTCCAGGGATTTCATGGGGCGGGAGCCGCCGGCATGCTTCCCCAGAAAGGCGAGCAGGAAGGCTTCGGCCTGGGCCTCCTCTTCCCGGGGTATGCGGCCGGCACGCGGGCCGCAAGCCTGCAACCGCGTAAGCCAGCGCAGGAGTCGCGCGGAAAAAGAACCCGCCCCGGCCCCTCCCCCTGTGCCCGAACACGTAGCGCAGACGGGACCGCCCAGGTCGGGATCAAGGCGCGCACGGAAACCCAGATCGGTCCGCCCGCATTGGGCGCATTCGGAGAATTGCGGGCTGAAGCCGGATACCGCGCATAGGGCCAGCAGGAAATCGCACAGCTCCAACACCGGATCGAATTCCCGCGCCTCATCGATGCGCCCCAACCGCTCCAGGAGCAGTTCGAAATGGGGATGGGATTGCTCCGGCTCCGGCACGTATTTCAGGTACAACTCCAAAAAGACATGCGCCAGGGATTGGCGGGCCGGATCGCTTTTCAGGCGCGGGAAATCCCGCATCAGTCCCACTTCCATCAAGGTATGGATCTCGCTTTTCGATTTTGCGGGATAAACGAATTGATCCAAGGTGAAAAAGTCCAGCAGGCCATGGTACTTGGACTTGGGCCGCTTGGCGCCCTTGGCGATGAGGGTGATGAGCCCGGACTCGCGGGTGAAAACCTTGAGGATGAGACTGCTGTCCGAGAAGGGCGTCTTCTTGAGGATGAGGCCGGGGGATTTCAGCGAAGCCATGCGAGCCTCAGAGATGGTAGCGGATTGACCACTCCGTATGGTTGCCGGGATGCAGCACGGTATGATAGTACGGCTCGAAGGAGACCGTATTGGCATTGGCCCAGAGCGGCATCCAGGCCAACGGGAACCGGCATTCGATTTTCACTTCGCCCAGCTTGGGATGCTTCTGGGCTATTTCCACCGGTCCCCCGAAAGGAACGTTGAGCAACTGGTAGCAGCCCGCATTCCAATCGTGCTCGGGATTGCGGTGCAGGAATCCGTTCTGGATACGAAAGCCCCCTGCCACGGGAACCCAGAAGGGGAATTCGCATTCCAGGGAGAGCTTGCCCACTTCCATGCCCGCATGCGGGAAAAAGGGATGCGCGAACCAGCGGATGGGAGCGTCGGCCTTGCCCTGGTTCTTGATCGAGGTTGCCGAGATCAAGGTGCGCCCTTTCAGCACGAGCTTGCGCTCCAACAGGATATCCCAATCGCGGAATGCCTGGCGCGTGGTCATGGTGAGCATCCCGCCCGCTTGCACCGTTTTCCAGGTCGCCAATTCCATGATGGTAGGATTGTTCCTGACATGGAAGGGCTTCGTCGCGCTCTCGCGCTTGACGCGGCCCACGCCGATTACGCAAACCTCTTCTCCCACCTTGGCGGTCGATCCGCCCAGGGCTATTTCGAAGGCTTCCGGCAAGCCCTGGCCATCGAAGGTAGGCGGCTCGGCGAGCGGGAATTGCGGTCCCGAGAACAATTCGCCTTTGGCGCCGTCGCTTACCTGCCAGATATACCCGCCCGCGCAATAGCGCGCGCCGATGCGTTTGCGATCGGCGACGGGGTCCAGGATGGAAACGCGCAGGCCGGCATTGTCGAGGTAGAACATCGGTATAAAGTAGGAATTGGAGGCTGGAATGGACGGGGCCGGCGCCGTCAGCGGGCCGGGGCGCCCAGGGATTTCAGGATGCCCGCGATGAAATCGACTTCCTTGCGATCGGGCCGCAGGCGCTGCCACAACAGGCGCACGTACTCGCGCTGGGCCTCTTCCTTACCGCCCTTGAAGAATCCCGCCGCTTCCAGGCGCGCCATCAGGTGCGAAAGCGTTTCCGCATCTTCGCGTCGCGACGCAAGTCCGTTTCCGCCGATGTCCCATTCCGCCGGTGCGCCTTCGCCTAGGAAGGCATATAGGCCGATGGCAACGGCATGGGACAGGTTCAAGCTCAAAGTCTCGGCAGGCATGGGGATGCGTACCAGATGCGTGAGCAGCAATGACTCTTCCCGGAACAAGCCTTGGGATTCGCGCCCGAATACCAGGGCCGTGGCACTGTCCGCGCTGGCGCGCCAAGCCGCGGCGGCGGGAGCCAAATCGTCAAGGCGTTGGGCGGGATCGCGGGTGCGCCGGGTGAAGCCATAGGCGCAGGTCCGGTCGGCCAGGGCCGCTTCCAGGGAAGCGAAATAGGCGGCGCTGTCCAGTACCGTGGGGGCGGCTTTGCCGGTCTTGCGGGCGGCGCCGTCGGCGGCGATGCCCGGGCTGCCGACGATACGTAAATCGGAGAGACCGTAACACGCGAGTGTCCGGGCCGTGAAGCCCACGTTGGCGGCCTGCTCGGGTCCCACCAGGATGACTGAAAGCATGGGGCCGGGCTTCAGGTACCCGATTCGCTTAGCGAATCGGCCGGTTCACTCCAACGCCCATGTTCCTTGATCAGGGTCACGAGGGCCTCGGGAGCTTCCTCCTCGGGAATGTTCTTTTTCACGCAATCGCGCCCGACATACAGGTTCACCTTGCTGGGAGCCCCGCCCACGTAGCCGAAGTCGGCATCCGCCATCTCCCCCGGCCCGTTGACGATGCAACCCATGATGGCGATGGAGATGTTCTTGAGATGCGCCGTGCGGGCGCGGATCTTTTGCGTGGTGGTCTGCAGATCGAACAAGGTTCGGCCGCAGCTGGGGCAGGCTACGTATTCGGGCTTGGTGCGGCGCACCCCCGCGGCCTGCAGGATATCGTATCCCAGGTGCATGCACATGCGCGGGCCCACTGCGCCGTCGACGCGGAGCATATCGCCGATGCCGTCAACGAGCAGGGAGCCGAAGCGGGCTGCCAGCAGCATGTTGCCCTCGGGAGTGCCATCGCTATGCCCGCGCAAAATGATGGGATCCTGCCGGCCGTTGCGGGCCAGCCAAGCAGCCAGATACCGATAATGCGCGATCGGGTTATTGCCCTTGCCGCCGCAGGACCAGAACAGGTGGGGCGACTTGAGCAGGTCCTGGGGCAGGCGATCGAGATGGGAAGGATCCTCCACCTCGATTTCCACCAGGGACGGGAAATCGCTGAGGCCGGCCAGTATCCGGGAGCTGGTGAGGGCCGTAAGCGGATGCTTGGGCGGGATGGCGAATTCCACCGCGCGGGGTTCCCACACCGTGGCCACGTCGGCGCGCAAGGCATGGGTATCCGGGGTACCAATCCACTCCAGGCGCCTCTCCCCCTTCGGCAGGGTTTCCGATCCCGGATCGGAAGCGCCTACGGCGATTTTCTCACGGCCGCCCACGGCCAACGGGCCCAGGTGCAGCACCGGCGTCTCGCGGCGCTGGAAAGCGTAATAGTCGAGGGCCTCGGCCAGGGAAGCCGTATGTTCCAGCGTCGCCAAATCGCAAAGCTTTACCAGGGCCTTGGCCACCGGGATTTCATGCACGGGATCTTCAGTGAGGGAAACCCGGATGGTATCGCCGATGCCGTCGAGCAGCAAGGCGCCGATGCCCACCGACGACTTTAGACGGCCGTCCTCGCCGTCCCCGGCCTCCGTCACGCCCACATGGAAGGGATAGGGCTTATGCTCGTTGTCCAATCGCATGGCCAACATGCGGTAGGCCTGCACCACCACCCGGGGGTTGGACGATTTCATGCTGAAGACGATTTGATCGAAATTCTCCGCTTCGCATACGCGCACGTACTCGAGCGCCGATTCCACCATGCCTTCGATGGTGTCGCCGTATTTCCACATGATGCGATCCGAAAGCGATCCGTGGTTGGTACCGATGCGCAGGCACACGCCGCGATCCTTGGCGATGCGTACCAGCGGCGAGAAGGCGTCGTAGACTTTCTGCACGCCTGTCGCGAAGCTGGAGTCGTCATACTCGCGGGGCGTGGGCGATTTCGAATCGACGAAGTTGCCGGGATTGACCCGGACCTTCTCGACCCACTTTACCGCCTCCATGGCGGCACGGGGCTGGAAATGGATATCCGCCGAAATCGGCACGTCGCAACCGGCGGCCCGCACCTTGGCGACGATCTCTTGCAGGCACTCTGCATCCTTTTGCGTGGGCGCGGTGATACGCACCAGTTCACAGCCCGCCTTGGCCAGTTCCAGGGTCTGGAACACGGTGGCATCGATGTCCTTGGTGTTGGTCGTGGTCATGGACTGGACCAGGATGGGCTCGTCCCCGCCGATCCAGCGATTGCCTACGCGGACCCTGAGGGTGCGGCGGCGGACCGGGGCGAAGCGGTCGGGCATATAAGCAATTGATTTGGAAGGACTTAAAGATATTTGGGTCATTCTGATCTTAAAAATAGCCGTTTTTCCGTGATTTGTCTTAACCTACGTCGCTTGCAGTCTATTTCAGGCAGTAGCGGGTTCGTAAAATTTTCCGGCATCTTTGGCACCATCAAGGATGGTGTTTCCTTTTCTTTGACCCGGCTGTACTTTTTTGACGCAGAGCTTCGATCTGCAAGAGGATCTCTTGAAAATCGCTATGAATATTACATTTTGATATTTCGTCCCGTGAAGTCCGTTTTACATCATGGAAATCGGCGGCCTCCAGAGAGCCGCCAAAACCCATATTTGACTTCCAAGCAACGCTCCTCGAAAGGTCATCTACCATGTTACGAACCAAAGCCGGAACGGCCACAAGACTCGTCGAAAAGAACCTTGTGAATCATGCGACTTATCGACCAGATCGCTTCATTTTGCTTCTGGCAATAGCCGCCAGCATTTCGGTTGCTGACGTGTCCGATGGTAGTCCCGCCAAGGTTATTGCCAAATGGGCTACACCAAACATCATCTTCGGCGACTATAACACGACAAATGGAACGGCGACCAAATTGATTTTCCGGGTCAACAATGCGGATCAGGCTTTTCTGGACGCCTCAGGGAAGCTCGGACTCGGAATCTCGACTCCTGGCGCCAAACTCGAAGTAAAAGCCGCCAGTGACGCCACGGGCGGAGGCATCGCATTAAAAGGTTCCGACGGCATCGGCATCATCTTCGATGCTTATGGCTCGAGCAGCGCGGGCATCCGCTCTGGCAATCTGGATTTGAAGGCCTCGACGGCTGCGAATTACATACATCTTACCGCCAGCGGCAAATCCTACTTCAACGGCGGCAATGTCGGAATCCGGAGCACCAACCCGAACTCCCCGTTGGAAATCCTCGCTTTGACGGATGCCAACGCCGGCGCACTAACCATCAAGGGTTCCGATAATATCGCGACCATTATCGACGCCTACGGAAACAATTCCGCCGGCGTACGGTACGGTGTACTCGACTTGCTCTCCGCCCTCACTACGACGCCCCGAATAAAGCTCAACGCCAACGGCAACTCCTACTTCAATGGAGGCTCAGTCGGAATCGGAAGTACTGGCCCGGTCTCAGCACTCAATGTTTCCACAAGTGGCGCGCTCCAACTTGTCTTAACGAACTCAGCCGCTGCGCTCAACCAAAAGCATCGTTATATCCATTCAAATAACGGGAATATGTACTTCGGTACGCTGACTGATGCTTTGGTTGGCACCGACCAGATGATGCTGTCCAACTCCGGCCGGCTCGGGATCGGGACAACAATTCCGGGAGCCACTCTCGAAGTGAACGGAAATGCGAAGATCGTCGATGCCCTGTCAGCAATGTGTGGAATCTCCGTCGTGGGCCGGGCCCAGATGCCGACCGTTCTTATGAGTAGCGGACCCCAGATTCCGAATGCCAGCCTGGCCTCCAAATGGAATCTGAATCCAACTACCGCAGGTGCGGTGGGGAACATGCCTTTCATTACGGCGAATGGGAACAATGGCTCGGGCTTTGGGCTAATAGAAGCCGACAACGTTTCTTCGCCTGTCGTGTGGATGTACGATTACGGCGGCCGGAATGCCTTTACGGTGGCGAAAAAGGGCTACCAAGATGGAGTGGGCGGCGACCCGTCGACCATCGACACCAAGCTGACCCCCCTTTTCCAAGTACGTGAGAATGGGAATGTGGGAATTGGGATAACCAATCCGTCGAAACGACTGGACGTAAATGGCGACGCCAACATCAGCGGAGCGTTGACGGTCGCCTCGATCAGCACGAAGGTTTGGAGCATCGCTCCCGACTATGTATTCGAGGACAAATATAAACTCGCTTCCCTGGAAAAAGTCGAATCCTACGTGAAGGAAAATAAGCATCTCCCGGAAGTTCCTTCGGCGAAGGAAATCAAGGACAAGGGAATGGACCTCGCACAGATGAATCTGGTGCTGCTGAAGAAGGTCGAGGAATTGACCTTGCATGCCATCCGGCAGGAAAAGGAATTGAAGCGGCAGGCGGTGGAGATCCGTCAGCTGAAGGCCCAAAGCCGTTGACTCAAAATAGTGCTTCGGACACACGTCCGGGATGCAGGAAAAGGATTTAAACATGTTCGAAAACAAACCCCTCTGGATTGCCGTTGCCTTCGCACTAGGGGCTTCAGGATTCGCGTTGGTTAGGGAGGCGCGCACACCCAAAGTGGGTATTGTGGATAATGCCGTGCTCGTCCAGCAATTCTCCGAAGCCATCAAAGCCCGCGAGGAACTTCGAATCGAGCGGAAGAAATGGACCGAAAATACCCGCGTTATCGAGGACTCGCTCAAGACGGTCATGGACGCGCTGGGAAAAGCCGAGCAGGCCGATGCCAGGACCCGACAAGCATTGACGGTAAGATTGGAGAAATGGAACAAGGAGTACAATCAGTATTCCTCCGCGATACAGCAGATGGCGCCGAAGCTCGAAGCCGAAAAGCTTAAGCCGGTTCTGGAAAAACTGAACATGTATGTCCAAACATGGGGGCGGGAGCACGGATATGCCGCAATCCTTGGCACCGGGACCGGCGGCGTGATCCTGATGCGCGAGCCCGCCTTCGATGTCACGCTGCAGGTTTTGGGCGGACTGAATGCCTTATACTCGCCCGCTTCGACCCCGGGCGTGAAATCTGGCACCGGCGGATCTAGCAAGGACACATCGCGAATTCCGGGAACAGATGCCGCTAGACACTAGGCCCGCAACCCGTACTTTACTGTCGCTTTCCATACTCCTCCTGGCGGTTGGATGCGGCGGCGATATCAAGCATGACGCTCAATCAGGTTCCGATTCCTTATCATGGGAAGCCACCTGGAAGCAGGGATGCTTTCAGGTCAACGGAGCGCTCCTCCCCCCTGACACGGTTACTTCGGAGGTACCCGAAAAGGCTGCCGATCCGGATGCGCCAACACCGGTCCACTTACGAATCGCAGTGATACCGGACGGTGCATGCAAGGAACTGAAAGGCGGCTCAGCCGATATCGTCACGGGTTTCGGGACTAAACCGGAAGAGATGGATGCCCGCGTTTCAACTTTCGATTTCGGATTGCAGCGCAATTTCTGGCTTTCCTTTTCGGGCAGTCGGCAATATCCCTGCCTATACCACATGGAACGGACTTATGGGATGGCCGATGGACGCACCTTCCTGCTCAGTTTTCAATTGGGAAAGGCCCAACGGGAAGCCGCACGTGCGGGTTCCGGGCTGGAACTCGCTTTCGAAATCCCCGTAAATGGCGCCGGAGTCGCCGTTCTGCGGTGGCCTGCAAGTACGGCTAGCCGTGTCCTTTAATCTTATAAGAGGTCTCATGGGCAGGAAACTGCATCTGCAATCGGCGGCAATCGGGCTATTGGTACATGCCGCGGCCGCTTTAACCAGCGGCCCTAACCAACCCGAATACGCCGGATTCAAATCCGCGACCCAAAAGGATATGGTCGATCTGCTTTCGGGAGATTTCGGATATTCCGTTCCTATCATGGAAGTTCCAGGTCCCGGAATCAGCTATCCACTCACGCTGGGCAGCCATAGCGGGATTCAGGTTGAGCAAGAAGCGAGTTGGGTTGGCCTGGGTTGGAGCTTGAACCCGGGTGCCATAAACCGGGGTCTGAATCGTTATCCGGACGATTATTACCGTGGCCTTCAACGTTCCACTTTCCAAGGACAAGATGACGTAGACGCGTATTCGATCAATGCCTTCGTGGCGAACTTTAACTGGTCCGAAAACGGGGAGATCCGCGGTGGCGTGAATTTCCTGGGATTGTCCGCCTCTGGTGGATATGCCCCTTGGTCGGGCTTCTCGGCCGGTGCAGGCATGTTCGGAATGGAGTATGGTTTTAATTCGAGATCCGGAATCGGCTTCCAGAGTACACCGGATTTCATGGCGGCCGTCGCCGCATTCGCATCGGTGGCAGCCATGTCCCCCACAGACAATGGTGCCGCGGATATGTCCCAGAATCCTCCCGGTAAAGGGCAATTCAGCGCCGCCGACAACGGATTTCTGGGCGCGGTTTCCATGGGCATCAACGTATTCAACCTCACGGATATGGTAGCGGACGCGAATTTTTCCCTGAGCGGATTCCTTTCCCGCAGCGTGACCGTAGGCGCGGTAAAGACCGACGACGAGAATTACATCGTATACAACCATTCCGAATCCTACGTGGATAAGGCGGAGAACCGGCGCCTCTATGGATTCCTGAATCTCGGAGCCTACCCCAAGGAAACCTCCGAAGCGCTTAAAAATTCATGTTGGATGAATCTAGTCTGGAAGCCCGATGCGACCAAGCCGGCTTGCAGCGATTTGCAAGGACCGGAGTGGAGTACGAAGGGCCACCGGATGGAATTCGACTACGCGCAGGACCAACCCGAGGTTCCCAACCTTACCATGAAGAGCGTTCCAGGCGGGTACCAGGCGATGTCGCTCTCGTTCGGCCGCGAAAATTCCTGGGCGGTCAGTACCCAAGACGGCTACTCGATCAAAGCGGAAGGCGTCTCCTTATCCTACCGGCCTAACCGTCAGGACTTGGGTGATTATTATGCTGAATCCGGCGTTGTCCCTCCTCACCAGACCTGGGGACGTAGAACGGGTATGGCCCTGCTTGCCGGACGCCACAATCTGGCCGATCGGCATAAGTACGATCGCGCCATCGGCGAGTTGGCTTCCCGCTTCATGCAGGAAAAAACCGGCTATGCCAATACGGTCTTCGACGGTATGCCTCTCTCCGTTTTCCGGCAAGTCGGCGATCCCGCCGGGGTATTCGATTCCGAAACCTGGCGGCCCGGATCAACCACCGCTTCCCCCGATAATCCGGCGTGGCCAGGCCAGCCGGCCCACGTACGCGAGCAACTCTACCTAAACCGGGAGTTGCTGGAGGATGCCGATCCCGCCTATGCTTTGCTCAAAAAAACCCCGGTTTTCGCGAGCGCAAATCCTGATCGGATCTCCGGCTCCAAGGGCATATTTCCGCGGTACAAGAATACCTATGATCCGGCAACGGGTTGGGCCACAGGTGCGGGCTGTACCGCGAACCGCGTGCCGGACATCCCGGAATGCGATCCCTGGGTTCCCGAAAAGGCCCTGATCGGCTTCACGTTCATTCGCCCGGACGGCATGATTTACGAGTACAACAAGCCGGCCTTCAATTGGATCTATAAGAGCGCATCCGCTGAGCGCCCCACCGATGAATTCATCGAAAAGAATTGGGGTAACAACGATTTCGGCAGCCTGAAAGCCTCCAACAGCTTGGAGCGTCCCTACGCATACGCTTGGCTCATTACCGCGGTCAAAGGTCCCGATTATTATGACCTGAACAACGATAAGAAGCCAAGCCAGTCCGATATCGGCGCGTGGGTCCGTTTCGAGTACGGAAAAACCATTCGCAATTACCACTGGCGTTCGCCTTATGTAGGCACTTCGCCGAATGGTACCGGTGTAGATCAAATCGATAAGGGCGATGTGGACGGCGACGGCACTTCGACGCCTGGCACCATGGTCAATTTCAAAACTTATGGTACTGCAACATGGGGCATCAAGGATATCCATTACCTTACCGCCATGTATACCCCCACGCACCAGGCCCGCTTTACCTTGAGCGATAGGCTCGATGGCTTGGAGGCGAAGACGGAAGAGGGCGGAGCCGATTTCACCCTGCTTTCGGGACAGCGGTCCTTCACCTCCCCTTCTATCAGACCTTCAGTCGGAGACTTGCTTGATATCCATCAGCCCGGACACGTCCAACCCTCCTACCGTATCCAGGTTACTGCGGTTACCGACAATCCACCCGATGGCGCATGCACGGAAACGAACGCGAATTTCAATAGCGCCTGCAACGGAACGGGACGGAACCAAACCATAGGCTTTACGGTTCTGACCTCCCCGGCTCCGGCGACATTCCCTTCAGGTTCTACCATCCAAATGGTTTCGTCGGCGCGCAGGCTGCAGAAAATCGACTATGTCCGGCTTTACGAAAACATCAATGACAATTCATCGGTTGATGGGGGTGAGTCATTGCTCAGAGAGGCGAAGTTCGAGTATTCCTATGATTTGGCTCCCGGGATTCCCAACTCCGTCAATGCCGCGGGAACTTCCAATAACGGCAAACTCGCGCTTCGGAAAGTCACCCTGGGTGATGGCGTGAGCGCCTTCCCCCCATACACCTTCAAGTATTATATGGAAGGCGCCCAGGCCCCGTATCATCGCGACCACTGGGATCGTTGGGGATACTACAAACGGAATGGCGGGCTTGAACCCAGCGCCTTCGTCCTCGAGGACATCATCAATTGGGGAAATCTCCATACCGAGATCAAATCCACATCCACCCACTGGTTGACCGTCATCATTCGCGCAAACCTCGGCTCGCGTCTCGCGGCCATACAAGCCGCTGCGACGCTGGATGATGATATGCGGGATGACTTGATGGCCGCATTGACAAAAGCCACCAGGAACCTCAATTTCTACGCCCAGAATAAGGTTTCCATCGGGGCCAGGGCTACTCTCACCCCCAGACCCAAAAAGCTGTTCGACAGGCTGGCCACGACCAACAACGCGTCCAACGTCGTTATCATGGACGACAACGGCAGCCTCAAGGCGAATCTGACTGTCGAAGAGGCCAACGATGTGGAATGGTTCAACAATTCCGTCATCGAACGCGAATACCTGTGGACGAGCAAAACGGCTACCGGCCGGTCCATCCTAAAGAAAACGAATCTGAACCGCATAGACCACGATCCGAACAGGGATGACGTCAAGGCCTGGTCCCTCAGGACCGTAAGGATGCCTTCAGGGGGCACGATCGAAGCGGAACTGGAAAGCGATGATTTCGCCTATGAGGGAAGGGCCAAAGTGGTGCGGGTGGAAAAGCGTCGCGTCGACAATGAACCCACGGGAGCATTCTTCAAGAGCGTGGGAGCCGAAAAGACCTTCTCAACGGGTACGGACATATTGGAGATAAACGAGGAAACATTCGGCAGAAATTTCCTGAACCGGGTTATCCAGGATCCCTACGCGATCGAGATCAAGGTTGAAAGCGTATTCCGCCTCTATCGCGAAGTCAAGGACGGTACAGGGGCCAAAGTCGTCCAGTTCAATAAGGATTTCGAATACCTGCGAAATCGGCGCGATGCGCCTAGTTCGGCCGCCGAACTTGATGAGGATCGATTGCACCTGGTGGCCTGGTATTGGCCTGGGGATCAGAGCGACCAATTCTGGGGCGGATTCTCTACCGGCAATTGCGGACTGGTTCCGGTAACAGCTACCCCGGCACGCAGCATGATTATGCCTGTGCCTATCGACCTCGGTACCGTCAAGGATCCGAACGATGCGACTAAGCCTGCATTCGAAATGCATGCCGCGGGAGCGTCCCCATCGACCCAGCCCAAGGATAAATTCTGCCAGCGCGGTTCAGTCACGTTCAAACTTGCCGACTTGCTTACGGAAAAGGGCCAAGGTGGAGCGACCGCTTGCATGGCTGGGTCACTCGCCAAGTCCTATTACCTGAGTTGGACCCGGAAGCGGGATATCCGTTCCAGCGCTCCCATCACCGATTGGCAGATGGACATCAAGACTGCAGAAGGCGCGTGGAAAATCCCGGACCTGCGTACCAGCTCCCCGCCCTGGGCCTACCTATCCGGTACCGTCCGTAAGGGCCATGGCGCATGGGCTCCCGATCTCAATGAATTCGAAGCCTCCCGCCAAGATCAACCGGGGGTCGTGGAAGCGGACTTTCCCAGCAAATATTGGGATTTCTACAACTTCAACACGTATGTGAAGGCCCCCCGGAATTTCGTAGGCGAAGGTGCCGGCTTGATCGGGGGAGGCGTTCGCACCAAGCGCGTGGTCATGCATACAGGCTGGGCCCAAAAGCCGGGAGCGCCCGCGCAATTGCAGGTAGCGGAGTACGCGTATGACGGCGCGGGAGGATTCGGAGGAACCTACAGTTCGGGCAGCACTCCCAGCATTCCCCCCCCTTTCAACAACAAAGGCGACGATAGGCGCAAGCGCCCGGAATCCGGGACGCTCATCCAGCAGGGTCCGCAGGTTTCCTACCGGACCGTGGCTTGCTACCGGCCCGGTATGGGACGGACGGTCCACCATTTCCTGACAAGTGCCGACGTCGAGGATTATTGGGCATTCGATTACTGCAATCTTAACGATAAGTGTTATGACCAATTGACCAATTTCGCAGGCAACCGCCAGCGCTGGAAGCTGAATCGCATCAGCCATTTCCAGGGCCAGCCGCGTCGCATCGAAACCTACGATGAGGAAGGCAAACTGCAGGCGAAAACCGAGATGAAATACCAGGTCTCGATGAACCAGGTGGATATCAATTCAATCGCGGAATTGTCGCTCTTAAACAATTCCGAAGCCTTCGGCGCTACGGAAGTGCTGGTTCCTACCGTTTCAGTCATCGACCAATCCGGAACGAACCTTCTCGGCGTCGATCTGAATTCGGGATACCAGCAGATTGGATTGCATCTGCGGTCGGGGGAAATGGGCAAGACGACCACGCGTTACCGTCACAGGTATAACTGGCATTTCGAATTGGGCTGCCAAGAGGACGTGATCTATTGCGCGACCAACAACGATCCTCACGGCCTCGACGATCCGTTTTCCACAATGGCGGTATCCGAAATCGAGGAGGTGGAGCATTCCATCCATCCCTACAAGACGACGCAGGTTACGGATGGCGTAGGCACTGAAGAAACGAACTCCTTCTGGGATTTCTTCTCCGGAACACCCTTGGTGAAGACGAAAAAGGCCCTGGGAGATCAAGCTAGGCAAAGACCGGTAAAAACCGATGTGACCATCCCTGCATATTGGATCACCGAATACAATAAAGGCGGCCAATCACTTTCGATGGGGAGCGTATACAAGGATCCCGATTTCAGGGACGTAGCCCTGGGTCTCCTGCCGGTTTCGAGCCTCTCGCACAGAAATATGCTGACGCAAACCTTTTCGACCAGCACTTATTCAGGACTGGCTCCGTATTGCAATAACTGTTCCACTCCTGATGCGGCCTTCTGGCGCGATCGATTGGATGATCGAAACCTGTTCTCGCGAAGTATCCTGTTATGGGATACCTATGGTCCCTCACCCAACTATAGCTACCGGATTAATGGGGAAAAGAAGTTACGTATGGACATGACATCCACGAAGGAGATAGCCGGTAATTCATCAAGCATTAAGATGCCGTACCCGATTTCGGGAACGGTTAAGGACTACTATTCCGATATCAATGTCTATCCGCTCGTTTCGAAAAATACCATTATCGACAATTCGGGAAAATACGTGGAAGTCGAAGATGCCCACGGGAACGCCACTTCCTTTTTCTATAAAGACGCGTTGTATACGGTAGCCCAGGTTTCCAACGCGCACCGTAAAGACGCGAGGGTTTTGACCTTCGATGAAACGCGCTCCCCGATTTCGCTTCCGGACGGGTGGAACATTTCCGGCACTGCGAGCTTCAATCCGGCGGCCCATAGCGGCGTCAACTCGTTGGATTTGGCGGCGAACAGCTCACTAAACCTCAATATGAGCGGCCTCACCGGAGGGAAATACCTGTTGTCCTTCTGGAAAAAGAGGGGCTCGTCCGACGGCATGCTTACCGTTAACGCGGGCATGACCTTGATTGGCATCCCGACTTCGGGAAAAGAATGGACGAGGATTGAAAGCCCGATCTGGGTAGCCGCCAATGGATCAATCCAATTAAGTATCACCGCCGGATCAGGGCAATTGGTCCTCGACGATATCCGCCTAGCCCCGGCTGATGCCCAGATATACTCCATGACCTACGACAAACGCGGATGGAAAACCAGTCAATCCGGTCCCTCCGATATCGCCACCTATTTCAATTACGACGAATTGGGTCGGCTCACCGAGGTGCGCGATCATCAGCAAATGCTGATTAGTACCCAAGCCCAGCGGGAGGCGGAATGAATCCCGGGACCAATGCATACAGGTATATGAAAGGCGGATTTTTGCTGCCAATTACGAGAGCGATTACGGGCTTGGCGTTGCTGTTTGCAGCGATTCCTGCGGAAGCGAAATATGTGTATGCCCGATACAACGCCACCGGCGCCAATAATCACGGAACCTCTTGGGCCGACGCATACACTGATCTGGAAACCGCGATTGCCGGTTGCGCAGGCGGAGACGTTTTACGCATCGCCCAGGGTACGTATAAGCCTTCGTTCCAAAGCAAGACCTTCAACTTGAACAGCGGCATTTCCGTTTACGGAGGTTACGCGGGGACGGGAACCTACCCTGACGCGTATGATCCGGTCTTGTACCGGACCATTTTAAGCGGGGAAATCGGTGATCCGAATTCGAGCGCGGACAACAGCCCGCATGTGATCGTCGCA
>JAHFCH010000073.1 GCA_023249635.1 Fibrobacterota bacterium
CCGAAGGTATCCTCCAGGATCTTGAGCAATTCGGCGCCGAACTTGTAGGCCTTTTTCTCGCGATCGCCCGTGACCAGCTTGGAACGGGTTTCCCAGGTAGAGGTGGTGGCCTTGGCCTGCACGCGCAAGAGGGGCGCGACCTTGAGCCGGCTCAGGGCGCCTTCGTCGTTCAGGGTCTGCCATACGTCGGCGTCGACCAGCACGGCTTTGTCCTGGAAGCGCATGATGTCGCCCTGCATCAGCCCCAGGTTGGCATCGTGGATCAGGAAAACGGGTTGGCCTTTGGCCTTGAAACGGCCCATCAGCTTTACGCCCACCGAGCTATCCTGCAGCGCGGTAAGGGCGTAATGGTTCAGGGGCTCTTGGCCGTTCTTCGCGGTGGCGAAGGTCACGGCGGCCACAAGCATGCCCAAGGCGAGACGCAACTTCAGTACCCTCTCCTGCTCTTGGTCCACTCGCGGAATTCCGCTTCCATCTCCTTGCTTTCCTTGCGCGTCCCGTAGTCCACGCTATCCGAAGCGGGGAACCATTCCTCTTCGTCCTTGCTCCAGATCAATTGGCCGCGGCGGAAGCTGATGGAATGGCCTTTGCCGGCCACGTTCATGGCCACGAATGCCCCGCTGCCCAAATCATGCCGCAGCACCGTGAGGTTGCTGTCCGGCGAGGCGGCTTCCAGGAATACCGTCTTGGCCGCTCCCCCTTCGCTGATCATGGCGGTCTTGTCATCCAGCCCGAAGGCGTTACGGTACGGTTGCACCTTGGCGGTGTCCCCGGGATGGTTCAGCACGAACAGGGCCTGCAGGGACCAATACTTGTCGGCGCGCGCGGCGATGGTCTTGGCCTTGTCGAGGTTCACCAGCGGCACCATGAATACCAGGCGCAGCAACAGCAGCACGGTCATCACGGTGAGCACGTCCTCGAAGGAGATGGCCTCGCCCATTTCGGTGCGGACGGCGCCCCGCCCCCCGCGGAACCGGCTCATACTCCGCGCTCCAGAGGATCATCGATATGGCTGGTTTCCAGGCGACCGCTTTCGATATGTTGCGGCGGGGCCACCGCCGCCGACTTGGACTCGATAAAGCCGCGGTACTGCTTCTCGAAATCGACCAGTTCCGCGATGCGCCTGCCTACCGCGGTCTGGACCATCGCCAGTTGATCGAGCTGCTTGGTGGTACGCGCGATGGCCTCCAGGGCCCGGCCCAGGTTGCGATCCATCTCGCTATGGGCCTGGCTCATTTTCACTTCCAACTGCGCTTGGGACTCGACGGCCAGGCGCTGACGTGATTCCAGCCCGTAACGCTTGCGGATCCAAGGCTGCAAGCGGGTCAGGTTCCAATCGTTGATATGGCTGTTGACCATGTCGAAGCCGCCCAACGCGCGCTCCAAAATCTGGATGGTCACCAGTTCGATAAGGATGGAAAGCGCGGTCGCGCCCAGGGTCACGGCGATGGCGAACTCATCGCCGTCGATGGCGGAGGAGATATCCTTGATGAAGCGCAATTCACCGTCGCTGTCCGCCAGCCCCATCACGGCGCGCTGCATGGGAGGAAAGGTGAGGATCAAGCCGTACAAGGTGCCCAGGAAGCCCAGCTTCAGGGTGGTGCGGTTCATGGAAACGTGCAGGGAAACCGAACTCTGATCCAGGTGGGAGCGGCGATCCCAGGCATTGTTCAGGATGGATTCCGATCCGCCGGTCTCGCCGCGCATGCCCAATTCGATTTGGCGCAGCAGCAGATCGCGCATATGCCCGGGAGGGGCGCCTTCCAGCAGGCGTTGGCGCAGGACCGGTAAATCGGGCTCATCGCCGGCGTCGGCCAAGATGGCGATGGACTTGCCGGTATTGCGTACCCCGGCCAATACGCGCCGCATCTGGAATACCGCCATCACCTGGCCGATCATGAAAATGGCGAAGATGAGCGCCAGAAAGGGATTGAGATACCAATGCATCTCGTATTTGAAGAAGGCCACCGCCGCCAATCCGATCACGGGAATGGGCACGAAGGCCGAGTTGCGCGCCAGCTTGCGGATGCGGAACAGGGCCCGCTTGGCCTGCTGCAACGGATCTTCGGACAGCTTGAAATTGGGCGTCGTATTCATGCTTACGCTCCGGGTCGGTTCATGATGGGGTTGTCGATGTGCAGGCGCACCGAGATTCCGATGTTGAAGCTCTTCGGGTTGCGGTACTCGAATTCGAAATGCAGGAAGGCCACGCGGAAGTTGGTAGGCCATTGTTCCGGAAAATCCAGCCGGAGCGCGGCGTCCGGGATATCCACCCACACCCGCGTGGCCATCAGGTCCGAGGCCATCACCAGTCCCAGACCCCAGCTCCCGAACAGCGCGGGCAGATCCTCGCACCCCAGGGTCTGGACGGGGAAATTGTAGGCGTCCGAATCCCAATGCAGACCATAACGGAACTTGCCCAACCTCAAGTCCAGGGTATGCGCCAGGTTACCCTCGATCTGCAGTTGCTTACCGGTCCATTGGCTGACCATGCGGCCGGATTTGTGCGCGCGGATGGCCTCGGAGGCCCGGGTCTCCAGCCAGAAGTATTGCGGCATCGGCTGGCTGGCCAACGAAAGGGTGTATTTGACGCCCGGCACGCCCGCGGAAAGCGACCACCACCAGAAGCCGTCGCCCCAGAAATCCCGGGAGGAAAAGGATGCCGGCTGACCGCCCGCGGTATCGGCCACCTCTTCGCCCAGGCGCGTGAGCCCTCCGCCGAATTGGGAGCGATGCAAAGAGGCGCCCAACAGGAAATGCGAAAACAGTTTCTGATCCCAGCCGAAATCGATATCGCGCCGGTACTGGGGCTTGGAGGTGGGAACCGAACTGATGGTCGATCCCATCGCGAAGGCGAATCCATAGGGCCACTCGGCCCAACCCAGGATCGAGGCGGGATGCCAATCCAGGGCCTTCCAGAAAATGGGCACTTCCTGCTTCTCCGGGCCTTCCAACGCCGCGGCCCAACCGCCTTCCTGGCGGGACATGGAAGTCAGCGCGTCCCACGCGGCGCGGTCGATGCGTCCCACCTCCGTCCCGTTACGTAGCACGTATACCGAAGCAGAGGCCTCGCGGCCCGATGAAAGCTCCGGGCCGTCGGGTATCAACGCCTGGTATTCGCCGGCCGGGGCGGAAGAATCCGGGAACAGGGTTTCCCAAGCGCGGGCGATGAGCGCGGAATCGGTGATTTCGATCAGGGTCGCGGCGGCGGCCTGGGTGGCCGCGGTCCCATAGTTCACGGCCGGGCCATTGGTAACGGGTTCCGGCTGGGATTCCTGGGCGCGCGGGGACGCGCACATAAGCCCCAGGCATGATAGCGTTGCGGCTACCAGGCGGCACAGGGCGGATTGGGGCATGCCCAAACGGACCTTTCCGGAGCATAAGCTCCGCGGAACAAGGCGGTAAGATACGTGTTCCAAAGCACGGGTTCTTCGGATTATTTTAATATATCCCGACCCTGCAAATCCGCACGAAGTCCCTCTCCCTATTTGACTTCCGTAAACCTCGCGCAATCCTTACAGCGGATCCCCATGCGGTTCCTGACCCCGGGTCAAAACCTCAGGATGGATATCCGATTTGCTAACTTTTACCGTTTCCGTATGGGCGTAATCCGCGCCGGCGGGCATAGGGAGTTCGAAATGGAAGCGATTCGCAGTCCGTGGGTGGTCGGGGTAGGCGCCGCATTGGTAGACCTGTTGTTGGAAGAAGACGATCAATTCGTCGCCAAGATGGGTTCTCCCAAGGGCGGCATGACCCTGGTGGAACTCTCCGCCATCGAGTCGGCGCTGCGGAATACGGGAAAGACATATAAAGTTGTCCCTGGCGGATCGGCCTGCAATACCATGGTCGGCCTGGGGAATCTGGGCGGAAAGGCGCGCATGATCGGCCGCCTGGGCCAGGACGATCTCGGCAAGGTCTTCCTCGCGGGCCTCGAGAAGGCCGGCGTCGATCGCCGTATCCGGCATTCCGAAATGGCCACCGGCCGCGTACTCTCCGTCGTGACTCCCGATGCCCAACGCACCATGTTCACCTTCCTGGGCGCTTCGACCCTGCTCGGTCCGGCCGACGTGACCCTGGAGGATTTCTCCGACGCGGGCCTGGTGTACCTCGAAGGTTACCTCCTCTTCAACCAACCCCTGGTCGAACGCATCCTGGAAGTGGCCAAGCAGGCCCATGCCAAGGTCGTGCTCGATCTCGGATCGTACCAAGTGGTGGAAATCTGCCGCGATTTCCTGGAGAAGATCCTGCCCCAGGTCGACGTCGTCCTCGCCAATGAAGACGAAGCCAAGGCCTATACGGGACTGGGCGAAGCCGAATCCCTGGAAATCCTGGCCGGCAAGGTCGGAGTGGCCGTGGTCAAGCTCGGCAAGCAAGGCGTACTCGTGGCCGAAAAAACCGCGCGCCACAAGGTCGACGCCCATCTGGTCAAGGCCTTGGACACCACCGGCGCCGGCGATCTGTGGGCTTCCGGTTTCGTATTCGGTTTGACGCAGGGCATGGGCCTCGACGACGCGGCCCGCCTGGGCTGCAAGGTCGGTAGCGAAGTGGTGCAGGTGATGGGCGCGGTCATCCCCGAAGCGGGCTGGCGGCGCGTGCACGAATACCGCGCGACCCTGAAGCCGGGCCTCCGGTAATGCATGCCGCCGGTTGTCGTTGAAGCCGATCTCCGCAGCGATGTCGACAGTGCCGACATCCTGCGGTTGGTGAACATGTATGCTTTGGATCCCATGGGCGGCGGCAAAGAGCTCCCGGCCCACGTCAGGTTCAACCTTATCGCGGGCCTAAGAACGCATCCGACTACCCGGGTCTTCCTGGCCGAGTGCGAAGGCAGGCGCGTCGGGATCGCGGTATGCTTCCTGGGTTTCTCCACTTTCGCCGCCAAGCCGCTCCTGAACATCCACGATCTCGCTGTAGATCCGGATTTCCGCGGACGCGGTATCGGCAAGCTGCTTCTGCGAGCCGCCGAGGAAAAAGCGCGCGCCCTGGGATGCTGCAAGTTGACCCTGGAAGTCCTGCACGGTAATTCCACCGCCCGCCAAGCCTACGCATCCTTCGGTTTCCAGCCCGGCCCCGACGACCCGGAAAACCGCGGCATGTTCTTCCTGACCAAACCCCTCCCCGCCTCCAGCCTCTAGCTGTTAGCTTCTAGGTTCTAGCTTCCATCCACTAGCCGATTGCCCCACCCCCGGGTAAGGCCTCACCGCGGGGTAATGTCATTGTCATTACACAGGCTGTAATTTCAATGACATGACAGCGTGGAGATCAAGTTCGCGCCCCGTCCGACAACCCAACCGCCGCTCCCGCCCCAGCTCAGGAACCGGGTTTTTCCGCGGAATATTGCGACCCTGACAAATTTCCCCCTGCGTTATTAACTTTGGGCATGGCCAAAATACTAGACGATCTCTCCCGCACTTTCTCCGAATACCTCCTCATCCCCCGGCTCACCAAACGCGAAAACGTCCCGCGTAACGTGTCGTTGGCCGCGCCGGTAGCCCGCTACAAGAAAGGCGAAACCAGCCGCCTCTTCGTCAATATCCCCGTCGTCTCCGCCAGCATGCAGGCCGTCTCCGGCACCGACATGGGCGTGGCCCTCGCGCGCCAGGGCGGCGCCGCGTTCGTATTCTGCTCCCAATCGATCGAAGCCCAGGCCACCATGATAGCCAAGATCAAATCGCATAAGGCGGGCTTCGTCCGCAGCGATTCCAACGTCAAGCCCAGCGCCAGCCTGCAAGAACTCCTCGATATCATGAAGCGGACCGGCCACTCCACGGTCCCCGTCACCGAAGACGGCAGCAGCGGCGGCAAATTCATGGGCATCATCACCGACAAGGATTTCTGGGAGTTCGAAGACGACCTCACTTCCCAGGTCCAAGGCTACATGACCCCGAAGGAAAAGGTGATCCACGGCCTGGTGGGCATTACCCTCAAGGAAGCCAACCACCAGTTGTATAAGCATAAGAAGGAAGCCCTTCCCATTCTCGAGGCCGACGGCCGGCTCAACTCCCTGGTGTTCAAAAAGGACTACGTCGATCACATCAACAATCCCCTCGAACTCCTCGACGGCCGCAAGCGCCTGGTCGCCGCGGCGGGCGTCAACACCCACGATTACCAGGAACGCGTACCCGCCCTTGTCGCGGCCGGCGTCGACATGGTCTCCTTCGATTCCTCCGACGGCTTTTCCGAATACCAGCGGGACGCCGCCCTATGGGCCCGCGAACGCTACGGCAAGGACATCATCATCGGCGGCGGCAACGTCGTCTCGGCCGAAGGCTTCAAGTACCTGGTGGAAGAGGCCAAGCTCGACTTCGTCAAGGTCGGCATCGGCGGCGGATCGATTTGCATCACCCGCGAGCAAAAAGGCATCGGCCGCGGCCAGGCCTCGGCCCTGATGGAAGTCGTAGAGGCTCGTGACAAATATTACAAAGACACCGGCGAGTACATTCCCATCTGTTCCGATGGGGGGCTCGCCAATGACACCCAAATCATCGTGGCCTTGGCCATGGGCGCCGACTTCGTGATGATGGGCCGCTACTTCGCCATGACCGACGAAAGCCCCACCCCCAAGGTTTCCCTCAAGGGCCGAATCTACAAGCCCTATTGGGGCGAAGGTTCCAACCGCGCCCGCAACTGGCAGCGCTACCAGGACGATAAGGGCGCTACCAAGATGCATTTCGAGGAAGGTATCGACGGCTACGTGCCCGTGGTCGGCTCCGTGGACGAGGTGCTGGCGGTGACCCTGGAAAAGCTGCGCGCCACCATGTGCAACCTGGGATCCAACAGCCTCCCCGAGTTCACCAAGAACGCATTGCTCACTTTGGTCTCGGAGCAATCCATCGAAGAGGGCGGCACCTCGAACATCATCCAGGTCGATTCGAAGTTCGACGACGATAATTGAACGGATAAGCAGGGATTAGGGCGCCCGCGGTCGCGCCCAGCGCACCCGCCCGGGCGCGGGTCCGTCCCCGAATCTATCCGCGCGGCCGTCCACGCCGAATCCCACTTCCCCTGCCTGCGCAGGCAAAGGGCCCTGGACCCTGCGCGCGTCCAAGCCGCGGGGCACCAAGCCTACCGGCACCGTGTCCCACCCCGGCATCTCCGCCTGGGTCACCACGTTCTCTCCCGCGAACAGGGACTTCAGCTCCGCATCGGTATTGTCCTCCTGTACCAGGTAGGCCCAACCCATGACGAAGGTCCATCGGGGCTGCCTCGCCAACACCGCCGGCGAAGGGAAATGCCCCACCTCCCCCAAGGCGATGGGCCGGTCTCCGGCAATGCGCAGCATGGAATTGTACGGGCTGTCGATGTAGCCGTGACCGTATACGTCGAGGGCGAACACATCCCAGTTCTCCCGGCCGGGATCGTACTTCTCCCAATCCCAGCTCAGGTCCTGCACGTCCCAGGTCCAGGTAAGATTGCGGATGCCCTTCACGCGCACCAGGTAATCGCGGGTCAACCGGAACAATGCGGCCGTGCCCGCGGGGCCGGTGCGGCCGCCCCACCAGAAATTCCCTTGGTTCATCTCATGCTGGGGACGGAACAGGGCTTCCACCCCTTTGTCCTGCAGGTACGTGAGGTAGGGGACGATCCCGTCCATGCGTTTCTTCCACGCCTGGTTCAGTTTGCCGCCCTCGGTAATCAGGTCGGTCCATTGCGCGTCGCTGAGGTTGGCGTGGATGTCCCCGTCCCAATCGCAAGGCTCCGCCCCGGTTGGCGGGCAGGCATGCCACATCAGGTTGGGAATCACCCCCCGATTCCATTGCCTCTCGGCTTCATAGACCATGTTCCACCGGTTACCGACGCGGGCGGCATCGTAGGAGAAATCCCCGCCCCAAAGGCCGGGTTGCGCGCCGGTTATCCCGGTTACCTTGTCGGTATAATAGCTGACCCCGTTACCCCTGCCGTCGCCGCCCGTTTTCTGGTCGTTATGCACGCCCGCAACGGTACGGATACCGGAGATGGAAGCGAGGTAGGCCTGAATACGACCTGCTTGGGCCGATCGCGGGCCGGCGAAAACGATAAGCAGGGGGAGGATGGCGAGAAAGCGCCGATTAAGGGGCATGCCCTAAGCTAGACGCTTCGGGCGTAACGCGCAGGTAACCGCTTGGCGTTTCCGGGATTACCGCTTCCGGGCGGGAATCACAGCTTTGCCAGGAATTGACTGACGTCCCTTGTGGTATTCAGCAGGATCTTGAGATCCAAGCCATCGTCCTTGTCGATCCGGTCGGTGCGCAGCGGACGTCCGCCGAACATGGGAATGAAATCCGGGGACAGGACCTTCTCGATTTTCGCAGTACGGGGATCGCGGAAATTGGGTTCCATGGGATTTCCTTTCCCTTTATCATAAGAGCAATCCCGGTGCCACGCACTGTAAAAATCGACGACTGCCGATTCCGCCGCAATTGCGGCCAAGCCGCGTAAGGTGACTTGGAGGTTACTGTAACGATAGTGACACTAGCGGTCAAGATCGTTGCTAAACAAAGCGGGGCCCTGGAAGGAAATCCGACAGGGGGTAGGGGCCCGGCGCTTGGCCGGGCCCGCGGAGGTTCAATCGGTAACGATGATGTTGTCGAACACGGAATTGTTGATGATGGCTCCCTGATGCGAGCACACCGCCAAGCCCACGTTGACTACGGAGCCCATGGTGATGGTCGCGCTGCCGATGGTCGTCCAGGTCGCACCGTCGGCCGATTGGTATGAGGTGAACAGGTTGCCAATGCGGGAGATGCGCAGCCAGCGCGGCGCGGTTCCGGTGGCGGCCACTGGGGTGCTTACGCCGTCGGTCGCGTCGCGGCGCAGGAACTCGGTGCCGTTGGCCGGGGTCACCGAGCTGAAGGCATGACGTGAGCCCGGGGTCAGGGTTTCCCGGATCATCACGCCGGCCTTGGCCCAATTGTCGGTCCATTGCACGCTGGCCACCCGGGCGCGGATTTCCCCGTCCCCGGTGATCTGCCGCGAGTAATAGAAGAATTGGTCGGCATTGCCCCAGATATCGTTGCCGCCGCCGCTCACCTGCACGGTGCCGTAACCGGTGCCGCTACCGCTCCAGCCCGAAGCCCCGATGCTGGTGGAGGTCCATCCGTGGCGCACTACGCTCACGTTGTCGAAGGTCGAGGTATTTAGCAGGGTATTGTTATGCGCGGTTACTGCCAGCCCGGCCAGCACGTCCTTGGGCCAGCCGTTTTGCAGGCTTTCGCCCAACAGGGTCCAGGACGAACCGTTGCTCGAGGCGTAGCTTTTGAAGCTGGGTCCGCTGCGTACCAGGCGCACCCAGTAAGGGGCCGCCCCGCCGATGGCGTTGCTCAGGGAGGTCCCGTTGGCCGCTTCGCGCCGCTGGAAGCTCACGCCGTTGGCCGAGGTAAGGGCGGAGAAGGCGTGGCGCGATCCCGCCACCGTGTTCTCGCGGATCATCACGCCGGCCTTGGCCCAGACATCGGTATTCTGCACCGCGCTCACCCGCGCCGTGATCATGCCGTCGCCCGAGAGGCTCTGGTATCCGTAACGGAACGCGTCCGCCGTGCCCCAGATATCGGCTCCGGAACCCTGGACCGTATACGGGCCCGCACCCGATCCGGAAAAGCTTCCGGCGATGCCCGTGGCGCCCACGTCCTGGCTCAGCCAGGTCGTCTGGGCGAAGTTGGCGGTATAGGTGGCGTTGGCCGAAGGAAAGGTGATGTTCTGCGATTGCGCACCGCCCTGGGACCACGAGGAGAAGGTGTAGAAGGACCCGTTCAAGGCTTGGGGCGAAATCAAGGTAAGCGGCCGGACGATGCCTGCGACGCCTTGGATGGTGGCGGGCGCGTTGTAGGGATTGGCGTCGAGATCGACACGTAGGCCCGCAGGCGAGGTCGCCAGGGTGAGGTTGGCCTTCACAGGTTGGATATCGCGGAACACGGAGTGCTTCAGCCCGCTGGCATCCCGCACCGTCAGGGTTATCCGGTACCAGACGTTCGGCGACACCTCTCCCGTATTGGGTATGGTGAAGGTTCCCGAGGTGACATTCGCTTTCGTGGTGGGTAGATGGTTATGGGCATCGTGGTACAGGACCAGGTCCCAGGTGAAACCGGTGGTGGCGACGGGGCCATCGGCGTCGGTGGCCGATCCGCTGAAGGAGATGTTCTGACCCGCCGTATACAGCTGGGACGGGGTGGGGGTGGCGATGGATGCGACGGGACGGCTCCCGTTGATCACGATCAGGATGGCGTTGATGCTGGTCACGCTGCCGGAAGCATTGCTGACGATTACCCGGTACTGCGCGTTATTGTCGGTGATCTGGACGTTCGTCAAGGTAAGGCTGGCGGAGTTGCCGCCGATATTGGCGCCGTTGCGCTGCCACTGGTAGGTCAGGCCGGTCCCGTTGGTGGAAACCGTGAAAGTCTTGTTCTCGCCTTTGGCGATGGTATCCCCCTGAGGCTGGACCGAGATGCTCGGCGCCGAACTGCCCGTGAAGGTGATCTTGTTCAGCATGCCGCTGAGGGTCAGGTAATAGAGCGCGCCATCGGGCCCGGTCTTTAGATCGACCAGGTTGGCGATGCCGGTGGCGAAACCGGATACGGCCTTGGTCGAGGTGTTGATGCTCTTGACCCAGCCGGCGCAATAGTCGCCGTAGAAATAGCTGCCCACGTAGCTGTTGGGGAAGTTCTGGACGGCGGGATTGTAAAAGGTGCCGCCGATGATGGAGCAGTTCTTGGCGGGCATGCCGGCCTCGGTCACGTGCCCGATCTGGAACCAGGGCGGGGTGTAGCTGAAGTTGGGATCGAGGGTCTCGTTCCCTTCGGCGGTGGCCCAGCCGTAATTGTTCCCGCGCTGCAATTCGTCGATCTCTTCCCACTTGTCCTGGCCTACATCGTTCACGAAGATGCGACCCGTGCCGGGCTGCACGGCGAAGGTGAAGGGATTGCGGAAGCCGTAACCCCAGATGGCCTGGGCCTGCTTGCGCGACTGGGTGGCCACGAAGGGATTGTCCGAGGGGACGGAGCCATCGGCGTTGATGCGGAGCATCTTGCCGAGGGCGATATCCTGGCGCTGCGCCATGGTGGGTTGGCTGTTCTCGCCTACCGCGATGTACAGCTTGCCGTCGGTACCGAAATGGATGGCGCCGCCGTTGTGGATGCCCGAAGTCAGGTTCTCGAGTTCGATCAGCACCTGCTCCGCGCCGCCCACCACGTCGCCGTTGGCGAGGAAGCGGCTGACGCGGTTATGCGCCGGGGCGGAGTTGGGCGTGTAATAGACGTACACGTATTTCTGGGTGGCCCAGTTGGGATCGAAGGCTACGCCCAGGAGGCCGCGCTCTTGGTAGGCGTCAACGCTCAGGGACATGAAAGGGGTGCCCAGCAAGGCGCCGTTCTTGACGATGCGGAGCTGTCCCGACTTCTGGCAGATGAAGAGGCGGCCGTCGGGCGCGAAGTCCATGGCCACGGGTTCCGCCAGGCCGCTTGCCAATTGCATGTCGGCGAACTGCCCCGGGACCACCGAGGCCGCGTAGGAGAAGACGCTTTTGCCGGCAGCGTTGGGGCCCAGGTGATCGTCCTGGGGAACCTGCTTGCCGTCCAGGCCATCGGCGCCCCACTGGCACGCGGAGAAGCCGACGGAGAGGAATGCCGCGGATGCGGCGAGGGCAAATGCGTTACGGAAACGTTTGGAAGCGACCATATGTAAAATCCCTGTTTGTATGAAGGGTCGGGAGCAGGCTCAAGCCACCAGCCGTCCGCCCCGGGTCCGTACCGCCTTCCACCTGAAAGCGGCATTGGCAGGAAAATTACATCCTCTCCGCTCTACGACGGAAAAAATCCTGGTGCATTAATTTGGGAACATGCCAAAGTTTGCGGGGCTTTACCGATGCGTAACCCGACGGTAATGCGGACCCGCGTGATTACGCGATCCGGAGCGGCCCTCGGCGTCGCGGACGCCGGCCGGGTCCGGGGTCGGCGTGACCCCGGCCTTCCGGGGCTTTGGGAACGAGGCTCCGGTGCCTGCGGAGAGTTTATAGAAGAAGACGTTTTCGGCGGTCCGGTTCACGGCGATGAAGACGTGCTTGGAAGGCACGTAGCGGAAACGGCCGTAAGTACAGTTGGCATTGGCTGCGGTTGGCGTGGCGCCGCCCGTGCGCGCGTGGCGTGTCCAGCGGTTATCGCCGATATCCAGGGTGAAAACGTCGCCGCCACCGGCCCAGCCGGTTATGCGTTTGCCCACGGGGTCATAGGCGAGCCCGGGCCCGCCGGCCGCCTCGATGGTAGTATCTCCCTTGGTGGCCAGCGCCTTGGGTACGATGGGCCCGACCGTATTGGAAATATCGTAGGTATAGGTATGCCCCGCGCCCACGGCCACCAAGAGCCTGCGGTCGGGATCGGCCTCCAGGGTCAGGTAGTTCGTCCACTCGATGTCGTTATCGAATTCGGTTTGCTTGCCCCAGGAGTCGTTGGCGGGGTCGAAACGCGTGAGCGTCCCTTTGCCGGCCCAGAGCGCACCGGATACGGGATCGTACGCCGAGAAATTCGCGATGCCATTGGTTTTCGTATCCGCCATGCGTACCCATTTGGAGGTCGCGAAGTCGAAGCAATCCGTGCGCGCGGTGCCGAGCTGCCCGCTGGGATACATGCCCGCGGCCCCGAAGGCGCAGAAGCGATCGATCCCGGGCAGGTACTGGATGCTGTTGTAGGTATGCCGCGAACGCGGCAATCCGTCCGGATAGGTACCGCTCTTCTCGTCGCCGCCCACGTCGGTGCTGGCGGCGGAGAGCCGGGACCATTTCAGGCTCTCCACGTCGAAGGCGTACAGTTCATTGCCGGAATAATCCCCATGCCCGCCTCCCCATACCAGCAAGCGTCCGCGTTTGCCATCGAAGGCCCCGCCGGACCAGGCGTCCATCACGGCCTGGGGATTGCCAGGGGGAACCGGATTGGGTTTCACGGCATCGAGATGGGAATCGGGAACCTCGTACCATTCGCCGGGTTTGAGATCTTCCAGGGGACCGGCCGCGACTGGCGCCGGCAATGCCAGCATGGCGAGGGAGGCCGCGGTGAAAATGCTGTTGAGTGCGATGGATGGCGAAACGCGCATTCCGTAACGATAGCGCGTTGGGCCGCGCGTGGCCAGGGGAATCAGCCCGCGGAAGCGGGGGAGGTTTCCGGCGCGGTGGAAGGCGCTGAATCCGGGGCGATTGGGACGCCGGAAGCGGTCGCGGCCGCCTGGCCATCTTCCAACCCGTGTTCCTTGAGCTTGCGCCACAGGGTAGAACGCGAGATGCCGAGTCGGCGCGCCGTCTCGGTATGATTCTTATGGCAGATTTCCAGCGCCTTACGGATGTAATTCTTCTCCAGCTCCGCCAAGGTCAGCAGGGAAGCCGGATTATTGTCCGAGGGAACGTCTTCGCTGCGGGGCAGGGCGTATAGGACCGGCCCGCCTTGGGCCTTGACCAGGTACTCGGGCAAATCTTCCAGTACGATGTTCTCGCCTTCGCAGAGCGCCACCGCGTGCTCGATGATGTTCTCCAATTGCCGGATGTTGCCCGGGTAGTCGTAGTTCATCAGCAGCGCCTCGGCGGCTTTCGCCATGCCGTGGATTTCCTTCTTGTTCTCCGTCGCGTACTTCTTGACGAAGGTCCGGATCAACCCGGGGATGGAGGACCGGCGGTCGCGCAGCGGCGGCAAGGTCATGTGGAAAATGCTCAGGCGATAATAGAGATCCTCGCGGAAGGAGCCGTTGGCGATGGCCTTGTGCAAATCCTTGTTGGTGGCGGCGATCACGCGTACGTCCACGTACTTGTTCTCGTTGTCGCCCACGCGGCGGATCTCCTTCTCCTGAAGGAAGCGCAGCAGCTTAACCTGGGTCTGCAGCGACAGCTCGCCGATCTCATCCAGGAACAGGGTGCCTTTGTCGGCCATTTCGAAGAGGCCTTTTCGATCGGCCACCGAGCCCGTGTAGGAGCCCTTGCGCGACCCGAACAGCTCCGATTCCACCAGGGATTCCGGTATCGCTCCGCAGTTCACGGCCACGAAACTCTCGTCCGCCCGGGACGAAAGCCGGTGGATGATGTTGGCCATGAATTCCTTGCCGGTGCCGCTCTCGCCCGAAATCAGGATGGTGCTGTTGGTGGGGGCCACCTTGGTCACCGTCTTCAGGATTTTCTTCATGGCGGGCGAAACGCCCAGCAGGTCTTCCAGGTAGCGCTCTTCCAGGGCGCGCACGTTCTTACGCGTCAGGCTGTGGTTAAGGGCCTTGTTGGCCAGGCTTTCCAGCAACTTGACGTTTACGGGCTTGATCAGGAAGGAATGCGCCCCGCGCTGCACGGCGGCTTCGGCCTTATGCGTATCGCGTACGTTGGCGAGGATGAAAACGTCGATGCCGGGATTGCTTTCCTTGGCCAAGTCGAGGATATCGAGATTGTCGATGGTCAGGAAATCGGTGGATAGGAACATGGCCCCGATGCCGCCCTGGGAAAGCAGTTTGATGGCGTTCTGGCCGCCGCTGCTCTCCATGATCTCGGTATTGGGGATCGACCAGTTGTCGAAGACCTGTTTCTTCAGCTCCGGGTCGTTGTCGAGGATGAAGATTTTCACCCGTTACCCCTCAAGTAAAGAACGTCTTGGCCTTTTGGAAGAACGACTTCGGGTGATCCTTTTCCTGCACGCGCTCCAGTTCCTTGAGCGCTTCGATTTCCCTGGCGCTCAGGTTCTCGGGGGTATGCACGTGGATCTTCACGTATTGGCTGCCGCGCTGGCTGCCGTTGATGTCCGGCAGGCCCTTGTTGCGCAAGCGCATGAGCTTCTCGCTCTGGGTGCCCGCGGGCACCTTCAGGTCCACTTCGCCTTCGATGGTTTTTACGCGGATGTCACCGCCCAGCGCCACCGTCGTATAGGGAACTTCCACCTGCATGTACAGATCGACACCGCGGCGCTCGAAGGTTTCGTCTTCGGCTTCTTTGATGGCCACGATCAGATCGCCGCTCGGCCCGCCTTGCGGTCCCGCGTGGCCTTCGCTGCGCAAAGTCAGGTAATTGCTTTCCTCCACGCCCGGGGGCACGTCGATGGAGAGGGTCACCTCTTCCTGCCTGCGGCCCATGCCGTGGCAGTCGGCGCACTTGGACTTGATCAACGACCCGATGCCTTGGCATTCCGGGCAGGTGGTCACGTTCACGATCTGGCCGAAAAACGAGCTCTGTACCTGGCGCACCTGGCCTTGGCCCGCGCATACGTTGCAGGTTTGCTTGCCGGTGCCGCCCTGGCCCGAGCAGGTGGCGCATTTGTTGAAGCGCTTGAGCTTCACCTTCTTGGTCACCCCGTTGGCGACGTCGGTCAGGGTCACGGTCAAGGCGATCTGGAGATCCTGCCCGCGCGGGGGGCCTCCGCGACCGCGTCCTCCGCGGCCGCCGCCTTGGCGCCCGAAGAAGTCGCCGCCGAAGATGTCCCCGAAGGCGCTGAAGATGTCCTCGAAGTTGGAGAAGCCCTCGGCTCCTCCGCCTCCGCCCTGGACGCCTGCATGCCCGAAACGATCATAGCGGGCGCGCTTATCGGCATCGCTCAGGATGCCATAGGCTTCCGCGGCTTCCTTGAAGTTCTCTTCGGCCGCCTTGTCCCCGGGATTCTTGTCCGGGTGGTACTTGATCGCCAATTTCTTGTACGATGCCTTGATAGCGGCGACGTCAGCCTCTTTGGTGACGCCCAGTACCTCGTAATAGTCCCGCTTATTCGCCATACGTCAGATTACTCGACCACTTCGAAGTCCGCGTCCACCGCGTTGTCGTCCTTGCCTTTGGCCCCCTTGGGCTTGGCCCCGGCGTCGGCGCCGGGTTCCGCTCCGTCGGCTCCGGGAGCGCCCTGTCCGGCCTGGGCGTTCTCGGCCGCGGCCTTGTACATGGCTTCGGAAAGCTTATGCGAGGCTTCTTCGACCTTCTTGATGGCGGCCTGCACTTCTTCCAGGTTTTCCGAGCCTTGGATCTTCTTCAGCTCCGCGACGGCGGCTTCCACGGCGGTCTTGTCTTCCGCCGAGATCTTGTCCCCGTGCTCCTTGATGAGCTTCTCGGTGCTGTAGATCATGTGCTCGGCCTGGTTCTTGACCTCGGCCTTTTCCTTTTCCTTCTTGTCCAGCTCGGCGTTGGCTTCGGCTTCCTTGACCATGCGATCGATGTCCGCATCGGAAATGCCCGAGGAGGCTTCGATCTTGATCTTCTGTTCCTTGCCGGTGGCCTTGTCCTTGGCCGTCACGTGCACGATGCCGTTGGCGTCGATGTCGAAGGTGACCTCGACCTGGGGCATGCCGCGGGGCGCCGGCGGGATGCCGGTCAACTCGAAGCGTCCCAAGGTGCGGTTGTGCCGCGCCATTTCGCGCTCGCCCTGGAGCACATGGATGCTCACCGCTGGCTGATTGTCCTCGGCCGTCGAGAACACCTGGCTCTTGCGGCTGGGGATGGTGGTATTGCGCTCGATGAGTTTGGTCATCACGCCGCCCAGGGTTTCGATGCCCAGGGAGAGCGGGGTCACGTCCAAGAGCAGCACGTCCTTGACGGCGCTGTCGCCGGCGAGCACGCCCGCCTGTACGGCGGCGCCCACGGCCACGACTTCGTCCGGGTTCACGCCCTTATGGGGTTCCTTGCCGAAGAATTCCTTCACCTTGTCCTGGATGGCCGGGATGCGGGTGGAGCCGCCGACGAGAATGACCTCGTCGATGTCTTCCTTCTTCTTGCCCGCGTCCTTGAGGGCCTTGATGCAGGGTTCGATGCTCTTGTCGACCAGGGCCTGGGTCAGCTGGTTGAACTTGGCCCGGGTGAGGGTCAGATCCAAATGCTTCGGACCGGAGGCGTCGGCGGTGATGAAGGGCAGGTTGATGCCGGTGCTGGTGCTGCCGGACAGGTCGATCTTGGCCTTCTCGGCGGCTTCCTTCAGGCGCTGCAGGGCCATCTTGTCCTTGCGGAGGTCGATGGGGTTCTCTTTCTTGAACTCGTCCGCGATCCAGTCGATGATGACCTGATCGAAATCGTCGCCGCCCAGATGGGTGTCGCCGTTGGTGGACTTCACTTCGAATACGCCGTCCCCGATCTCGAGGATGGAAACGTCGAAGGTACCGCCGCCCAAATCGTACACGGCGATGGTTTCATTCTTCTTCTTGTCCAGGCCGTACGCGAGCGCGGCCGCGGTGGGCTCGTTCACGATGCGCAGCACTTCCAGACCGGCGATCTTGCCGGCGTCCTTGGTGGCCTGGCGCTGGGCGTCGTTGAAATAGGCGGGCACGGTCACAACGGCCTGGGTTACGCTTTCGCCCAGGTAGTCCTCGGCGATCTTTTTCATGGCCTGGAGGACCATGGCCGAGACTTCGGGCGGGGTGTACTTCTTGCCGTCGATTTCCACGGCCACGGGCTCAGCTCCCGATCCCACGACCTTATAAGGCACGCGGCTGCGTTCCGAATCGACTTCGTTGCCGACGCGGCCCATGAAGCGCTTGATGGAATACACCGTGCGCTCGGCATTGGTGATGGCCTGGCGCTTGGCCACGTGGCCTACCAGACGTTCGTTATTCTTGGCGAACGCCACGATGGACGGCGTAGTGCGGTGGCCTTCGGCGTTGGGGATCACGGTGGGCTTGCCGCCTTCCATGACCGCGACGCAGGAGTTGGTGGTGCCCAAGTCGATTCCGATGATCTTACCCATGATTGTGCCCTTTCAGAAATACGTTAGGGTGCGCCAGGCCCGAGGCCTTAAGCCTTCCCCGTGGAAACTATGACTTTCGCGTGCTTCAGGATCTTGTCCTTGGCCTTATAACCCTTCATCAATACCTGGCTCACGTGGTTCTCGGGAACCGTTTCGCTGGGCTGCTGCATCAGCGCGTCGTGCAGGTTCGGATCGAACGGCTGCCCCAGCGGATCGACCTCGGTGAGGCCCTCGTCGGTGAGCAGGTTCTTGAACTTGTTGAAGATGAGGCGCATGCCCTTTTCCATCTCCTCCGGCTTTTCCGTCTTATGCTTCGGATCGAAAGCCAGGTTGAAATCGTCCAGCACTTCGGTGAGCTTGCCCAGCAGTTTGGCGTTGGCGGAACCGATGAGATCGAAGTTCTCCTTCACGGTGCGGCGGCGGTAATTGTCCCATTCCGCCAGCAAGCGCAAATGCTTGTCTTTGGCCTCCTGCAGTTCTTCGGCCAGCTTGGCGAAAGTCTTGGCGTCCGGCGCCTCGCCGACCGGCGCCGCGGAAGCGGCCGGATCGGACTCAGCGTCGAAGTCTGCGTCTTCGGAGGCGGTGAATTCAGGGTTCTCTGACATGTCTCGCTTCTCTTTTATCTTGTCGTTCTGTCGGTTCGGCCTAGCTCAGGTCCTGGCTGGTTCCGTGCCGTGGTCTTTACTGCTCAGCGCCTTGGCCGTATGGTCCACGATTGAGATGAGGCGCGAGTAAGGCATCCGTTTCGGTCCAATCACGCCCACGATTCCCTGCCCGCCCCCCAGCTTAAAGGCCGAAGTGACGATGGAGACGGAGCGGAGCTTATGGCCCTCTTGATGCTCTTCCCCGATGGTGACGTGGACTCCTTCTTTCTCATTCCTTTGGCGCAAGAAGTGTACCAGTGCCATTTTGGAATCAAGCAAATCCAAAATGGCCTCCAAGTCCTCCATTTTCTCAAAATCCGCTCTCGAAAAAATGTTCTTGGTTCCTGAAATCTGGACTTCCGGCTGGCTCTGGGCCTTAAATAGTTTCGAAATGGAACGATCCAAGAAAGAAAATGCCTTTTTTTCCTCTTCGGAGGTGGAACTTTCTTGGGGATCCTTCAAAAGATCGTTCAAAAATGAAACAGGCTTCCCCTGCATCCGCTCGTTTATCCTGCGGGCAATGGACTCCAGGCGATAGATGGAGGTGTCGATTCCCGAGTCCACCAGGGTGGTCCGGAACAGGGTTTCTGAAATGGAAAGGACGATCATGACCCGGTTCTGATCCAGCGGGACCAGGGACAGGTTCTTGAACAAGGACTGCTCGACGGCGGGGGAGACGGCGACGCCCAATTGCCGGGTAAGGTTCCCGAGTACGCGCGCCGTGTGGGACATCATTTCCTGCTCGTCATGGGCTTCGGCGATGCCGGCTTCGATGGCGCGGGCCTCTTCGGCGGTGACGGTCTCCACCTGCATCAGGTCGTTGACGTAAGTGCGGTAGCCGCGATCGGTGGGTTTGCGTCCGGCCGAGGTATGCGGCTGCTCGACGAAACCCATATCTTCGAGCTCGGCCATTGTGTTGCGGATGGTGGCGCTGCTGGCCGCGAGGCGGGGATGCGCGCTGAGGACCTTGGAAGAGACCGGTTCGGCCTTGACCACATAATGGTCGACGATGGCGGTGAGGACCTGCTTCTGCCGGGGATTGAGTGGCGTGTTCACCTGCGCGTTACCCTGGTCTGCCTGACGGCCTTGGAGCAAAAAATCCCCTGGAGCGTCGCCGCGCCAGGGGATGGATCAAATGCGGAACGGAAGCCCCGGCGAATGCCGGGGCCGATGTCTTACATCATTCCGTCCATACCGCCCATGCCGCCCATTCCTCCCATGCCGCCGCCCATGCCGCCGGCGCCGCCGGAAGACTTCTCTTCCTTCTTCTCGGCGATGAGGCAGTCGGTGGTCAGCAACAGGCCGGCGATGGACGCGGCGTTGCGGAGCGCGGTGGTGGTCACCTTGGCGGGGTCGATGACGCCGTCGGCCAACAGGTTGGCGTACTTGCCGGTACGGGCGTTGTACCCGTAGTCATCCTTGCCTTCCTTCACCTTGTTCGCGACGACCGACGGCTCTTCGCCGGCGTTCAGCGCGATCTGGCGCAGGGGTTCTTCGATGGCGCGCTTCACGATGGCCGCGCCGATGGCCTGGTCGCCTTCGAGCTTGAGGGTTTCCAGCACCTTGGCGGCGCGGATGAGGGCAACGCCTCCGCCGGCGACGACGCCGGATTCAACGGCGGCGCGGGTGGCATGCAGGGCATCGTCCACGCGATCCTTCTTCTCCTTCATGGCGGTCTCGGTCGCGGCGCCGACTTCGATGACAGCAACGCCGCCGGCCAGCTTGGCCAAGCGCTCTTGCAGCTTCTCTTTGTCGTAGTCCGAGGTGGTTTCCTCGATCTGGCGGCGGATCTGGGCCACGCGGGCCTTGATGTCGGCGGCTTTGCCGGCACCGTCCACGATGGTGGTGTTATCCTTGTCGACCTTGATCGACTTGGCGGTGCCGAGGTCGTCGAAGGTGGTGTTCTCGAGCTTGAGGCCGGTCTCTTCCGAGATCACGCGTCCTCCGGTGAGGATGGCGATGTCTTCCAGCATGGCCTTGCGGCGGTCGCCGAAGCCCGGAGCCTTGACAGCCGCGACCTTCAGGGTGCCGCGCAGCTTGTTCACCACGAGGGTGGCAAGGGCTTCGCCTTCGATATCCTCGGCGATGATCAGCAGGGGCTTGCCGCTCTGGGCGACCTTCTCCAGGATGGGGAGCAGGTCCTTCATCGCGGAAACCTTCTTGTCGTAGATGAGGATGGCGGCGTTCTCGAGGATGGCTTCCATCGAGTCCGGGTTGGTGACGAAGTAGGGCGAGGTGTAGCCGCGGTCGAAGAGCATGCCTTCGGTTACGCGTACCTTGGTCTCGGCCGACTTGGCCTCTTCGATCTGGATGACGCCGTCTTTGCCGACCTTGTCCATGGCTTCGGCGATGAGGTTGCCGATTTCCATTTCGTTGTTGGCCGAGATGGAAGCGACCTTGGCCCATTCTTCCTTGGTCTTGACGGGCTTCGCCATCTTCTCGATTTCCTTGGCGACGGCTTCGGAAGCGGCTTCGATGCCGCGCTTCAGCTCGATCGGCGAGGCGCCGGCGATTACGTTCTTGAGGCCTTCGGTTACGATGGCCTGGGCCAGTACGGTGGCGGTGGTGGTGCCGTCGCCGGCGATGTCGGAGGTCTTCGAGGCGACTTCCTTAACAAGCTGGGCGCCCATGTTCTCGAACGGATCCTCGAGCTCGATTTCCTTGGCGACGGAGACGCCGTCCTTGGTCGAGGTGGGGGAGCCGAAGCTCTTGGCGAGCACGACATTGCGGCCCTTGGGTCCGAGGGTGATCTTGACCGCGTTCGCGAGCTTGTCGACGCCGCGCTTGAGGGCGGCGCGGGCGGCGGTATCGAATACGAGTTGCTTGGCCATGTGTCTATCTCCTTGTTATTTGTTTCGTTCGACGGGCGCAGCCTAAAGGCGGCGCCGGAAAATCAATTCGACCGGGTCTTCGCCCGGAATCGCAAAGCGATTCCGGAAGAAACCGCGAAGCGGTTTCAGATGACGGCGAGGACGTCGCTCTCGCGCATGATCAGGTAATCTTTGCCGTCAACGGTCACCTCGGTGCCCGAGTACTTGCCGTACAAGACGGTGTCGCCCGTCTTTACTTCCATCTTGATCAGGGTGCCGGCTTCGGACGCCTTGCCGGGACCGGCGGCTACGATGCGGCCCTTCTGGGGCTTTTCTTTGGCGGTGTCCGGTACGTACAGGCCGCCGGCGGTCTTCTCCGCGGCTTCCAGGGCTTCGACTAAGACGCGATCGGCTAGGGGCTTCACGTTCATGGGGGATCTCCTTTAAAGGATGGGTTTATTGGGTTTCGAAGGTTGTTTTTAGCAGTCATCCAACCAGACTGCTAATTTGTGGGGTTAATATAAGGGCTTTTTTGATGCGTTTCAAGTATTCGGGAGGTTACTGGAGACCCTAGCAGGCTCGAAGGGTTCGATAATGGAACATCAGGTCGCAAATTATGGAAAAAAGCCTAGGCAGGGTCCGCGGGTTTTTTCGACCTATTTTTCCGACCCATGCTTCTACGCAGCTTCTTCCACCGCCGCAAGGCCCTGATGGGTGGCCTTCTCCTGCTCAGCCTGGGGGTGGGCCTGATGGAAGGCCTATTCATCCTCATCGCGAAATCGGCGGTGACCGGCATGCATTGGCGCACTTGGAGCGTTCCCCTGCTGATCCTCGCCATGGTCGTGACCTTGCGCTCGCTGAGCCAGGTCGCGGCGGCGCGTTTGGAATTGCGTGGCGTGTTCGCTTGGTTGGCCGAGCGCCGCGGCCGCTTGCTGGAAGCCGCGGCCACCCGCCGCTTCCCTGCCTACCGCGATCCCTGGCGTAACACCCTGGTTACCTCGCTGGGGAGCGGCATGGACGATCTGTCCGATGGGCTGGGCGCGGGATTCCGCTGCCTGGCCGCCGTGGCGCAAGCGGCGGCACTCGCTCCGGTCCTGTTCCTGTTCAGTTGGAAGCTCGCGGCGGCGGCCTTCGCCTTGGCTGCACCTGCCTGGCTGGCGAGCCGGGTGCGGGCGCGCATGTTGGCGGCCGCTGCCGAGGGATGGTCGAACTCAAAGGCTGGTTTGGCCCTCGATCTGGAAAACTTCGGGGATGGGCTGGAAGCGGATGCCGGGAATGCCGGCTTGCGGGAAGCGACGGGGCGACTGGGCCGGGAGTTGGATCGGCATGCGGGAACCTCCCGACGTTGGGAAACCGCGAAAGCCGTTTTCCCTCCCGCGTTGGAATGGTTCTTCTTCATGTCTCTGGCCGGACTGGCCCTTTTCGCGGGCGGTGCGGGCGGCGCGGGTGACGCGGGAGTGCAAGAAAGCCCGGTGGCGGGCGGGGCCGCGGGGCTGCTGCCCTTTGGCGCCCTGCTCCTGCTGCTGTACCGGCCAATCCGGGAATGGGCCCGCAACCACCCGGTCTATGCCCTGGGCAATGGCGCCTTCCTTTCCCTGGGTAACCTGCAAGCTACCCTGGAGGCATACCCGTTGCGCGGCCCGCGCCCGCAATCGCCCTCCGGTCTGGTCACGGCGGAGGGCGTACGCTTCGGGTACGGGGAGGGCGATAGCGTATTCGCGGATTTCGACATGGCGCTGGACCCCGGCGAGCTGACCTGGGTGACGGGCAGGAACGGAGCCGGCAAATCAACCTTGCTGAAATTGATCGCCGATATCGAACCGCCGCAGTCGGGCCGATTGCTCTTGCCCCCCGGACTTGACTTCGCTTATCTCCCGCAACGGGCCTTCCTCGGGCCGGGCTTCGGGGAATGGTTGCGGGGATTCAGAACCGCGCGTCCGGAGGCATGGCGCGAATTGGATTCCATTCTCGGGGTGGAAGCCATAACGGCCAAGGCCGGCGGGGACGGGCGTTGGGAAGGTCTATCCGGCGGAGAGAAACAACGCCTTGCGTTGGCCCGCGTTTTCGCGTCCGAGGCGGGCTACCTGTTGCTCGACGAACCGACGACCTGGCTCACGGCTTCGGATAGGGAACGGGTGCTGGGAGATCTGCTTGCCATTTGGCGGCGGCCCCGCGCCGATGGATCCATACGGGGCGGGGCCCTGGTCTCGCATGAACCCTTCCTGGGGGAATTTTGCGCGCGCAGCTTGCGGCTGGAAACCCCGCGCGCGGAAGCCGTGGCATGAAGGGTTGGCATTTCGGGGATTGGCATTTCGCCTGGCGCGGTTGGCTGCTGGGCGCCCTGCTGGCCACCGTGGCCTGGGCGCGCTGGAATTCCGCGGCGCCGCTGCATCCCGGGTGGTTGGTATTGGTAGTGGTGGGTTCGGCATGGCGCTGGCAGGCGGGGCGCTATATCCAATCCCATAGCAATGCCCTGGCTTTCGCGGGTCCGGTACTGGCGGCCCATGGCCCTTACCGACTGGGGCGTCATCCGCTCTACCTCTCCAACCTCGCCGTCATCGCAGGTCTCGTCCTGTTCGCCCATTGCCTGCCCCATTGGGCCGAGGCGGTTTGCCTCCTCGCGGCCGCGGCCCATCACGCCTTGTTGGCGCGCAGCGAAGAGGCCTATCTCGCTTCCCTCGGCGGCGAAGCCTACCGTCGGTACATGGAAGCCACCCCGCGATGGATCGGTCGGCCGCGGAGCCTGCTTAACACGACAGACGCGATAGACGCAACAGGGGCGACAGGCGCAGCGGGGGCGGCGGCTGCATGGCGGCGCCAGGGCGCCAACATCACCAAGGCTTGTGCCTGCGTGGCGCTGCTGTGGCTGTTGGCGGCATTTCCGCGATGATATCCCGCGCCCGGTGGGCCGTCTACCGGCTGGCCTGGGTCATGGCCCTGCCGCCCATACGCCTATTGGCCGGTCTGGATCGGGCCCTGCGGGTGACGGTGGGCTGGGGACCGCTCCCCCGTAGCTGGCAGGTTACGCAACGCCTGGGTTACGGCCATCCCCCCGTTTCCGGACGGCCGCTGTGGATGCATTGCGCTTCCCTGGGGGAAGCCAAGGGATTATGGGCCCTGGCCGCGAAGCTGCCTCCGGATATGGCCATCCTGCTCACGGCCTCCACATCGCAAGGCGCCGAATTCCTGTCACGCCAGTGCGCCGAATCCGGATTGGCGCCGTCCCGCCGAGCGGCGCGCATCGCCCCCCTGGATCATCCCGGGGTGGTCCGGGCTTTTCTGGCGAAGGGCGGCATCCGCGGATTATGCCTGTACGAAGCGGAGTTGTGGCCCCATTATCTCTCCGAATGCCGTCGCGTCGGCATTCCCGTGACGCTGGCCGCCGGTCGCATCACTCCCGCCGCCTATCCCCGTTATCTGCGTAATCGCGCCGCCGCAGGAGATCTGCTCTCGGGCCTGGCATGGTTCGAAGCGCAATCCCCCGTCGATGCTGAACGATTCTTGGCTCTGGGCCACAGGCCCGCGGCGATTGGTTCCGACTACAAGGCGGCGCATTTCCTCTCCGCTTCCGCCGGCGCGGTCCCGGCCCGGCGCGATGCTTTCGCCTTCGTCTCCCTGCATCTCGACGAACTGCGCATTCTGCTTCCCGCCATCGCCGCGCTTCGCGAGCGGGGAGGCATCGTGGTTTTCCCGCGCCGCATGTCGCAACTCCCGGGGTTCCGCGCGGCCTTGGAACCCCTGGGATTCAGCACCCACAGCACCAATCCCGAAGCGTCCCGGCTGCTGGTGGATTCCCTGGGACAGGTGTCCCGTTTGCTGCCGCGCTGCCATTCCGCCTTCGTGGGCGGCAGCTTCAACGGAGCGGGTTGCCATAATCTCTGGGAGCCATTGGCGGCCGGCGCCGCCATCCTCTTCGGACCGCATTATCAGGCCCAAGAATCCCTGGCGGCCGCGTTGCTCGCGGCCGGATTGGCCCGGAGCGTTTCCGGGCCTGACGAACTCGCGACCCTGCCGCCGCCCTCGGAAGGCGTTCCCGCGGGCAATGCCCGCTTGCTTGCGAGCCTGCGGGGCGCCCTGGATACGGCCTTGCGCGGATTCGGGGAGAGGATATTTGCTACTTTCTACGCAGAACGCCCAGCGCCCGATTCGATCAGAATAGGGCGGTCGGGGCGGCCTGAGGACGGTTAAGGTGAAGATTTTCCTGGCATCCCCCCGCGGTTTCTGCGCCGGCGTGCAGCGGGCCATCAGCATCGTGGAAAAGGCCATCGAGCGTTTCGGCGCGCCGGTCTACGTACGCCATGAAATCGTCCACAACCAGGCCGTGGTCTCCCGGCTTAAGGAGAAGGGCGCGGTATTCGTCGAAGAGCTGGAAGAAGTCCCGCTCAACTCCGTCGCCATCTTTTCGGCACACGGCGTGCCTACCGCGGTCTATACCGAAGCCGATAGCCGCAAGCTGCTGACCATCGACGCCACCTGCCCACTGGTCAAGCGCGTGCATTCCGCCGTCAAGCGCCATAACAAGAACGAATTGCAGATCATCCTTATCGGCCACGAGGGCCACCCGGAAGTGGTGGGGACCATGGGGCAGTTGCCCGAAGGCAAGATGATCCTGGTGGAAACCCCCGATGACGTGCGCAAGCTGACGGGCGTGAACGAGGAAGGCCTCGCCTACACCACCCAGACCACGCTTTCCATAGAAGAGACCAAGGACATCATCCAGGCGCTGAAGCAGCGCTTCCCCCAGATCAAGGGTCCCGAGAAGGGCGACCTCTGCTACGCCACCACCAACCGCCAAGCGGCGGTAACCGAGATGGCCAAGCTGGTCGACATCCTGCTGGTGATCGGTTCGGCCAACAGCTCCAATTCCAACAGGCTGCGGGAACTTGGCGAACGCATGGGCAAGCCCTCCTACCTCATCGACGGACCGGCCGACATGAAGAGTGAATGGCTGCAGGGCATCACCAACGTGGGCATCTCCTCCGGGGCATCGGCGCCGGAAGATTTGGTCCAGGACGTGGTGAAGTGGATCCAACGCGAGGTACCGGGTACCACCGCCGAGGACTACGTGATCCTGGAGGAGAACGTGCATTTCTCCCTGCCCGAGATCCTCAGCTCCGTCCCTTGAGATTCGCCTTCTTCCTATCGGGCCATGGGTTCGGGCACGCGGTGCGCGAATCCGCCGTCATCGAAGCCCTGCCTCCCGGTTCCGAAATCGACATATACACTTCCATCCCGGAAAGCTTCTTCCGGGACGAAGTGCACCGCCCCGTGCGGGTCATCCCCTGCGAGATCGATTGCGGCTGCCTCCAGAACGATACCGTGGAAGTGGATGTGGAAGCGACGCTCGCCCGCTACCTGGAAATCGATTCCTTGCGCGCGGAACACATCGCCCGCTACGCCCCCATGCTGCGCGCGGCCGGCACCGACCTGGTAATCGGGGACGCGCCTCCGCTGGCATTTCCCATCGCCAAGGCGGCGGGCGTACGCGCATGGTCCCTGTGCAATTTCACCTGGTTGGACATCTACGCCGAATACGTGGCGAAACATCCGCGGTACCTGGCGATGTTCGAGCGCATGCGCGCCGACTACGCCCTCGCCGAACGGCATATCCGTTTCCACCCCGCCATGACCGGCCAGGCCGATTGGTCCGTGGAAAGCGTCGGCATGGTGGGTCGCCCGGGGCAAACCCGGCGCGCCGATTTCGCCCGCCGCTTCGGCCTGGATCCGGAGAAGAAATGGGCCCTGATCTATGTGGGCAGCTTCGGGTTGGAAGGCGTGGACTGGCATCGCCTGGCGCGCCATGCCGATTGGGAATTCATGGGGCTATATCCTCTCGCCGGCGCGTCCGCCAATTACAAGTATCTGAAGAAGGATTTGTCCTTCCGCTACGCCGACTTGAATGCCTCATGCGACCTCGTGCTGGGCAAGCTGGGATACGGGTTGGTAGTCGAATGCTTGACCCAGGGGAAGCCGGTGCTGTTCCTGGGCCGCAAGGACTTCGCCGAATTCGCCTTGCTCAAATCCGTGCTGATGGAACGGGATCAGGGCCTGGAAATCCCCCTGGAACGCTTTCGGCAGGTTGATTTCGGGCCGGAATTGGAGGCCCTGGCGGCCCCTCGTCGGGAACCCATGCAAGCCAGCGGAGTGGCCGATATCCTTGAAAAACTGGGGTTTTCCGCCATATCAGGGTAAATCCCTGGTATTTCGGCCGGGTTTTTCTATAATTGTCCCTCCAAAGTTTCAGACCCTAGACGAGGTTTTTCATGAGCCGCATTTGCGAAGTGACAGGTAAGAGAAGGCAGAAGGGCAACCAGGTTTCCCACGCCATGAACCATACCCGCAAGTTCTTCCAGCCGAACCTGCACAAGAAGCGCTTTTGGCTCGCCGCGCAGAACCGTTGGGTTACGCTCAAGGTGAGCGGCGCCGGTCTCCGCTTCATCGCCAAGAACGGCATCGAAGCCGCCCTCAAGCAAGCCGAAGAACTGACCAAGGCCTAGCCTTCGTTTCACGGAAGTCGGCGCTGTGCGTCGCATCCGTCCCGCCAAAAAGAAAAAGCCGGTCCCCCAAGGGATCGGCTTTTTTCATAGTGCGCCCGGCAGGGCGCACTCACCAAGGGGTGCAAGTCCCCTACGAGCCTGACAGGAGGAATCGTTAGCTGCACGGCAAGGGTGTCCCTCGCGAGGGGGAATCTGAAGGAAGCCGGAGGC
>JAHFCH010000271.1 GCA_023249635.1 Fibrobacterota bacterium
TGAAAACCCACATCTCATCCTCCCGCGTTCTTGGTCCCTTATGTGGCGGCCCGGCTAACGGCGGGGTTGTCCGCGCGTCCTGGCCCGATGCAAAGGTATCCCGAACCTCGGGTCAGGTTCTGTCCCATGCACCGGACCGCATAATCCCATGGGTACGGACTACCCTTATCGCCCACGTAGCTTACGTGCTACGTAGGCGTCGGCCAATCGCGCCTCCGGATCTTCCGTTCTGACATGCTCGCCGGTTTTAACCGGAGTTGCACGCGTCAAAAAGTGTCGCGAGCTGTCGCGGAACAGGATTGTCATGTCATCCGCAACTCACGACCCTGTAAGGAATTGCCAATATTAGGCGGGAAAAACTACTATCCTCCGCTGGCAAGGTTTTCGCAGCGCATAGACGAGGAATCGCATGGATTTGCAAGCACAAGTGAACTATCTCTGGCTCTCGAGCTGTACCGGCCTGGTGTTCTTCATGCAGGCGGGATTTTGCTGCCTGGAAGCCGGTTCGGTCCGATCCAAGAACAGTGTCAACGTAGCGCTCAAGAACGTGGTCACCTTCATCGTGGCGGCCGCGGCCTATTACGTCATCGGCTATGCCCTGCACTTCGGCAAGCCGTGGATCGACGGAATCGCCGGGCAGCCCGCCTTCGCCTTGCGCGGCGTGGGCAGTGAAGAGAAATTCACCTTCCTGTACCAGTTGGTGTTCTGCACCACGGCGGCCACCATCGTATCCGGTGCCGTAGCCGAGCGTATGCGCTTCCTACCCTATATCCTGGCCACGGCCGTGGTCGGCTTCTTCATCTATCCCATCTTCGGGCATTGGGCCTGGAACAATGAGGGCTGGCTGCATCGCATCGGGTACCATGATTTCGCGGGATCTTCGGTCGTGCACATGTGCGGCGGCTTCATCGCCCTTTCCGGCATCGTCAAGATAGGGCCGCGCAAGGGCCGTTTCGGCGCCGATGGCAAGGCGCGTGAAATCAACGCCTCCAACGTACCCCTGGTCGCTTTGGGCGTCTTCATCCTGTTCTTCGGATGGATCGGCTTCAACGGAGGTTCGGCTCCCTTCGGGCCGCAAACCGCCACCATCATATTGAATACCTTCCTGGGCGGGATTTTCGGCGGCATCACTTGCCTATTCGTCGGTTGGGCGTTGAAGGGCATTTCCGGCGCGGCCACCATGATGAACGGCATCCTGGCGGGACTGGTGGCCATCACGGCCTCGGCGGATATCGTTACGGGACCGGCGGCCTGCGTGATCGGATGCGCGGGGGGCCTGGCCTACCTGCTGGCAGAAGAAATGTTGGCGCGCTTCCAGCTGGACGACGCCGTGAGCGCGGTTCCGGTGCATGGCTTCGCGGGACTGACGGGAATCCTGTTGGCGGGCGTCTTCGCCAAGCAAGGCCATCTGGACGCGGTCTCGGCCCTGGTCGGCCATACGGTGACCCGCGGGAACGTGATCGGCGTGCAAATCATCGGGGCCGGGGTCTGCGCCTTGTGGGCCTACGCCATGGGGCTTTTGATGTGGATCGGCATAGGGCGGATTTCCCTTTTGCGCGTGACCGAGGACGAGGAATTGGTGGGGTTGAACTATTCGGAACATCAGGTTCGCAGCCCTTCGGACGAGGTGGTGGCATGGCTTGCTGCCCGGGCGGCCAACAACGGGGATGTCGCCCACCCCTACGATGTGGAAGGCGAGGATTACGCCCGCGTAGTGGGCGCCGTGCAGGGTTGGGCCGATCGCATCGACAAGGAGCGTAAGGAACTGGAGCAGGTGCGCGGATGGCTGGGCCGGGACGCGGACCGGTTATACGAAGTGATCCGCCGCTGCGAAGAAGAGAACCGCATGCAGTCGAAGCGCCTGGAAGCCATCGCCCATAAGGTGGAGATGGTGGATGGGGAATTGCGGCGGCGCGCCGCCATTCCGGGCGCGGTGACCCCGCTGGCGGTCGAGGTGATGGCCAGCGTGCGCGAGAAACTGCGCGAAATGCAGGCCGGCGGGAACAACGTGAGCTACTACTGGGAACAATTGCGCAACCTGGGCTCGGCCCTGTTCCGCAATACCCGCTCCCTGGAGAAGCCCGCCACCGCGGAGGCCGGCGCATGATAACCCTGGCCACCGGGAAGGTATTGGGGCATTGCCATATCGAGGGATTAATCGGCGAAGGCTCCTCGGCCAAGGTGTATAAGGGGACCCATCAGACCTTGGGCATTCCCGTGGCCGTAAAGGTCCTCAAGCCCGCGCCCCACGACTCCCTCGCCTCGCATCTCACCACCTACCGGGATCGCTTCCGCCGCGAAGCGCAACTGGCCGCCCGCATCAACCACGACGGCATCGTACGCGTCCTCGATTTCGGGGAAGAGATGGGCAATCTCTACCTGGTGATGGAGTACGTGAACGGGTATTCCCTTTCCGAGTACCTGCGCAACAGCGGCCCCCTGAGCGAGGAGATGGCGCTCAAGGTGATCGCCTGGCTGGCGACGGCCCTGCACGCGGCCCATGCCCAGAACATCGTCCACCGCGACATCAAACCGGGCAACATCCTGATTACCAAGGACGGCTGGCTCAAGATCTCGGACTTGGGTCTGGCCAAGGATCTGGCCGCGCGGGATTTGACCAACATCGACACCCTGCTCGGGACCCCGTATTATATGGCCCCGGAATGCTTCCGCCCCGGCCATGACGTGGGGCCCGCGGCCGATTTGTATTCGCTTGGCGTCATCCTCTACGAGCTGCTCACGGGCAGGCATCCCTACTCAGGGGCACTCAATCAGGTCATCTCGGGCCATCTCCATTCCGAACCGGTCTACGTCGCGACCGTAAACGGCATCAAGACCCCGTTACCCGAAGGTACGGTCAAGCTGATAAAGGCCTTGCTGTCCAAGGATCCCGCCGCGCGGCCGCGTACCGGGCGCGAGGTTTCCGACCTGTGCCAAATCCGATTGCAAAGCGTGCAAGCCGGCGCCGTGTTCGCGGGCGGGGATGCGCGACCGGGCGACGGCAGGGCCGACCGCGGTCGGGAGACGCGCCATCTGGCCGATTCCAGCACCTTCCAGCGCCTGGGCCATTTCATGGAACGGAACCTGGGGTCGAATGTGAGCGAGTACCAGGGACGGCGCGTGCTGCATACCACCGGGCGGGAGCGGGTGCTGATCTGGGTACTGGCGGCGTTGTTCCTGGGCGGGGCGGCGGCGGCCTGGTTGACTTCGCGCTAGACAAGCAACGGAGCGATCAACGCTGCGATCAGCGGAGGCGAACGCCGTCCAAAGCGGCTTCCCCGCCGTCCGGTAACCGGAGACGCAAGCCGGAGTGGAAATCGAACCGCAGCCGCGGGGAAGATCGCGCGGGCCCCCGGTAGGCAACCACCGCCGAACCGTCGCCGTATTGGATCTTCCGCACCGCTCCCCCGTCGTGATCGGTGAAATACAATCCCCCATCCGGTCCCACTTCCATCCCGGCCTGGTTGGTGTTCTCGGCGAACGACTTGGCCGGTTGATCCGGATGATCCGGATCGAGGTAACGGATCCAGCTATCGTAGGGAAAGTCCCCGAAGAAATATTTGCCCACGTAGGCCGGGGGGAAATTCGCCTTGGCCGGATTGTAGAAAGCCGCGCCTACGATGCAGTCCCCTTCGGTTCCCTGGTTGGCGGTAGCCGTAGTGCGCCCGTAGGCGAATACGGGCGGTGTAAAGGCGGGATAGGCCGACTGGGTAAAAGGCCCTTCGGTGGTTTCCTATCCGAAATCCCTGCCCGCTTTGCCTTCGTCGATTTCCTCATAGGTCCCTTGCCCTACGTCATTGATGAACATGCGGCCGCTGCCGGGCTGGAAGGCGAAGCTATAAGGATTGCGCAGCCCATAGGCCCAGATAAGCCGGGCCTTGCCGGTCGCCGTGGCCACGAAGGGATTATCGGCGGGTACCTGCGCCTCGGGGGCCGATGCCGGGGACGGCTTCATGCGGATGATTTTCCCCAGCAAAGTGGCCAGGGAGTGGGAGCTATTGTCGCCGCGGGCCGCGTCGCCATGGGAAGCGTACAGCATGCCGTCCGGGCCGAAATGGATGCCGCCGCCGTTGTGGTTGTATCCGCCCGAGGGATCGAAATCCAGGATCACGGTCTCGGAAGCCGGGTCGGAGGTATCCCCTTTGGCGAGCAGCCGCGTGATGCGATTCTTGGTGTCGGGCTCGGGCATGGTATGGAAGACGTAGACGTAGGGCGTGTCGGCGAAATGCGGCCCGAAGGCCACGCCAAGCAAACCGCATTCACTGCCGCCCTCGCCGCCGCGTAGCAGCGTGGTAAAGGTCTTGAAAGGCGTTGCCAGTAGCTTGCCGTCTTTGATCACCCGCAAGCGTCCGCCTTTTTCACAGACGAACAGCCGGCCGTCGGGCGCGAAAGCCAGACCGGTGGGATGGCCCAAGCCGGTGGCGATGTTGACGACGGAAAAACCCGTCGGAACCACGGCGGTTTGGCCATGGGAAGGAGACGCAACCAGGAGGGCGGCGAGCAAGGATAGGGTCGGATAAGATTGCCGTTTTTCCATCCCCCAATGATAACATCGCCGGGTCCACGGGCGCTCAATGGCGCCGCGTTCGAGGCCGCGTTTTCAGGTCAAAATGGGATGGGAACGACCACGGGCCCGGACCATCCAGATCCGGACGAAGCTTACGCGGCGGCGGCGATTTCCTGAACGGCCTGCAAAGCGCCGTCCATCACTTCCAGGCCCGCGCCCGGCCGACCGGCGTTTTCGCTCAGGTACCGGCGCCAGATGCGGCCCCCGCGCACGCCCTGGTACAAGCCGAGGATATGCCGGGTCATCGAATGCAATTTGATGCCGCGCTTGAGCTCGGCTTCCACATAGGGCTTGAAAGCCTCCACCAGGTCGGCCCGCGAGGGTAACGCGCCGGTTTCCCCGAACCAGCGGGAATCGGCCTCGGCCAACAGGTAGGGATTTTCGTAGGCCGCCCGGCCGAGCATCACCCCGTCGAACTCGGCCAGGTGGCCGTCGACCTGGGAGGCCGTGGTAATTCCGCCATTGAGGACGAACTTAAGCTTCGGGAAATCGATTTTCAGTTGCCGCACCACATCATAACGCAGCGGCGGCTTCTCGCGATTCTCCTTGGGGCTCAGTCCCTGCAGCCAGGCCTTGCGCGCATGGATGATGAAAGTGTCGCAGCCCGCGCCCGCCACCGTGCCGATGAAATGGACCAGCTCCGGGTAGGAATCCTTCTCATCGATGCCGATACGCGTCTTGACCGTCACAGGAAGATAAACCGATTCGCGCATGGCCTGTACGCCGCGGGCCACCAGATCCGGTTCCGCCATCAGGCAGGCGCCGAAGCGGCCTTCTTGCACGCGATCGCTGGGGCAGCCGATGTTCAGGTTGATCTCATCGTACCCGAAGCGTTCGCCCACCTTGGCGCAGGCGGCCAGATCAGCCGGATCGCTACCACCCAGTTGCAAAGCGATGGGATGCTCGGCCGGGTCATAGGCAAGCAAGCGTTCGGCCTTGCCATGGAGAATGGCGCCGGTGGTGACCATTTCGGTGTACAGCCTCGACTGCTTGGTGATGAGACGCAAGAAGAACCGGCAATGCCGATCGGTCCAGTCCATCATGGGGGCAATGCAGAGGCGGTGGGACATGGGAGAAGATCTAAGAATTTCTCGGGGTAGCGGTTGAGGGTTGAGGGTTGAGGGTTGAGGGTTGAGGGTTGAGGGTTGAGGGTTGAGGGTTGAGGGTTGAGGGTTGAGGGTTGAGGGTTGAGGGTTGAGGTTTAAGGTTTAAGGTCTAAGGGGGGAACACATTGATTGGGGCATTGGAGCAATTTGTGCCTAGAAAATCTCCCCCTTAAACCTTAGTCCTTAGACCTTTTTTCCCCGACCTTAGACCTATTCCCCCACCTTAAACCTTTTCAACTCACGCCGCACTCGCTCTCAACCCGGTCGCAGCTTTCGCGCCAACCCGATACTGATCAAAACGCATCCCGCGCCCATCAGGCCGACGGCTCCGTAATGTTCCAGGCGCCCCCCCGTTCCGCCCGTAACGATGGCTCCTGCCGCCAGCGAGGCGATACCGGAAGCGAATTGCTGGACTGCGGAGTTGAGGCTCATGAACCCGCCGCGATAGCGGCCTTCCACGCTGTTGGTCACCATGGCCATCCCCGGGATGAAGCGACCCGAGGTGAAGACCATGAAGCAGGTGCTGGTAAGCAACGCGGTCCATAACGGCACCGCGGGGAGATGGGTGATAATCAGGATAGGCCCCATGGCGATGAGGCTTACTACGGTGAAGACCCGGAGCAATCCGAGCTTGTCCGAGAGCCGGCCCAGCCAGCGCATGGAAAAGAAGGTGACCGCGCCGCCGCACAGGTAGATGAGCGGCAATTGCTCGTTGGTAAGGCCGACGTTGGAAACCAACGATGGGCTCAGGTAGGGAATGACCATGAACCCGGCCATGGTCATGAAGACCGTAAGCGCGAAGGCCAGCCAATGGTTGGAGCGTCCCAGGATCACCTTCATCTCGGCCAGCGGGCTATCCTTGACCCGCGACAGGTGATCGCGCATGGAAGGAAGCGCCCGGCTTGCGAGGATCAGGATTACGCAGCTGAGACCGGCCAGCAGGAAGAAGGGAGCGTGCCAACCAAGATGGTTGGCGAGATACAACCCCGCGGGTACTCCGGCGATGGAAGCCAGGCTGAAGGAGGAGAAGAGCGTACCCATGGCCGCACCGCGGCGGTTGGGAGGGATGGCGTCGCCCATAACGGCGAGGATGGTAGCGGAGGCGATACCCCCGAAGCCGCCCGCCAGGAAGCGCGCGGCCACCAGCGCGTAATAGTTGGGCGCGATGGCGCAGAGCAGGGTGCCCAATCCGAAACCCGCGTACAG
>JAHFCH010000272.1 GCA_023249635.1 Fibrobacterota bacterium
ATATCCAATCGGCCAACTGGACCTGCACGGGCATCCTCGCGCATGAGTCGGCCCTGCGCAACGGCGAACCCCTGCGCCTGCCGGAATGGACCTTCTCATGGTAACCCGCATCTTCGCCGCTCTCCTCTTGGCCTTGGCCGCTCCCCTGCGGGCGGAGCTGGAAAGGCATCCCACCCAGGTCGGTACCAACATCGACGTTGGCCAAATCGTCCAGGGCGTCCTCTACGACGGCTCCCAGTTCACGACCACGCCGGCCAAGGGCAACAAGCAAGTGATCACCCGCACCGGCGTCTACCTGACGGAATCTGGCACCTACAACAAGCGCCTGGACGTGACCCTGACCGTGGGCGGTTTGTTCTGGTTCTCGTTGCCCGAGGACGTGTCCTTCCAGACCCGGCGGCTCCAGTTCGGCCCCGGCGTAGGGCAGGCCCAAGGCGTGTATGCCTTCGGCGCCGATCCCGCGAATCCGGCCGCCAAACTCCAGTTCGGCCTTTTCCCCCACAAGTACTCCCAGACCGTGAACCTGGGCGAGTACCTGTTCCGCAGCGGCACCTATCCGGGCACCCTCGTCACGGGCGGCTGGTCCTACCTCAACTCCGCCGCCTATCTGGCCCAAGGCGCGCGCCTCAGCGTACCCACCCTGGACGGGCGCGTCACCCACGATCTCACCCTCTATATCGAACGCGATCTGGAACCGGTCCATGATATCTCCCCCGGCTATCTGCTGACCGTGCGGCCGGTGGACGGCCTCGAGGTGGGCGGCGGCCTGGTCTGGGCCCATGGTTTGTCCCTCAACTCCAAACGCCTCGCCCCCAAGGTAGAGGAGAACGCTTACAGCAAGATCACCAACAAGCCCATCAAGGGCGCCGCCGATACCCTGACCCAGAACACCCCGCTTGATCAACGCGGCTATTACACCTTCAAGGGTTTCAAGACCGTAGGCTGGGCCTCATACGATTTCGGAAGCATGCTGGGATCGGAAGCCATAGCACCGGGAAGCTTCCAGGCCTACGGCGAAATCGCCCTGCTCGGCATCGAGAACCAACCCTACTATTACGAGAAGCGTTCGCAACGTATGCCTTTCACATTCGGGATGAAGCTCCCAACCTTCGGCCTGCTCGATCTGTTCGCCGTGGAAATGGAACATCACAAATCCTCTTTCCCCGAAACCAACGGCAGCGTGCTGCAAAGCCAGCTCCCCATCCCCACCAACTTCGGGGAAAACCCGTACGTATACGATGTAACGGATCCGCGCTATACCGATCCGGCCAATCCGCAATACCATAGCGAGCCTTTCGATTCGGTGTCCCTTTCCCGCGTGAACTCCCTGGTCCAGGATGCCGAGTGGAAATGGACCGTATACGGGCGGCGCAAGCTCTCGCAGGGCCTGTCCATCTACGCCCAGGCCGCCAGCGATCACCTGCGCCATTTCAACTTCACCGCCACGCCGGCCGCCTTGCCGGCCACCGCCAAGCCATCGGATTGGTATTACGTCTTCCGCCTGGAACTCGGGATCTGAGGCCGAGGCTATGCAGGCGAAAACATTCATACTGACCGCCCTGGTGGCGGCCCTGGCCGGCTCGCCCCGTACGGCGACCGCCGCCATGGTCATGGAACCCAAGCAGGTCGGCGCCGATTTCGATTTCGGCCAGATCAAGAACGGCAAGATCGGCAACGGCGACGCTGAGGATCAGGTGCTGGCCCGCATGGGCGTGTACCTGGCGACCAAGGGCACTTACAACGAGCGCCTTGAGTTGCGCATGAGCATCGGCGGCCTGTTCTGGTTCCCGCTGCCCGAAGGCATCACCCCCGAACGCATCATGCGCTTCGGTCCCGGGGTAGGTGAAGCCCAAGGCGTATACCATTTCGGACCCGCGGGCGCGTCGACCGCGAACCTGCAATTCGGTTTGTTCCCCCTCAAGTACAATCCCGACGCCGCCAACCTGGGGGAATACCTGTTCCGCAGCGGAACCTACCCCGGATATATCTGGACCGGCGGATGGTCCTACCTCAATTCGGCTTCGTATATGGCCCAGGGCGCGCGCTACACGGCCGCGTATCTCGGCGGGGCCTTTACCCACATCTTCAGCCTGCTGATGGAAAGGGATATCGAACCCACCAATGACTTCTCGCCTGGGTATCTGGCCACCGTCAAGCCCGCCGCTTTCCTGGAGTTCGCGGCCGGCGCCGTATGGTCCCATGGGCTTTCGCTCAACGGCAAACGCCTCACCCCGGAATCGCGCACCAACGCCTATGTCAAAGCCACCCGGCAGCCGCTCTCCCTCATCGAACGGACCCGGCCAGGATACGAGGCGGGACATCCCGCCGTGGTCCCCGACTCCGTCGACGATGCATCCGGCGGCGGCCGTATTCCCAATCCCCTCATCGGCCAAGCGGTGCCCGGGCTCAAGAACACCCTCTACGTTTCGCAGACGGAAAACGGCATCCCCAACAGCCAACTGGACTACTACACCTTCCGCGGCGTCAAGACCATGGCGCGCGCGTCCCTCGACCTGGGCGCATTGACGGGCTCCTCCCTCTTCCGGCCCTCCGAGTTCAAGCTGTATACCGAAGTCGCGTTGTTGGGGGTCAGCAACCAGCCCTTCTATTACGAGCATCGCGATGAGCGCATGCCGATGATGGCGGGCATCAGCCTGCCTACCTTTGGCCTGTTCGATAAGCTGGCCCTCGAGGCCGAGTACCACAAGTCGCGCTTCGAGAATACCGTGGGCCTGGTGTATGACCGTGAGCTGCCCCTGCCGCTCAACGCCGAAGCGGATAATCCCTACAACTTTTCCGACTCCGCCGTGGCGGCGGATGAAAAAGCCTTCTCCAAGGACGATTGGCATTGGTCCGTTTATGCCTCACGCCGGCTGGGCGAAGGCGTGAACTTCTACGGACAGGTGGCCAGCGATTACCTCCGGCATTTCGGACCGGAGGTGAAACCCACCAACCGGCCCGCGACCTTGCGTCCGCAAGACTGGTACTACGTGATGAGACTCGAATTCGGGATTTTCTAAAACGGTTTTTCAATCGGTATCGGGAACCGGTGCCGCCACACGGCGGAACGGCTCCCACGGGAGGATAGATGGCAACAGGAATGAAACGGCTCGCACAGGCGGCGGTAGCGGCGATCGCTTTGGCTTCGGCCGGACTGGCGGTGGGCCAAGTGGCGGTGGTACCCGCCAATCCCAACCCTCCGGTCAAGGTACGCACCCACGTCAAGCGGGTGTTGCTGTACAATTACACCTTCGGCGGTCATAGCAAAACCCCCATCCAACAGGCGATGACGCGGCTGGCCACCAAGTACGGCTTCCAACTCGACGTCGCCGGCAACAACGACTATATCACCCCGGCCACCCTCGCCGGCGTCGACGTGGCCATCTTCACCAACGGGGATGGCGACGTCCTCGAGAACGCCACTTCCCTCGCGGCCATGAAGGACTTCATCCAGGTAAAGGGGAAAGGCTTGCTCCAGACCCACGCCGCGGCCGCATATATCCCCTGCCCAACCTCGGGCCAGGAAAACCTGACCGACAACAATTGCCGTTGGCTGGCGCGCGTGCTGGTGCGCCAATACCTCCACCATGACGGCGATCCCACCGAAGCCCGGGTGTACGTCGATTCCGTCAAGCAGGGGGAGGTGCCCCCCAACTCCAATGCCGGCAGCCCCGCCGCGACCATAAACCACGGGCGCAGCAACCCGGAGACCCGGATGATCTTCGAAGGCCTTCCCGTCAACGGGCGCGGGACCAATCCCGCCCAGAAATACGTTTGGGACGACCTGGGCGACGAATGGTACAACTACCGCGGAAATCCCCGCTCGCAAGGCGCGCAAATCTTCGATGGCGTGACTTTCGGACCGGTCAATGTTCTGCTCGCGCTCGATGAAAAGAGCTGGGCCTCCTCCGTCGACAAGATGGGCGACCATCCCTGCGCCTGGGCGCGCAAGGTCGGAGTGGGCCTGACCGTCTACAACAACGCCGGCCATAGCGACGTCTATACGCGCGCCCGCGGCACCAAAAGCGGCACACCGGTACGCGACAGCCTCATGGAGAAAATGGATTGGAATATGCTGCGCTACCTGGCGCGCGACTTCGTCGGCTGCATGGATCCGAAATACACCGAATACAATCCCGAAGCCACCGTCACCACGCTGACCGCCATCGACAATCCAACACCCTGCGGTACCCCAACCACCATCACAATGATCCCGGTCGGCGGCCAACCGCTGAGCCGCGTCCTGGTCAATTCCGGCCGCATCCAGGTCCCGCTCTTCGAGGCGGGGCATTACCAGGTGCAACTCCTCTCACCCGACGGCCGCGTTCTCGCTTCGCGCACTGGTGAAGGCGGCGATGGCCGCCTACTGGAAATTGCCCAACCCGAATCGGGCTCCTTCCTGGTCCGCGTCACAGCTCCCCACTCCGGAGTCAGTGCCGCGAAAGTCATTCCATAGCAAGTCCCACATCGCCAAGGGTAGAGACAACCCCAAAAGTCCTGAACGCAAAAAAGCCGGCTCCCATCGGGAACCGGCTTTTTCCATCCGGCGACGTACGCGGCAACCGACCTTGTCGGTCATAAAAATGAAAAGCCGCCCTTTATCGGCCGCAATAGGCGGCAATAAAACGAAGACGGCCACCCTTCACAAGAATGGGGTGGCCGTGTTTGGAGAGACTATAAACGAAGACGGCCACCCCGTTAACCGGGATGGCCGCTTCTGTTTATACCCTGGCATAGACCCACTCTCCCGCGGCAAATGACCGCAGTACCATAGGCGCGTTGAGGCTTAACTTCTGTGTTCGGGATGGGAACAGGTGTGGCCCTCAAGCTGTATACACCAGGGAATGTCTAGGCAAACGGAATCAGCTTTACCGATTCCATGAAGTACCGCTTAGCGATACTCCACAATTCAAGCTGCTCCGCTTCCGGCGGAGCTATCATCAACGTTCAAGGATATTCTGCAGTGATTCATTACGAGCTTAATATCGCGCGCGACGGCCTCCCATCGGAGTGCCGAGCCAACGCGCGAACAATAATCGGCCATGCCGATTTTTCGATACCTTATATTGCGACCAGTGGCGTTCTATCAGGCTACCAAAGTGCAACCCCAGGTTCTTGCAACAAGTGCAAGGCCTGTAGATTCATTTCCCAGCAAGCTGGGAAATATTTTAAAGCCGCTCGACCTATTAGTATCGCTTGACTCCACGGCTTGCGCCGCTTCCATCTGCGACCTATCGACGTCATAGTCTATAACGGGTCTTTTGGGGGCTTGCGCCCACGGGATGTCTCTTCTTAGGAGGGGCTTCACGCTTAGATGCTTTCAGCGTTTATCCTGTCCGAACTTGGCTACTCCACGTTGCTCCTGGCGGAACAATGGATACACCAGCGGTTCGTCCGACTCGGTCCTCTCGTACTAGAGTCAGCTTCCTGCAAACATCCAACGCCCGTACCGGATAGGGACCGAACTGTCTCACGACGTTCTGAACCCAGCTCGCGTGCCGCTTTAATTGGCGAACAGCCAAACCCTTGGGACCTTCTACAGCCCCAGGATGCGACGAGCCGACATCGAGGTGCCAAACCTCCCCGTCGCTGTGAACGCTTGGGGGAGATCAGCCTGTTATCCCCAGAGTACCTTTTATCCATTGAGCAACGGCAATTCCACGCTAGTCCGCGGGATCACTAAACCCTACTTTCGTATCTGCTTGACCCGTCAGTCTCGCAGTTAAGCTCCCTTATGCTTTTACACTCTACGCGCGATTACCGACCGCGCTGAGGGAACCTTGGGATGCCTCCGTTACACTTTAGGAGGCGACCGCCCCAGTCAAACTGACCACCAGGCAGTGTCCCCAGCCCCGATTCAGGGGCCTAGGTTAGATTCCAAATTACACAAGGCTGGTATTTCAACGGCGGCTCCACGATACCTAGCGGCACCGTCTCAAAGCCTCCCAGCTATCCTACACATGCGCAACCTAGAACCACTGCCAAGATACAGTCAAGGTTCATGGGGTCTTTCTGTCCAGGTACGGGGAATTGGCATCTTCACCAATACTGCAATTTCGTCGAGCTTATGGAGGAGACAGCGCCCAAGTCGTTACACGATTCGTGCAGGTCGGAACTTACCCGACAAGGAATTTCGCTACCTTAGGACCGTTATAGTTACGGCCGCCGTTTACTGGGGCTTCGATTCAATGCTTCAGAGTTACCCCTTGACATCTCCTGTTAACCTTCCAGCACCGGGCACGTGTCAGTCAACATACTTCCACTTGCGTGTTCGCGTTGACCTGTGTTTTTGGTAAACAGTCGCTTGGGCCCATTTACTGAGACCCTCCAAGGCTTTGGACTGTTCATCCTCACCTAGTAGGGCACCCCTTCTCCCGAAGTTACGGGGCTAGTTTGCCGAGTTCCTTTTCCATAATTCTCTCGCGCACCTTAGGCTATTCGCCTTGTCTACCTGTGTCGGATTGTGATACGGTTGAAACAAAAACTCCCTTAGAGGATTTTCTTGGCAGTCATTCGGAGAAGTTAGATTGGCCCGTAAAGGCCGCACAGCCCAGCGTATCTCAGGCATGTAAGAGGCGGATTTGCCTACCTCTAACCCTACTTACGCCGACAACCATCCATCAGGTTGCTGCTCCTATCGCCTGCGTCCCCCCTTCGGTGATAACGCGGTTGTTTCAGTCGAGGAATATTAACCTCGTTTCCATCGTCTACGCCATTTGGCCTCGACTTAGGGACCGACTAACCCTGGGAAGACGAACTTTACCCAGGAAATCTTAGACTTACGGTGGGCGGGATTCTCACCCGCCTTTTCACTACTCATGCCAGCATTCTCATATCGCATACCTCC
>JAHFCH010000074.1 GCA_023249635.1 Fibrobacterota bacterium
TCATGAACCTGGGCTTGTTCCGCAAGGTCGTGCTGTCGAAGGTGAAAGAAGTGCTTACCGATATCACCGAAACCGCCAAGAAACTGGCGGAGCCAGGAGCATCCGGATCGATCCAAGGCGCGAAGGATTGGTCGGAAGAAGAGAAGAAGAAGATTGAGGCGTTCCTGAGGCTTCCGTGAGAAGGGGAAAAGGTTTAAGGTCTAAGGTTTAAGGTAAAGACCTGGACTCAGGCCTTGCGACCCACCCCACCTTAAACCTTAAACCTGAAATTCAAACCAGCTATGACCCACCCCGATCCCCTCGACTCCTACGCCTTCAAGCTTACCGACCACCGCCGCGACCTGTTGAAGTCCGTCGTCGACAACCGCATCCGGCATTTCACCCTGGTGTTGGAGGATCTCAAGGATCCGCATAATATCAGCGCGGTCATCCGCACCAGCGAAGTGTTCGGCTTCCAGGACGTACACGTCATCTCCGAGGTGAATCCCTACCGGGTGGGCCGCTCGGTGCTCAAGGGCAGCTACAAGTGGCTGGATATCTATTCCTACTCAAAGCGCGCGCGGTGCCTACAGGGGCTCAAGGAAAAAGGCTACCAGATCGCCGTGGCCTCAACCGCGCCGACCTCTCGGCCGCTGTACGAGATAGACTTCTCCAAGCCGACGGCCTTCTACCTGGGCTCCGAGGTCATGGGTAACCATCCCGATACCCTGGCCGCGGCGGACATCCGCTTCCGCATCCCACAGTACGGGCTCACGGAATCCATGAACGTTTCCGTGTGCGCGGGCGTGCTGGTGGCCAATCTCGATCGTTGGCTACGGGATCAGGGGCGGGAGAAATTCCGCCTGCCGGATGCGGAGCGGAACGCGCTGCTGGCCGATTTCTACGAGCGCAGTGCGATTGGGATCGATCGGAATTCGCCTATCCATTTCATCGATTAGCGATTAGGCCCCGAATCCCGGGGCCTGGAACAGGTCCGCCGATTTCAAGGCAGGGAAACCTGTTTCCGGAAGGTCTCCCCGCGGGATGCCACTTGCACCAGGTAGGTTCCTTTCGCTATCCACGGTGCCAGGTAATAGCGGGGTCCGGTTCCCGATGCCATGAATACGGTCTCTCCGTTCAACGCCTGGATGTTGAGGGTATGCGAACCGGGCAGATCGATGAATACGCCCACCTTCCCGCCCTCCAAGGTCACCCTGCCGAAAGCGGAAGAGGATTCGTCCGTTCCCTGCCCGCTGCCGCCGATTCCGGTTGCAATGCAGGTATTGATGGTGGCCATGGGGCTGAAAGCGGGCGACCCCGGGGTCACGCAGCCGCGATCGTCCTTGGCCACCCAACGCAGGGTCGAGAGGAACAGGTCGCCCATCCAGCCGCCGGCCTGGGTCCATTCCGTTGAGGTATGGCCGGGCTGGAAATAGATGAAGCGGCCGTTGGTTTCCGCAGCCGCGGGGTTGAACGGGCCTTTGCTGACTTCGCGGCCCCAGACGGACACCCTGCCCTTACCCGGCGGGATATAGCTTGGGCCGATTTTGGTGAGCACGGAGAAAATCTTCACCGGGCCGATCCCGCTGTCGGGCACGCCGGGATCCCCTCGCACGGTTTTTTGCGCAAAGGTGTTACGCGGGTTGCTTACCGGGCCGCCCGTCCCGTCCTCGTATTTCATCCCGCCGTTGAAGTGATACCATTCGCCCAGCACTTGGCTGTTCGACAGCGGCTGGCCGTACCCGCCCTTGGTCTTGGGCTGGCTGAAGAGATTGCGGACGAAATAGGCCGAAGAATCATGGGCCGCCAGGGTTTCATCGTCGAGGGCTGCGGTGCCCGGCGTTCCCGAACTGAAATGCCCGGAGTTGCCCGGATAGGAGACGGAGGCGTTGGTTCCATCGAGGAACCAATCGGTGATAAGCCGCGCCCCGAAACCCCAGCGGTACCAGGAGACCTCACGGCCGCCGGCCGCATGCACCATCATGAAGCCGCCTCCGGACCGGATATGCGTGGTCAGGTTTTTCTGGCGGGCATACATGCCGACCGCATAGCCGGCATTGTCCATGTCGCCCCGCCCCAGGTTTCCGTCGCCTTCGCCTTGGCAGAAGATCATGATGTCGATGGTGTTGGCTGCTTTGGGTTTTCCGTCCCCTTTGTACAAGCGATTGAATAAGGCATTCAGTTCCGGATCGCCCAAGGCCTGGGGCGAATACTCGAAGGTGTAATTGTACAGGGCCTGGTTCGCCATAAGAAGGTTCTTCATCCCGAGATACCCGTCCTCGTGGCCGCCATCGTTCCTTTGCATATAAATGCGCATGCCGTTAAGGTTGCTCTTGATGGTCTGCCCCAAGCTCAACCCGACAATCGCCAATATCCCGATCAGAATCTTTTGCATGCGCTCTCCTGTTCCGTTCCGCTTATCCGACATTTTCGCCGTGTTCATGTTATTCATAGCGAGTATTCCAGCTTTAACGAACCGTAGTATTGGCCGGGATTGGCCAGCACCTCGTACTGGACGAAGTTGTTGTTGGGCACGCGCCAGTGATCGCTGGCGACCTGCGCCTTCACGGTGATGTTTTCCTGAAGACGTTTCCTCATGTTCACGGACCATTTCCAATTGTCCTTGGCGGGATCGAAGTCCTTGGACGCCTTGGACAATTGCCCGGAGCCCGCCTGGCTGGAGGGCGGGATGGGGGACATGGCGTAGTTGATCGAGTTCCCGTCCGAGAATTGGAAAACATCGTAGGCGCCTACGAGCTTATAAGGATCGTTTTGAAAGGGGGACGCATAGTATTCCAGTTCCACCGACAAGAGATCGAGCCACCCGTAGGTCGGCAGGTTCATACCGGCCATTACCGGCATCCGCTGGGATTTCTTTTCGTAAAGGTGCGGGTAGTCCTTCACGCCCAGCAAGGCCCATTCGAAGTACATCACCCAATCCCGGGAGGCGCCCGCGTATCCGGACAAGAACTGCTTGAAGTCCAGCGCGCCCCGCAGCATCACTTTGGTCCCCGCTAGGGAGAAGGTCGTGGTATCCGCCTTACCCGTGGTCGCTCTTGCGGTGGTGTCGATTACGAAAAAGGCGCCCTTGTACAGGTCCGCCCCGGGGCCCACGTAGGAACTGCCGGGATCACCTCCCAGGCATTCGTCCAGGTCATTGCCGTTCTTAGGCGAAGTTACGCAGGAATTGGATTCGACCAGACGTTGGGATTCCACGCCCGCTCCCAGCTCCAGCATGCCCGCCTTGTAGGTGACGAAGCCGGAAAGATTCAAGTCCATGTACGGCTTGAAATCGGTTTCGAATCCCGCGATCGCATCCATGCGTAGGGAAGAGGTCGGGGACCATGAAGCCAGTACGCCCGATTTCGTCAGTCCGCCTATCTCGTCGAAACCCGAATAGATGAAACCCGGATACACGGGACCACGCAACAAGTACAACCCCAGGTTGGTGTTGTAGTCGGAATAGTTGTAATGGAATTTTCCGATCTTCAGGAAATACGAGGGTTGTTTGAAAACCACATCGGCCTCGTATAAGAAGGCGGACATCCCCAGGCTGATGCTGTTGGGGTTGGTCTTGCTGATTACCAGCCCGCTCCCGTTGCGGATGGTCCGCTTGATGGCCGAGTTGCCATAAGCGATGCCCAGGCTGAGGTTCGTCTCCCACATATCCGAAGGGGCCCTTTTCAGGAAAAGCAGTCCGCCCGATCCGTAGAAAGCGTTGTGGTCGAAATTGGCTGCGCCCTGGTATAGGCCGGTAATCCCTTCCTGGTACTGCGTCCAGGCCACGCCGGAAACGTTGAGCAGGGGCTCCGCTGATGCGCAAAGCGCGGTACCGGCCAACATCCAGGCGGGGATGGCCATACGCAGTCTCATTCCTAAGTCCCGAATTTTCGGGGTCGCCGATTCCATTACTGATTCTCCTTTTCCATAGCATTCATTCAAGATGGGAGCGCCCCCTCATGGGTTCCGGATAGCGGCTCCGCTGACTTTGTAGTCCCGGTTCCGGTTTGGTCCGGAAAGGTGCAAGCGGCCGCCTGAGATGGTCGCCCGCCGAAAGCCATGACCGGCCGTCCCTTCCGCATTTCGCGCCAGGACCGCCGCTGCCGCCCACTGATCGTTGTCCACGAAGGGCAAGCGACAGGCCGCTCCGGCCGGTTTGCCGCCCAGGGTACAGGTCCAATCGGCCAATACCCTGAGCGCGGCGGAGTCGGGCTGGTAGCTGGCCAGGGGCGGCATTTGCAAGGTGTTCTGGAATTCGAAGGTGCCTCGCGCCAGCATGCGCTTGAGGATGAAGGAACTATCGGCGTGGCCGGGGTAGAGGAGCTGCGGCATATCCGCATCGGCGTAAGCGGGCTTCCCGATGTAAGGACCTGCCGCGCCGGGTTCGGCGGCATCGTAGCGGGTGGGCATCTTCGCATTGAGGAAATCGAAATCATGCGAAACCCCGGTGTAATCCCTATTGGAATTGCCGTGGCATTGGGAACAGTTGGAAGCCAGATAGGACCGGCTGCGAAGTTCCAGGGAAGCGCCGGCATCGTCAAGGCTTGCCCACTTCATCGCGTTGGGATTGGCGGTGAGGGGATTTCCGGACAGGATCCCTTGGGCGAAAAGTTCCTGCAGTTGATTTACGGAAGGATTGGCCTTGGCGGGCCGGTTCAATTGGGGGGTGATGAATCCCAGGATGCCCCGATTGATATGGCAGGTGCGGCATTCGCCGGCGGCGGGGAAATGCCAGCGCTTGCCCACGCGCTTTCCTCCCGCCATGACGGAGAGGGTATCGTTCCGGCCTTTTCGCGGGTCCACCAGGTCCGCGTCCGACTGATCGCGGCGCCAAGCGTAGGTGGTACCGTTATAGGCGTAGCCTGTAGCGGTCTTGCGGCTCACCAGGAAGCGGGTTTCCACGAACAATGCGGTCCGCGCATCCCCGACCACGGTGTCGACGGAAAAATTCTTCACCATCACGGTCCCATCGGGAAAGTCGAAGTGATCCGTATCCGTCGGTGTCACCGTGGCACCGGTTGGAAGCGCGATGTAGCGATCCTTATGGGCGCCATCGCTCCATAGCGGAGTGTTGACATCGTAGGCATGGATGCCGGAGGTTACCGCGCGCGTTTTCGACGCAACGTTGTCGTACAAGCCGGTCAGGGACAGTTTCGGCGGGAGCGGGTAAGCAGGGGACCCATCGTAGCCGGGGATGGCATCCGCCAGCTTGGCGCCGGCGGGAGCGGTCATGAATCCCAGCCCGAGCAATAGGATCCACACGAACCTTTTGAAGACACGAAACATGGAATTCCCCCCGAAGCCTGACCCGCGGCCCCATGCAGGACACGGCGGCTTGCGTCCGACGAAGGTAGGGAATTCCCCTCCGGCCGGTTCGCAGGGGGCGGTGGCGACGGACGATATACCGATCAATTTTTTGAGCGGTGGCGGTACCCAGGGAGGCCGTCCCTCCGGACCGGAAGCCCTTGCCCAGGGTAACTCCGGAGTTCCCCCTCCCACCGTCACGGGCCCGCAGGCAATCAGGTCCCGATGTCCAAAAAAACCGATCAAAGGATTGATCGGGCCTTTGCAGGGCCATCCGGGATATGCTACGGTAGGGACGCGCGCGTTTTTGGGGGTTGCTGAAGCGATCGCAAACCCGGGATGGAGAGTGCGCGGAATCCGCCAGGGTTATATTTGGAACAGGAACATGAAAACCGTTTTTGAATATATGGATTACCGACTCTACCTTAAGGAGTTCCTGGCGGAGAAGCAGGCCGCCAATCCCAAGTATTCCCAGCGCCTGGCCTGCATGAAAATCGGCCTGAAGTCGCCGGGGCATCTGAGCCAGATTCTGGGGAGAAGGGCGAACATCTCCCTGACATTGGCGGAGCGCCTGGTCGGATTCTTCGCTTTCAAACCCAAGGAAGCCGAGTATTTCCGCCAGCTGGTAGTCTTTTGCCAGTCCAAGACGCATGCGGAGAAGGCGGCGAGTTATGAGAAGCTGCTCAAGTTGCAGCAACCTAAGATAAAGGTCCTGTTGGCGGAGCAATACGAGTTCTACGACAAGTGGTACTATACCGCGGTCCGCGAAGTGCTCTCCATCCACCGCTTTAAGGACGATTTCCGGGCCTTGGCCAAGGCGGTACTCCCCAGCATTACTCCCCAAGAGGCGGAGAGGGCGATCGTCCTGCTGGAGAAGCTGGGTCTCATCGCGCGGAATCGCAAAGGAGTCTATCAGGCGACAGGGGCGGCCATCAGCTCGGGATATGATAACCAATCCGTGGCGCTGAATAATTTCGTGGTGCATTCCATGGACCTGGCCAAGCAGGCCCTGGACGATATTCCCTCCCGGGATCGGAACCTGTCTTGGACCACGTTTTCCGTTTCCCGCCCGGTTTTTTTGCAGATAGAGGAAGAGTTGCGGGCGTTCCGCCGGCGTATCCAGGCCTTGGCCATAGGCGACCCGGATCCCGATCGGGTCTATCAGGTCAATTTCCAATTGTTCCCGATTTCCCACACCGCCAAGCAGGGGCGTATTCCGTGAAAGCGTTCGGGCTCACCGCCGCGTGGGGCATCCCTCTCATGGCTTGCGTCCTGTTTTCGCTAATAGGGTGCCGGCCCGACAATGGCGTCGCCGGCGGCAGCACTTCGGAAGGGGAAGCCAAGATAGCGGGGTTGGCGATCTACCCTGACGGCAGGCCAGTGACGGGCGCGCGGGTGCGCTTGCGGACGGAATCCTTCGCGGCGGATTCGCTTCGGTTGCGGGCGGACATCGCGGCTGGTCAAGCCGCCGACGGCGTGACGGATGCGCAGGGCCGGTTCCGGCTTGCGGGTATCGCTGCGGGAAAATACTGCGTGGAGATCAACGACGGTGCGGGTTCAGCCGCCCTGGTTTCGCCGACCCTCACCAAGCAGGATTTGGGAAACGAGGTAAGCCTGCCCAAGGCCGTATTGCAGGCGACCGGCAGCATAGAAGGAGGCGTGGAATACTCCGGTGGCCAAGGGGCCAAAGGTATCGTGCAGGTGCTGGGGTTGCAGCGAGAGGCGATCCTGGATACCGCTACCGGGGCTTTCACCTTTACGGATATTCCCACGGGACATTTTCAGGTGGTTTCTCCCGCTCCGGATTCGGTCGGTTTGCCGGTGGCTTTCGCACCCGTGGAGGTAAAGCCGAAAGAGACCGCCAGCGTAGGAAGCCTGGAGCGGCAAGAGGATCTGGGCCATTGGAAGCATTCCCGGAAAATCACCCTCAATCCCGGGATCGCGCTTGCAGGCGGAACGACCAAGGTTCTCAAGAATGTTCCCTTCCTGGTGAGACTGGATGCCGGTGTCTTTCCGTTTGCGGAAGCACGGGGCCAAGGTCAGGATATCCGATTCACCCAAGCCGATGGAAAGCCCATGAAGTTCGGCTTCCGCGGCTGGGATTCCGCCGGCGCGAAGGCGGAGATCTGGGTCAAGCGCGATCTGCAAGCGGGAGCGGCGCCGCAAACCTTCTTGATGTATTGGGGCAATGCCGTGGCACTGTCGCGCTCGCGCGGCTACAATGTATTCCTTACCAACGATGGTTGGCGCGCGGTATGGCATCTTACCCATCCGATGCTGCCTTCCGGGATCATGGTCCTGGATTCATCCAGCAACCTCAACATCGGCCGCGCGGTGGCGCCCATGCCTTGGGCCGACTCGGGAGGCCTCTCGGCCTTCGGCGCTTTGCGGATGGATACGGCCAACCCCGCCGTCTTCTCCACCAAGCCGTATGCGAACCTGGACAGTTTCACCTTGTCCTTGTGGTTCAAGACCACATCGGGCATGGGAGGCCGATTGTGCGGCATGGGGGATTCCCGCAATTCGGAAAGCCTCCTGCAGGATCGTCAAATCTGGATGGGAGACGATGGCAAAGTCTATTTCGGGGTGGCCCCGGGCTTGGATACCGCGGCGCCGGGAGTTCGCAGGGCCATCGCTTCGCCAAGCGTTTACAATGACGCCCGGTGGCATCAGGTAACCGCAGTACTCTCGCCCGCCGAAGGCATGGTCCTGTATCTGGATGGCGCCCCGGTGGCCTCCGATCCCGCCACCACGCATGCCGGCAACTACCTGGGCTATTGGCGGCTTGGCAACGATTTGATGACAGGATGGACTCCGCTTCCCTCCACGCCCGCTTGGAGCGGTTTGCTGCAGGAGTTCTGGGTCCTCCACCGGCCCATGGATGCGGAATGGATCCGCGTGAGTTACGCGAATACACGCCCGGAATCCGCCCTGGTCGAAGTTCCCCCGAACTGAATCGGCCGGCTCGCCTGCTTGGGTGCCCGGCTTCCCCGTAACGGCGTTGGTCCCAACGCGTTTTCTGCCAATCCGGTTTCCGATTTGCCTGTTCCCGTCGCGGATCCGTTAAACCGATCAATGGCTTGATCGGTTTAGCTTGCCCAAGCGGTCACGCGCGCCGGGATTTCCGCGATGGCGCGCTAGATTAACCGGTATGCATGCTTACGAACCTTCCGGATCCACAACAACAAACCGTAACTTAGGCGTTACTCAGGCCGCCGGTCTTTCCGCAGCACTGGTAGCCTGCGTGCTCGCGGGTGCCCCCGCCCTTGCTTCCGGTCCGCTTACCAATACCGGGGTATGCCCGGAACTCGTGCGCATAAACCACGAGCTACCCGAACGCTTTCTGAACAACACCAACGATATCATGTTGAAGAAATACCCGGGTACCATCCAAGCGCCCCTTTCTCCCGCGCAATCGGTGAACTGCATCCAGACGCCCGCGGGATTCCGGGCCGAGTTGTGGGCCTCGGAAGAGACGGCCGGAAACATCAAGGCCGTGCAGGCCTTTACCTTCGATGAGCGCGGCCGCATGTGGGCAGTGGAGACTTTGGATTATCCCAACATCATCACCGATCCCTATGCCGGGCATGACCGCATTATCATCCTCGAGGATACCGATGGCGATGGGGTGGCCGACAAGCATACCGTCTTCGCGCAAGGTTTGAACATTCCGCAGGGCATCGAATGGACGCCCGGCGGCCTGGTGGTAGCGATGGCGCCCTACCTGCTGCTGTTCGAGGATAAGAATGGGGACGACAAGGCCGACGCGGCGCAAAGCCGGATCCTGTATAAGGGGTTCGGGAAAGTGAATCCCGGCGATACCCACTCCAGCATATCCAACCTCCATTATAACGTGGACAATTGGATCTACGGCATGTGCGGCTATACCGGAGGCTTGGTTACCCGCGCGAACGGATCGGATAGCGTGAAACTGGCACAGGGTTTCTGGCGCGCCCGCTTGGACGGATCCAAATTCGAATACCTGGCAAAGGCCAACAACAACGCCTGGGGAGTCGGGGTGATCGAGGATGGCGAGGTCTTCGGATCGACCGCCAATGCCACCAACTCCGTCCATTTCGTCATGAAGGGCCAAATGGCCCAGCGGCTCACCTTCGATGAATGGTTCCATCCGATAACCACGGACGTAAACCAAGGGGATTTCTACGGGATGTACACGGGCGCTTCCAACCATGATATGTATACCTCCCGGCTGTTCCCGAAGGAATATTGGAGCCGGGCCGGCTTCGTCTGCGAAGGTACCGGGCATTTGGTGGGAATCAATTGGGTGGCTCCCAAAGGCAGCACTTGGATAACCAGCCACGATTCGACCCGCTGGAACCTGTTCGCGAGCAAGGATGCCTGGAGCGCGCCCATCATGGCCAAGACCGGACCGGACGGCGCGGTGTGGGTGCTGGATTGGTACAACGCCCTCTTTCTGCACAACGGGGCCGGCCCCGCGGGACCCGGAGGCGCTTACCTTAGCGACCTGCGCACCAAGCAAAATTGCCGTATCTACCGGGTCGTTCCTCTGGGCGGGAAACTGGAACCGATGCTCGACCTGAGGAATGCCACGCCCGCCCAGTTGGTGGGGACCTTCGCCAATCCCAACCTGCTCTGGCGCATGCAGGCCCAGAAGATCATGATCAAGAAGGCCGGCGAAAGCCCGGCGGCGGAACAAGCCATGGTTCCGCTCCTGGAAGCCGCGCTGAAGAACCGCGGCAAGGATGCGGTGGGCAATGATCCCCTATGCCTTCACGCCTTGTGGACCCTGCAGGGCATGGGACTCTTCGAGAGCAATGCGGCGAAATGGAATCCCGTCCTTAGGGAATTGCTGCTGCATCCTTCCGCTTCCATCCGCATGAACGTCATCAAAGCCATGCCCCGTACCCGGGAAAGCTACCTGGCCATCCGTGACCAGGGCCGCATCAATGATCCCGATGCCCATGTCCGCTTCCAGGCGTTGATAACCGTTTCTGAAATCTCCGACAAGGCGGGAGGCATTACGCTGTTCCAGGATTACCTCAAGGTGGATGACTGGAATCCTCTCTTCAACGGCGCGAATCAACCGAAATGGGTCGACACGGCTTTCGCCCATGCGGGCATAGCCACACGAGCCGACCTTCCGCCTCTCCCTGAATTGCAGCCCGTTTCCGCTAAAGTCCCCGCAAGCCGGGCCCGTCCCTCCGGACCGATGGCGGTACGGTTCGCGCGCGGACGCGATGGCGCGCTGGAAATCCTGGCAGGCTACCGGTTGCGGGCAGGTCGGCTCCGCATTTACGACCTATCCGGCCGTCAGCGGATGGACGCGTCCTACGACGGGCGTAAATGGCTTTCCGATCCGGGACGGTTGGAAGACGGTGTTTACCGATTTCTGTTCCTGAGCACGGACGGAGAAATACAAAGCGGATTCATCCGCTGAGGGGAGGTATGCGTATGCAGGTGAAAGCGAAATGGATGTCGGCTGCCCTGTGCCTGATGCCGTGCCTGGGAAGCGGCGCCGAGCCTCTGACATTCTTCACCATTTCCGATACCCATTTCGGAACCACCGGCGCGGACTTTGTCGCCAACCGCAAGGCCATGCCCGACCGGCTCAACAGCCTGTCCACCCAGAACTTTCCCGCCACGGTGGGAGGGGGGCTGGTGGGGGCGCCCAAAGGCCTGTTGATGCCGGGCGATCTGGTGGATGCCCCCGACTCGACCCTGTGGAAGGAGTTCTCCGGCGACTACGGGATCAACGGCGAAGGCCGTACGAAAATGCCGGTATATGACGGCCTGGGCAACCATGACGGGCCCGGCACCAATCCGCTGATCGTGGCGGTGTACCAGAACCGGAACCGCCTGCGCCAGACGCTGGCCGGAGCCAGGGCCGGGAACATGGACAGCCTGAATTACAACTACTCCTGGGATTGGGGACCGGTGCATTTCGTCAACCTTAACCTTTTCTCAGGCAGCATTCCGCGCACCCGGGATCAAATTACGGGAGGGCATTCCGCCTATCGCAGCCTGGATTTCCTCAAGGATGATCTGGCCAAGCACGTCGGCGCCAGCGGTCGCCCGGTCTTCATCATGCAGCACTATTCTTTCGACGGTACTTCCCTGGGCCCTCCCGACGGTAGCGGAAAGCCATGGTGGTTGTTCGAGGATGGCGAAGCCACCTATCAAGCCATCAAGGATTACAACGTGATCGGACTCCTGCATGGCCATACCCATGGCCGCAAAATCTATAAGTGGCATGGTCTCGACGTGTTCGACGACGGCACCGCCCAGAACGGGGACATATTCGTTTTCCGCATCGCGGAAGGGCGTATGTTCATGGCCAACCGGGTCGGGGACGCCTGGGGTTCGATCAAATTGGAAAAGACCATCGGCATGGGGACCGTATCCACGGAACGGGGACGGGCGACGGCGATGGTGGCGGCAGGGGAGACCTGGTTTACCATCGTCGGGATGGAGACGGTATTGCGGCTCCCAGGGGCATACTCGCGCGGGCAGATCGTGGATGCCCGGGGCCGGATCACCCGTAACCTTGACGTTACTGGGCCGGCGGTGGAATGGGACCGGACGGATTCGCATGGACTCCGCGCGCCTCGAGGGGTGTATTTCCTCAAGTTGACCGGAAACGGAATTTCCGCCAGAAGATCACTGTTATTGGACTGAAGTTGGAGCAAGCGTTCATGCTACTGGCAGGCATCCTGGCGTCCGGTGTTCCGGCCACCCGGATTATCGAGAATGGCCCCGTTTCCAACCGTATCGATGTGGTCTATATCGCCGAAGGCTATACCCTCGCTGAATTGGGGGACTTCGCCCCGACCGTCGCCAAGGCCATCCAATATAAGGACACGGCAAGCATCGGCCAGCCTTATAAGCGTTATCGGAAATTCTTCAACTATTACCGGATCGATTTGCCCAGCGACGAATCCGGTATCGACGAACCGGAAAAGGGCGTTTTCAGGAATACCGCCTTGGACGCCACGGGCTCCGGCAACCTGGGTGAGATCAACCAGGCCAAGGCCAAGGCCGCCGCTATCGATGGAATGCAGGCCATCGGGATCAATCGCGTGGACTGGATCTACGTGGTCCTCAATACCCCGCTCTATTACAACTCCGGAGGCGAGGCCTGCGCTTTTTCGACGCCCAATTACGGGGAAATAGCCCTCCATGAAGGTGGGCATTCCTTCCATGACCTGGCCGATGAATACCAAGGACCGGGGACTTATGCGGGGTCGGAGGCCCGGGAAATCAACGTCTCCAAGGATCCCGCAGCCGGGAAATGGGCCCACTGGATCGGCTACCAGCAGCCCTGGGTGGGAAGGATCGGAGCCTATGAAGGCGCGCGCTATTTCGAGAAAGGAATCTTCCGGCCTAGCCTGAACAGCAAGATGAACCTGACCGGCCAGAGTTCTCCGCAGGGCTTCAATATGCCTTCAATCGAAAAAATCATCCGGGATATCTATGTCCTGGTCCGCCCCTTGGATGATTATCCGGACAATAGCGAACCTGTGAAGGATCCGGAGCGCCTCTGGGTGAAGACAGTGGATCCGGAAGTACTGTTGGTGGACTGGTCCGTGGACGGCCAGGTCGTCGCCAGGAACGGCGGTGAATCCTTCAGTATGGCCCGATATCCCCTGGTCATGGGCACCCATACGGTAAGGGCCCACGTCTATGACGAGGTCGTCATTCACGCGCGAAGCGACAATGCCGCTCCCCACCCTCTCGACCTGGTCAGGACGGGCCTGGATATGCTTCAGCAGGATGTCGAGTGGACCGTGGATGTGACGCGCCCGATTGCGATCCGGAATGCCCAAGCACGCCCCCGCTCCGCTTTCGCCTTGCTGGAACAGCTTCGGGGCATCGACGTGCTCGGCCGGGCGAGAGCAAAGGGGTTCAGGCGGGCGGCAAGTCCGCCGAGGGGATCGCGCCCGATTGCGGTGGACGATAGATCGAAGCCCCCAGCAGGCCACCCAGGGTATTGAAACCGATATCCCAAAAGGACGGAAACCTTCCCGGTATCCGCGTTTGCGCGATTTCGATGGCTGCGCTGAACAGGAAAGCCACCGCAGCCCCGAGGGCGGCGCGCCGCCAAGGCGTACGCGAGCGATCGGCGACCGTGAGAAATCCGACTGGAAGGAAGAGCAGGATGTTCTGCGCGAAATCGAACGCGGAAAAGGTGCGGCTGGCTTCCAGGAAAGGGGCGGGGGAAAAGCCGGGATGGATTTCGCGGATGCGCGCAAGCAAGCCGGGTTTAACCGGGAACAATGTTACCGCGCAGATTCCGAGTGCCACGCTGGCCAAAGCAAATCGCCGGGTGTCCTTCTCCATCCTGCGATTCTACCCTTGGGCTGGGGTCGGGGGCAACCGTAACCCCCAGGCTACCAGTGATCCGGGTACCAGACCCCGCGCCGCCAGTTATGCGTCCGAAGTTTGGCCATCAATTCCGGCGGCAGTTCCGGCAGGCCGGAAACGGCCAGGTTGGCCTCGGCCTGCGCCACGTTGCGCATGCCTACCAGCATGGTGCTGACGGCGGGATGGGAGAGGGAGAATTTCAGGGCCGCCTGGGTCAGGCTGAAGGCGCTGCCTTCCACGTCCTTGCGAATGGCTTCCACGCGCTTGACCACACGGCCCAGGCGTTCCCCCCGGAAGTACAGGGCCCGGAAGTCCCCGGCGGGAAATTTCGTTTCGCGGTCGTATTTACCGGTCAGGGCGCCTTCGTCCAAGGCTACCCGGACGATGATGCCCACCCCATGCTCAAGGGCCGCGGGCAGGATCTCGGCTACCGGTTCCTGGTCGAACAGGTTGAAGATGACCTGCACGGAATCGACCCAGCCGCCTTTGATCAAATCGACCACGGAATCCTGATCATGCTCGGGCGTGGAAACCCCGATCAGTTTGATCTTCCCTTCCTGCTTAAGCTTGCGCAGGGTTTCGAAAGGCTCGGGATTCTTGTTCCAGGCCCGGGTCCAGGTATGCAATTGCAGGATATCGAGGCAATCCGTTTGCAGGTTTCGCAGGCGTTCTTCCACGTTCTTGCGCAGGTAAGCGGCGGAAAAGGCGATGGCGGGTTGGTCGTAGGGAGAGGGCGGCCAGGCGCCGGACTCGGGGGCGGTCTTGGTGGCAATGGTGAGCTCGCCTTTCCATTCCTTGCGGAAGCGGGCGACCACCTTTTCGCTTTTACCGTCGCCGTAAACCTGCGCCGTGTCGATGAAATTGGCGCCCAGCTCGGCCGCGCGATGCAGGGCCTTCAGGGATTCGCCATCGTCCTGCTTGCCCCACCACGATTCGCCCAGCGCCCAGGCGCCGAACCCGATCTCGGACACGCGCAAACCGGTTTTCCCGAAATTCCTCAGCTTCATCAATCCCCCGAGCCCACTCTGGTTGCCCCCGCAAGGGGGAAAAGTAGCAAAGCGGACGGTTACGCAACCCGGACGGCTCCCGCGACTTTTTATCTTTGGGGGAAACCCAACGCAAGGTCGCACGTGCCCAGGTATGCCCCGAAATCCGTCGAGCCCAAATGGCAGGAGCATTGGCTCCAGAACAAAACCTTCAAGGCGGAGATGACCCCCGGGAAGCCGAAATTCTACGCCCTGGACATGTTCCCGTACCCTTCCGCCAACGGCCTGCACGTCGGCCATCCGGAAGGCTATACCGCCACCGACATCGTGTGCCGGTATAAGCGCATGCGCGGTTTCAACGTATTGCATCCCATGGGTTGGGACGCCTTCGGACTGCCCGCCGAGCAGCATGCCATCAAGACGGGCACCCATCCCGCCGCCACCACCAAGTCGAACATTGACAATTTCCGGCGCCAGATACGCGCCCTGGGCTTTTCCTATGATTGGGATCGCGAGATCTCCACCACCGATCCGGGTTACTTCAAGTGGACGCAGTGGATCTTCAAGCGGCTTTTCGAAAGCTGGTACGATTTCGCCGCCGACAAGGCCCGCCCCATCGCCGAACTCACCGTGCCCGCCGAGGTCAAGGCGCAAGGACCGGCAGCCATCGCCAAGTACCAGGCCGGCCACCGCATGGCTTATATCTCCGAAGTGCCGGTATGGTGGTGCCAGGAATTGGGTACCGTGCTCGCCAACGAAGAGGTCATCGACGGCAAATCGGAACGCGGCGATTTCCCTTGCGTGCGCCGCCCCATGCGCCAATGGGTCCTGCGCATTACCGCCTACGCGGAACGCCTGATCAAGGATCTGGACGGATTGGATTGGCCCGAATCCATCAAGGCCATGCAACGCAATTGGATCGGCAAGTCGACCGGCGCCGAAGTGAAATTCCGGGTGGAAGGCCAATCCGAACCGTTGGTGGTCTTCACCACGCGCCCGGACACCTTGTTCGGGGCGACCTACATGGTAGTGGCCCCTGAACATCCCATCCTGGCCGCCATTACGGTACCGGATCGCAAGGCCGCGGTAGAGGCCTATCGCAAAGCCGCCGGGAGCAAATCCGATCTCGAGCGCGGGCTGGATAAGGACAAAACCGGCGAGGCAACGGGGGCCTTCGCCCTCAATCCCGTTACGGGAAAGAAGATCCCGATCTGGACCTCCGACTACGTGATGATGGGCTACGGCACCGGCGCCATCATGGCCGTGCCGGCACATGACGAACGCGACTACGCCTTCGCCAAGACCTTTAACCTGCCTATCGTGGAAGTCATCAAGGGCGGGGACATTTCCCAGGAAGCCTGGACCGGCGACGGCGTGCTGGTCAACTCGGGATTTCTGGACGGCATGGACGTGGAGAAATCCAAGGCCGGCATGATCGCTTGGCTGGAGGAGAAGTCCTTGGGCAAAGCGCGCGTGCAGTTCCGCCTGCGCGACTGGCTGTTCTCGCGGCAACGCTATTGGGGCGAGCCCTTCCCGTTGGTGCATACCGCCGAAGGCATCCACGCCATTCCCGATGCCGAACTGCCCTTGACCTTGCCGGAAGTGGAAGACTACAAGCCCACCGGTACCTTCGAGCCTCCGCTGGCCAAGGCCCTGGAATGGGCCGACTATAAGGGCTCGGCCTCCGTGCCCGCGGGAAAGCGGGAATTGAACACCATGCCCCAATGGGCGGGCTCGAGCTGGTATTTCCTCCGCTTCGTGGACGCGGGTAACGACAAGGAACCTTTCGGCCGCGCGGCCGAGAAGTATTGGATGCCGGTTGACCTGTATATCGGCGGGGCGGAACATGCCGTGCTGCATCTGCTGTATTCGCGCTTCTGGCATAAATTCCTGTTCGACACGGGACACGTGTCGCAGAACGAGCCCTTCCAGAAGCTGGTGAACCAAGGCCTCATCCTGGGCGAAGACGGCGAGAAGATGTCCAAGTCACGCGGCAACGTGGTGAATCCCGACGACGTGATCGAACGTTACGGGGCCGATTCCATGCGCCTGTACGAGATGTTCATGGGCCCCCTGGAACGGCAGAAGCCCTGGCAAACCGCCGGCATCGAAGGCCTGTGGCGCTTCCTCAACAAGGCCTGGCGCGCCGTGCTCGGCGACGATCGCGTGCAGGTGCGCATCGCCGATGACGCCCCCTCGGCGCATCTGACCAAGCGCATGCATCAGACCATCAAGAAGGTCACGGAGGACATCGAAGGACTCCGCTTCAACACCGCCATCTCCCAGCTGATGATTTTCACGGGAGACATGCAGGAGGAATTGGACAAAGCCGGCGCCACCAGCCGCCTCGCCGCGGAGACCCTGGTCAAGCTGCTCGCCCCGTTCGCCCCGCATATCGCCGAGGAGATGTGGGAAGGCTTGGGCCATAAGCAGACCCTCACGTATTCTCCCTGGCCCGCCTGGGACGAGGCCAAGACCGTGGAGGACACCGTGAACGTGGTGTTCCAGACCAACGGCAAGGTGCGCGTGGAACAACCGGTGGCCAAAGGCACCGCCAAGGACGCCCTGGAGGCCATGGCCCGCGGCCACGCCAAGTTCATGCCCTACCTGGAAGGCGCGGACGTGGTCAAGGTCATCGTGGTGCCGGACAAGCTGGTGAACTTCGTCCTGAAGCCGAAGTAGTATGCCGACCCTGGTGCTCGCGACGGGGAACAAGGGTAAGGTGGCCGAGTTCCAGGCCTTGCTTGGCCCGCAGGCCCTGGGCCCGGCCGGATTCACCCTGCTTACCCCGGAGGATATCGGTTTCCACGGCGACGTGGAAGAGACCGGGACCACCTTCGTGGAAAACGCCTTCCTGAAGGCCCAGGCCCTGGCGGGCTTGAGTCCCTATCCCATCCTTTCCGACGATAGCGGCCTCGAGGTCGAGGCCCTGGGTGGCGCCCCGGGCCTGTATTCGGCCCGCTACTCCGAACTGGAAACCGGTCCCGCCGGCCCTTGGCTGGACGTGGCGGGAAAGCCGCTCCCCAAGGCGGTCGCGAACCGCACCAAGCTCCTGAAGGCCATGCAGGGCCAGGCTGACCGCCGTGCGCGCTTCCGTTGCATGCTCTGCTACCTGGCCCCCGGGAGCGAGGCCGCCTTCTTCGAAGGGGTTTGCGAAGGCGAAGTTATCCAGGCCGAGCGGGGCGGGGGAGGGTTCGGGTATGATCCCGTGATCGTACCTAAGGGTTACGACAAGACCTTCGCAGAGTTGCCTGGGGAGATCAAGGATGTGATCAGCCATCGGGGCAGGGCGGTGGGGTTGTTTCTGCGGAGTTTGGCGGAAAAGGTTTAAGGTTTAAGGTGGGGTGGGTCGCTTGGCCTTAATAAAGATCCACCCCTTAAACCTTAGACCTTAAACCTTTTCAACTCTTCACCCAATAAAAAAAGGCCCCGCTCTCGCAGGGCCTCTTCTTTTTCCGGTACCTTAGCCGTTACCGGTGCGGCTTCCGCATCAGGCCGGTGCGGGTGTATTGCACTTCCTGCTTGCCGCCCTTGAACTGGAAGGAGACCTTCCAGACGTAGACGCCGTTGCCGGCCATCTGCCCGTGGGCATCCTTCATGTCCCAGACCAGGAAGCTGACGCGGCCGCCCTTGCCGCTGCGGACGATGCGGTTGTCATTCTGCATTTCGCCATGGGCGCCGAAGGCCTGGATGGATTTGCGGACGAAGTTCCCGTAGATGTCGAAGATGGTCACGGTCGCGATGTACGGTGCCGTGGTCACCACCTGGATGGCACTGATGGTTTCCGGGATGCCGACCGGGTCGGTGGCTTCCGCGGTACCGGAGGGCAGTTGATCGAGGGTAACCGGATGGCCGTTGAGATAGGTGTCGAAGGCACTCGGGTTGGTGGCATCGAAGCCGGCCGGCGGAATCCAATTCACAGCGTACTTGCCGGTAAGCGGGTCGACGCTGGCGTAGCCGCCCTTGGTCGAATCGCGGGAATCCTGTACCGCGACCTGGAAGACCGCGAGGTTGGGATCCAGACCGGCAACCGGGGGGAAGCCGCGGAACAATTGCACCAGCTTCTTGCCGTTGGCGCCTTTAAGTTCCACGCCGTACTTGGGAGGAACGTTGCCGGGAATATCGCTGTACTTGCCGGGGTCGGCGTTGATGAAGACGCAATCGCCTACGCCCGGGGACGCGCCCACGTTGTTGTCGACGATGATGATGTATTCGTTGGGATTGTTCGGGTTGGGTTTGGCCTCGACCGCGACTACGGTCACGGCATGACCGTAGCCATTGCAACTGCTGGCGAACTTGATCATCTCTCGGAAGTCGGCGGTCTTGAGCGGTTCCGAAAGCACGACGACCAGCGTATCATGGTTGATGCTGGGGTCGTTGGTGACCGTGGCATTGGCCGGCTTCTTCACCGCGGAAATGATGACTGGCCCGATGGAATCCTCGATGACCGGCTTCTGCCCTTTGAAGAGCGCGTCGTTGGGCAAGGTCGCTTTGGGCTGCTGGCCCGCGGCGGGGGAGGTGAGCCCCACCGTGAACTCGTTCAACAGGTAATCCGCCACGATGATGTTGGAATCGGCGTTCAGGAAGCTGATCTTGCCGCCGGTGGCGGTCTTGCCCGCCGAAGTGGTGTCGTTCCATTGCGCAATCACATCCGTCGGCAAGCGGCCCAGGCGCTTGTCGAATTCGATATAGACCTTGTCGGCCTTGCCGTCGCCGTCGGTATCCTTGATGTAGGCCTTCTTGATGGGCGCATATCCCGCGATAAGGTCGATGGACTTGGGGTACTCGGTGCCTTCCACGGTCACCTTACCATTCGCGGTGATGAGGTTGTTGACTTCGGTCGGGGTGATTTTGCCTTCGAGCGCGCCGTTATTGGGTCCGATGCCGGTAGTTACGAATCCGAAGGGCACTTTGACGATGAACTTCTGCGTATAGGGGCCGGTCTCGATGGCCTTGAAGGTTTCCGTCTCGCCCTGGGCGGTCGTGAAGGTTATCGAGAAGGTATCCACCGCGGCCACATTGGGGCTGCGGGCCACGACCACGGCGTAAAAGAAGTCCGAACTCAAGTCATCCACGCGGGTAATCTCGTCCGATCCATCGGCCTTGCTCGAGAAGTACAGGCGCGCGGTCACGGGGTTATCCAGCAGCACTTCCACGATTTTATTGTCTTTGTATACCGGGTCATCATAGCTCACCCTGATCAAGTCGCGGTCCTTGCATTGCAGCACGTTGTCCACCAGCAAAGCGCCTTCGGTTTTGCCGATGATGGTCGAGACATAGACGCCGGGAGAGGTTTCGATGGCCATGACGTTGACGATTACGTCCTTGCTCTGGGCGCAGGAGAGATTGAAGTAGAGGGTATCCTTGGCGGTGGAGATGCTCTGATCCTTGATGGTGATGATCAGGGTGGAATCGTTTCGGGAAACCGAGACGCTGTCGCCTCCGGGGCCGTTGATCTTGATGACGGCATCCTGATTGGGATAGGCCACGAGCAGGTCATCGGAGGCGAGGGCGGCGGGGGCGCCGTCCTTGGCATGGGAAGTGACGGAAGCGTGCACCTCACCCAAGATATAAGTCTCGGCGGTATCGTTGTTCTTCTTGATGGCCGGATGGTCGGCCAGCTTGATGGAGCCTTCCCATACGCCGGTAGAGCCGGTATGCTTGGCCAGGTTCAGGGTGATGTTGAAGGTTTCCTGATCCGCGGCGCCTTTGCCGCTGTTATTCACGATGGTAATGGCGACGGATTTGGTGGCGATGGAACCCGCCACGTAATCGTCCTTGAGCTGCAGGTAGAGGGCGCCTTCGAGCGGGCTGTAATACACGCCGGCAGGCAGGACGTTGAAGTTCTTGTCGGTGAATTGCAGCTGGGCGTCGATTTCCGGCGGAATGCCGAAACCGGCGTTCGCGACCGCATCCGCCTCGGTATCCACGGGATCCTTATAGGTACCCGTGATCTGGTCGCCCAGTGAAAGCTGTAGTTTCTTATCACCTTTGGCGCTGACGGTATTGTTCTCGACCGTGATGGCGATGCGGTACAGGCCAGGGGAGCCGGGAACGGCGACCAGGTCAAATGTCTCCACATCGCTGGTGCGGCCGACGCTTCCGATTTTCGGCGTGGTAACGATGGTCACCTGGGGCTTGGCTCCGGCCGGCAGCACCTGGTCCACGACGAAGAGGTAAATGGTGGTCTCGGTGCCTGCGAATTGGTCCGTGGGCAGTGAGCCGTCAAGCAGGGTGGAGAAGTAGGCGCGCGCCTGCTTGGGGGCCGGGCGAACCAGTACCCGTTTTTCGGCGATGTCCTTGGTCGGGTCCGAAGGATTGACCCAGCGGACGATCAGGCTGTCGTAGGTCGCGGCTTGGCTCTTGCCGTCCCCGTTCGCGGCTACGGCGATGGAAAGGGGCTCGGTACCGGAAAAGACGAAATTGTCGGCTCCGGGCAAGGGGTTGGAAATGGTCACGGTTTCCGCGTCCCCGGCGGTCTTGGTGGTGGCGTTGGTGCTGATGGAATTCAATCCGGCCTGCGTCGTCGTAACCTTGATGGTATACGCGGTGTTCAGTTCGGTCAGGTAACCGCCGGCCAGGGGATTTCCGTTCTGATCCAGGATATCCAGGATGGAGGCGGTAAAGTTCTTGGTATAGACCTCAGTCATGACTTCGCTCTTCTGCCAGCCCGCCTTATAAGCGATCGCCTTCAAGGTGGTGGTGCCCGTAATGGAAATGGGCTTGGCCGGGTCGTAAGGGGTGCTGGTGCTGTCCGGGGTGGCGCCGTTGGTGGTGTAGTAGATGGTCGCGCCCGGGGTGACGGTGGCGAGTTTGACCGCGAGCAGGGAGTTGAACGCTTTGCCCGCGGGGTCGGCGGTGGGGGCTGAGACCTTCTGGGTCTCGAGGACCAGGCTGGTGGTGATGCGGCAATTGGATTGGGTGATATGCCGTTCGGCCAGGAAGAAATCGAGGATGTAAGGTTTGCCGTTGACGAGGCCCATGGCCGTTGCGGTGGCGTTGTCGAGAGTTATCCCTTGGGTCAAGGCCGAATGCACGCCGCCGAGATCGATCTTGAGCTTACCGTCGATGAATACCCATACGTCGTCATCGCCGGTGAAATTGAAAACCTGGGCGGGATGGGTGGCGTCGGCCGCGATGTAGGTGAAGGTGGCGTGGAACTCGGTCGTGAATCCGAAATTGTGCTTGGCCAGGTTGGCGTCGTTCAAGTTCAGGTGGCCGAAGGTGGTGGTGTTGGCCCCTTTCAAGGGGCGGGTGATCTTCTGTCCGGGGAGGCCGGGATCGTTGGTGGTCAGGGAATCGTTGTCGAGGGGGAAGAAATTGCTGTTGGCGTATTCGTACATCACGCCATTGCGGTGGAAGACCAGGTCATAGAGGAAGCTGCGGTTGATGGTCGCATCGCGATCGTTGTACCACTGATTGAATCGATCGATGCTCTCGTAGCAGTTTGCGACGCGGTTGAGCAGCTTGGGCGTACGGTTATCGTTGGGGAAGTTCACCACATCGGCATCGCCGAGGGTATCGATGACGGCATCGACGTATCCCGTCCGGGAGCAACCGCCGTAAGTGTTGAAGTCGGGATGGAAATTGACCTTGCCTGGATTAGCCGCGTCCGCGTTCGGCAGCTCCAGGAAATCGCGCACCTTGGAGGTGAGGCGAAGCGTGTTCGGTTGGGCCTGTGCGAAGGGGTTTTCCCGCGCCAGCAAGGTGAATCCCAGTACGAGAGCAATGCTAAGGAAGTGTTTGGACTTCACCGTGGTTCCTTTTGGAGATGTTTTCAGGACGCGCCTCCCGAATTCCAATGAAATATAGGCGAAATGCCCAAATCACGTTAGAGGGAAAGCGACCTCAAATACCGGTATCGGATGCGCGCTAACCCATGGAAACGGACTGGAAATTTCCCCAGGCGGGAAAAGTAGGAAAGTTACCCACCCCCAAGGGTTTGATTATCCGCGCTGAACGCTGGTTTTGTACAGGAAATACGCCGAATACATACAGAAAGGGCGCCGACGTAGTCTGGCGCCCCCTTGGCTGCGGCCCCGGAGGAAGCTCCCGGGTCCATGCATTATTTGCTCTCGGACTTCCGGGAGCAATGTGATTCCGTAGTCTATCCGAATACGGATTATTTCGCGCGCATCAGCCCGGTGCGGGTATACTGCACTTCCTGCTTCCCGCCCTTGAACGCGAACCGCACTTTCCAGACATACACACCGTTGCCGGCAATCTGTCCCTTCGAGTCCTTCATGTCCCACACCAGATAGCTTACCAGGCCCTTGCGTACGACCCGGTTCGCATTTTGGAATTCACCGTGACCGCCGAATACCTGGGTGGATTTGCGTACAAAGTTTCCATAGATATCGAAGATCGTAATCTGCGCGATATAGGGAGCCGTGGAGATAACCTGTACCGCGCTTACGTTGCCCTTGATGGGTCGGGCCTGGGCCACTTCGCCGGAGCCGGTGCTGGGCAACTGGTCGAGCGTGGCTTTATACGGATCGAAAGCGCTCGGGTTATTCTCATCGAATCCGAAAGGCGGGAACCACAGTACTTCCCACGATCCGTTTACCACCTTGGAATAACCGCCCTTGGTGGTGTCGCGGGAATCCTGCACGGCGACCTGGAAGGTGGCTTTGTTCGGATCGAGCCCGGCCACCGGCGGGAAGCCGCGGAACACCTGGATGCGATTGACGCCGTTTTCCCCCGTGAGCACTTCGCCATGCTTGGGAGGCAGATTGCCCACCAGGTCGGTGATCTTTCCGGGTTCGACGGCCAGGAATACGCAATAGCCGGCCTGGGGCACCACGTGCGCCGAATTGTCGACGATGATGATGTACTCGTTGGGCTTGCCGGGGGTCGCGGTAGGGTTGTTGGCCGCGACGATGCTGACGGCATGGGCGTAGTCGTTGCAGGTGGACGCGAACTTCAGCATCTCCTTGAAATCGGTGGCCGACTTGATCGGTTCGGAAACCGTGACGATGAGGGTATCCATGGTGAAGGACGGATCATTGGGAACCAGGGCGTTCAGGTTCGCCGGCTTCTTTATTGCCGACACCAATACGGGCCCGATGGAATCGTCGATGGCAGGCCGTTGTCCCGCGAAGAAGGGATCGGAAGGGAGTTTGGCCCGCGGAGTCTGATTGGCGGCGATGGAGGTGAGATCCGCACCGAAGGGGGGATCCGTGAAGTCGGCGACCACGATCAGGGAATCGGAGTTCAGGAAGGAAAGTTTCCCTGCGGGTGCGGTTTTTGATGTCAGGGTATCGTTCCACTGCGCTTCCAGCGAGGAAGGCAAACGCCCCGGGTTCTTCTCGAACACGATATAGACCTTGTCGGCGCGGCCATCGCCATCGCTATCCTTGATGTAGGCCTTCTTGATGGGCAGGTAAGCCGCCACCAGCTTGATGTCCTCTTTCGTGATGTTGCCGTCGACATTTACCGTCGCGGTAACCGTTACGCGATTGTCGGTTAGCTGCGGGGTTATCTGACCTTCAACTTTTCCGTTGGCAACGGGTTTGGCCGTCACGAAGCCGAAGGGAACCTCAACGAGGAATTCCCCGGTGAAAGCGCCCGTCTCCACCGCAGGCAGCGTTTCCGTCTCGCCCTGCGCCGTGGTGAAGGTGACCATGATGGTATCGCGCTTGTCCACCGTCGGGCTCTTGGCGGTGATGATGGTGAAAAAGGTATTGGTCCCGCCCTCGGTTACCGCGCTGATGGGCGTGGTATCGGATGCCGTGGCCGTGAATTTCAGCCCCGTCGTCACGGGATTATCAATCAGCACCTGCACGGTTTTCGGATCGCCGTAAACCGGATCCTGGTAGGTGACCTTGATATAGTCCTTGGATTTGCATTGCAGCACGCCGTCCACTACCTGGGCCCCTTCCGACTTGGAAAGGAAGACGGATTCGTATTGCCCCGGCGCGTCGGCCTTTTCGATGAGCATGACGTTGACGATGATGTCTTTGCTTTCGCTGCAAGACAAGGTCGCGTATAGGGTATCCCGCGCCGAAGAGAGGCTCTGATCCTTGATGGTGATCTTGAGCAAGGTATCGCTACGGCCTATCTGGACCGAGGGGCCCTTGGGGCTTTCCACCCCGATCAGCGGGTCCAGATTCGGATAGGCCACCTGCACATTGTCGGTAACCGCTGCGCCGGCGATCCCGGCCTTGCTATGCGAAGCCGCCGAGGCCTGTACATCGCCCAGGATATACGTCTCGGCGGTATCGTTGTTCTTCTTGATGGAGGGCCGGTCGGCCAGCTTTATGGAGCCTTCCCAAACCCCGGTCGATCCCGAATGCTTGGCAAGGATCAGATCAAGGGTGAAGGTTTCCGCGTCCCCGCCCGCTTTGCCGCCGTTGTTGGCGATGGTCAGGGTCACGGTCTTTTTCAATATGGTGCCGCTCACCCAATCGTCCTTATAGGTCAGGTACAAGGCGCCATTCGCCGGGCTCCAGAAATCGGTCGCCGCCAAGGGTTTGAAATCCTTGTCGGTGAATTGCAACGACGCATCCAGTTCAGGCGCGATGCCGAAGCCGGCATTGGCGATGGCCGGGGCTTCTGTATCCATGGGGTCGCTGTAGGTGCCCTTGATCAGATCCTCGATGGCCAGTTGCAGTTTCTTGTCGCCTGCGGCACTCACGGGATTCAGGTCCACGGGAATCGCGACCCGGAATTTCCCCGGAGCCACGACCTCCATGTCGAAGGCCTCGGTATCCTTCAAGCGGCCGCTGCCGTTCTTGGGCGTGGTTTCGAAGTTCGCGACCGGCTTCAGCCCGGGGCGCAATACCTGATCGAGGACGAAGAAATACAGGGTGGTCTCGGTGCCCAGGTATTGATCGACGGTATCGGTCCCGGCCGCGTTAGATGAAAAATATGCCAGGGCCTGTTTCGGATATGGACGCACTTCCACCTTCTTCACGGCCACATCGGCGGGGTCCTTGGGATTGGTCCAGGTCACCGTCAGGGAATCATACACGGATGCTTCCGTTTTGCCGTCCGCTGCAGCGGTTCCGATCAGGAAAGGCACCGTGCCCGTATACACGATCACGTCGCCGGGGGTGGCAGGCAAAGCCAGGGAAGGCGATTCCGTATCGGTCGCGGTCTGGGTCTTGGCCGCCGGGGTTATCGCTCCCAGGCCGGCCTGGGTGGTGGATACCCGGATGGTATAGGCGGTGTTCCGCTCGGTCAGGTAGCCGCCGGTAAGGGGATTCCCCGATTGATCGAGGATTTCCAGGGTCGAAGCGAACGCGTTCTTGGTGTAAACCTCCGTCATTATATCGCTATGGACCCATCCGGGCTTGTACGCGACGGCTTTGATGGTGGTCTTGGCGATGATGGAGATAGGTTTGGCGGGATCGTATACCGTACTGTTGCTGTCCGGGGTGCTGCCATCCAAAGTGTAATGGATCACGGCTCCCGGCGTCGCGTCGGCCAGCGCTACGGGTAGGACGGAGTTGAAAGAGGTGGATTTCGGGTTGGCGGTAGGCGTGGCGACCTTGGGCGGATCGGTGGTGAGCTGCAGGCTGGTGGTGATCATGCAATTGGAGGCGTCGGTATGCCGCTCGGCGAAGAAGAAGTCGAGCTTGTAGCTCTCGTTGTTGACCAGGCCCAGCGTACCGGCGGCTACGTCGAGATTTACCGATTGGGTTCCGGCGGAATGCAATCCGCCCAGGTCGATCACGAGCTTCCCGTTGATGAAAACCCAGACGTCGTCATCGCCCGTGAAAGAAAAGTTCTGGGCCGTGCCCTTGAGGTAGGTGAAGTTGGCGTGGAACTCCATGGTGAAGCCCCAATTGTGCTGGCTGGCGTCGCCGCCCCATGTATCCTTATTGTTGATCTGCCCGTAGGTGACGTTATCCGGCGCGGCGAACACCGGCTTGAGCTTGCCGACTTCGCTGTTGTCGAGGGGAAAAAAGGTGTTATCGCTGTATTGGTAGACCCCGCCACCCACCGAGTTGAAGGTGAGCGTGGTCATGAAGGGGCGGTTGATCCCCTTCTTGTCGTTGAACCAGTCGTTGAAATGCGCCGCATCCGTGAAGCATGAATTATTCGCGCGGTTCGGCAATTTGGTTGCCTTAAGGATCGGCCCCCGATTATCATCGGGAAATTTCAGGTCAAGCAGGTTGGTTGTATCGACAGCGGGATTCACATATCCCGGTACGCCCATGACACCGCCCGGCGTCACGCCGCAATCCAGGAACGCATCATTGTTGAAATCCGGATGGGTGGGGGTGACACCCTTGTCATTGATCTCGATGAAGTCGCGCAGCTTCGCGTCCAGGGTCAGGCTGGTGGGCGGCGCTTGGCCAAAAGCGGCAACTGCGAGGGCGAGAGTGTAGTGTGCGACGAGGCTGGATCGGGATTTCACTGGGAATCCTTTGGGTAAATTCCGACGGGAGTACCCGGCGGCTATGTGCGTAATCAGGACGGGACAGGGGCTCCCGGGAAATATAGATCGCGCGTGTTCGCAAAGCGTTTCCGTATCGGCTGGTAAAGGGTCAAACCCGGTTTTTGGGATAAGCAGATCGCGATTTAGGGAAAGGTCCCTTGACGTTTTTCGCCTTTTGGGGATTCCTAATCGCCTATCGCTTGATCCGGTCTCCCACTACATTGGGCGCGGGTGGTCGGGACATCGTAGGGGGCGCTATGCGCGTGCGTGGGGGCTTTTCGCTTTTTTCCTGGTTTCCGGTCGCCTGGTTTCCGGTCGTGGTCGCAGCCGGGGTTGGCGTCGGTCC